>JBGSWJ010000179.1:0-3690 GCA_041752495.1 Rhodobacterales bacterium
CACATCGACGGCCAGCTCCACCGACCCCTCACCAACCTCCACGGCAGCAGCCGGCCACACCAGCCCCCCCGCCGGCCAGTCCCCCGGACAGGACATCACCGTCACCACCCGCCCCAGCCGGTCATCATGCGTCACCAAAGCCGCATGGAACTTGTGCTTGTTGTAATAGGTCGTGATCCCCGCTGCCTGCTGATAGGTCACCGGATCAAACTCCACCACGGATTCAACACGATAAACGTGATGCTCCTGCCGCCGCGCAACCAAAGCCTGCTCGAACCAACTCCCCATCGACTCCCGCCCGATCAGGACCAGCGCATCCGCCTCCATCCGGAATATCCGCGCAGGATATGGCGTCCGCAGCCACTGGAACTCCTCCGGCAACACACCGCCCAACTCGCGCACCACCGGCACCGCCGCCAAAGACTCCACCGCCACGGGCGACGGCACCACCTCCCGCGCCACCATGCCCCCGGCCTCAAGCCACAGCCACCCGTCCCGCCAGACGACCTTCTCCAGCCCCGTCTCGCGGCCCAAAGGACAGAACCGCCCCGTTCCATCCGGCCCCGCGATCGGCCGCCCCATCAGAAAGGAATGGTAATGATCCCCCCAATGAGTCTCGACATACTGCCCATGCCCCGTCCGCTGCACCGGCGCATCCGTCCCCGCCGCCGAAATCACATGCTTCTCGGGGTGCGTTTCATAAGGCCCCGTGATCACCCTTGACCGCGCCAAAGTCACCGCATGGTCATACCCCGTGCCCCCTTCGGCGGTCGTCAGGTAATAATACCCCTCCCGCCAGAACAAATGCGGCGCCTCGGTCAGCCCCCGGTCCGTCCCATCATAGATGTTGGTCACAGGCCCCGTCAGCCCGCCCTCGGGCGACCACTCCTGCAACAATATCCCGTCGAACGACGCATGCGCCGAATTGGCCCCCGTCCCCTTGCCCCGGTGGTTCCAGCGCATGTTCACAAACCATTTCCGCCCGTCCCGGTCATGGAACAGCGACGGATCGAACCCCGAGGAATTCACATACCACGGGTCCGACCATTCCCCGTCCACCGTCGCGCAACAGGTGATATAGTTATGCGCATCCTTGAACGCCCCATCCAGCCGCTTGACGTCCGTATAAACCAGCCAGAACTTTTCCCCGTCATGGCTCAGACAGGGCGCCCAAATCCCGCAGCTATCCGGGTTCCCCCGCATGTCAAGAAGCGCAGCCCGGTTCAAAGGCCGCGCCACCAGCCGCCAGTTCACAAGATCCCGGCTGTGATGGATCTGCACCCCCGGATACCATTCAAAGGTCGAGGTCGCGATATAGTAATCCTCCCCCACCCTCAGGAAGGACGGGTCCGGGTTGAACCCCGGCAACACCGGATTGCGGATCATCTCATCACTCCTTCAGGCAAGTATTTTCCCCGAAAATTCTTGCGCCCCACCCAACCGTTGCTCAAGCGGCCACGACCCTGCGCATCACCCAGCGGTGCAACCCGATCTTGCGATCCGCCGCAAACCCGGCCCGCTCGAACAGGCTCACCGTGCCCCCGAACAGAAACGCCGCCGCCGTCTTCTGCCCTTCGATGGCCTCGGGATACCCCTCGACCACACCGCCCCCCGCCGCCGCAATCTGCCCCAATGCCCCGTCCAGCGCCACCGCCGCGATCCCTTCCCGCCGGTGCCCCCGGTCGACAAAGAAACAGGTCACCCGCCAGTCAGGCGCCCCACCCCCCGTCCGGTCATATTCCTTGCGGTTCTTGATCGTGGGCAGTTCCGCCGCCGACCCATACTGCGCCCAGCCCAGACAGGCCTCCCCCTCCATGACCAGCGCCGCATGCGCCTCGCCCCGGCGGACCTTGTCGAACTTCATGTCGCGCCGCTCCGCATAGGACCCGACGGCATTCCGCTCTGCATGAAAGCCCAAACACCAGCACCCGCAGAATATCCCGCCATGCGCCTCCACCAGCGCCGCAAACGCAGGCCATGTGGCCTCCGTCAGCGGCGCCACCGTCAGCGCAGACGCGGTCACTGCGCCTCCACAGCCCAGGCCGCGAACTGCTTCTCATCCGCAATCCGGTCAATCGCGGCCAGCTCCTCGCCCGTGAACGCCAGATTGCTGATCGCTCCCACACAATCCACGACCTGAGACACCCGCGACGCTCCGATCAGCGCCGTCGTGATCCCGCCCTCGCGAAGCACCCAGGCCAGCGCCATCTGCGCCAGCGTCTGCCCCCGGGCCGCCGCAATATCGTTCAGCGCATTCAGCGCCGCGACCGACTTTTCATTCACCATCGTCTGCTTCAGGAACCCGCCCTGCGTGGCCCGGCTCCCCTCGGCCAACCCCTTCAGATACCGCCCCGTGAGTAACCCCTGCGCCAGTGGTGAAAAAGCAATCGACCCCACCCCAAGCTCGGCCAAAGTCTCCTTCAGCCCGTCCCGCTCCACCCAGCGATTGATCATGGAATAGCTCGGCTGATGGATCAGGCACGGCGTCCCCAGATCCTTCAGGATCGCCACCGCCGCCCGCGTCTGCTCGGACGTATAGGACGAAATCCCCACATAGAGCGCCCGGCCAGACCGCACGATATAGTCCAGCGCCCCCATCGTCTCTTCGAGCGGCGTATTGGGATCAAACCGGTGCGAGTAAAAGATATCGACGTAATCAAGGCCCATCCGCTTCAGCGACTGGTCACAGGACGCCACCAGATACTTTCGGCTTCCCCATTCCCCATAGGGCCCGTCCCACATGAAATACCCCGCCTTGGACGAAATGATCATCTCGTCCCGGTAAGGCCGGAAATCCTCGGCAAAGATCGACCCGAAGGCAAACTCCGCCGCGCCAGCCGGGGGGCCATAGTTGTTGGCCAGATCGAAATGCGTGATCCCCAGATCGAACGCCGTCCGGCAGATCGCCTTTTTCGTCTCATGCGGCGTCTCGTGCCCGAAGTTGTGCCACAGGCCGAGCGATATCGCCGGCAACATCATCCCCGACCGCCCGCACCGCCGATAGGGCATCCCCTGATACCGGTCCGCCGCCGCCACATATCCCATCCGCATTCCCTCCACAAAAGGGGCACACGCCCCAGACATTATCCTTCCTTCTTCCCCCGTTCTTCCGGCCCCAAATATCCCGGGGGGAGCCGCAGGCGGGGGGCAGAGCCCCCCTCCTTCCTTACTGAAGGTCGACCGGCAGCAACTCCACCGGCATGTTCTGGAACACCACCGGCCGCAGCCACCGCCGGATCGACAGCGTGCCCACGGACGTCGCGCCAAAATTGGTCGACGCCGGATAGGGCCCGCCATGGACCATCGCCTCCGACACCTCGACGCCCGTCGGGAACCCGTTGGCCAGAAGCCGCCCCGCCTTCCGCTCCAGCACCGGCAACAACCCCGCCGCCACCGCATGATCGCCTGCATCCAGATGCAGCGTGCAGGTCAACTGCCCCTGCAAACTCTCGGCCACCGCCTTCATCTGCGCCAGATCGCGCACCCGCACGATCAGCCCCAAAGGCCCGAACACCTCTTCGGCCAAAGCGTGATTGCCCAGCCAGTCATCGCCCGACACCTCGAACAGATAGGGTGTCGCATTGCGCATGTCGCAGACCGTGGTCATCACCGCCTGCACGCCCGCCCCCGCCGCCACCCGGTCGCGGCCCGCCCGATAGGCCGCCGCAATCCCGTCCGTCAGCATGGTCT
>JBGSWJ010000180.1:0-4165 GCA_041752495.1 Rhodobacterales bacterium
GGTCTGCTGATCGCGGCGCTGGTCGGCCTGACGCTGGGCGCGGGGCCGGTGACGGCCTTTCTTTCGGAAACATCGGCGCAGCTTTATGCGCCTGCGGCCTATGGCGCCGCGTCGATCCCCTCAGCTGAAGGAGTGTCCCCATGATCCGGCGGCTACTTCCTCATCCGGCGCTGACGCTGGTGCTGGTGCTGGTCTGGCTGATGCTGTTGCAGGATGTGGGGCTGGGCAGCATTGTTATGGCGCTTTTCCTGGGGATCATGATCCCGATCCTGACGTCACCCTATTGGCCGGACCGCCCGAGGTTGCGCAATCCGGGGGCGATTGTCGGCTTTGTGCTGATCGTCCTTTGGGATATCTGCAAGGCCAACATCACCGTGGCCTGGCTTGTCCTGTTCCGGCGCAATGCCGATCTGCAAAGCCGGTTCATCACCATCCCGCTTGACCTGACCTCGCCCGAGGCGATTGCCGTGCTGGCTGGAACGATCACGCTGACGCCGGGGACTGTGTCGGCCGACCTGTCGGCCTGTGGGCGTGCGCTTTTGGTGCATTGCCTGCATGCCCCCGATCCGGATGCTGTCCGGGACGAGATCAAGGACCGTTATGAACGCCGCCTGAAGGAGATCTTTCCATGATTGCCCTTGCACTGGCCTTTGCCACGGGATGTTTCGCCCTGAGCCTTCTTCTGACGTCGTGGCGCGTCATTGTCGCGCCCACGGTCGCGGACAGGATTCTGGCGCTGGATACGATGGTCATCAACATGATCGCGCTGCTGGTCCTGTTCGGGATCAGCGCGCGGTCCACACTGTATTTCGAGGTGGCACTTGTCATCGCCATGGTCGGGTTCGTGTCGACGGTGGCCTATGCGCGGTTCGTTCTGCGCGGCAACATCATCGAGTGAGCGGGACAATGGCGGTCTGGCAGGAAATCATCGTTGCGGCGTTTCTGGTGTTCGGGGGGTGCTTTGGGATCATCGGGTCATTCGGCCTTATCAAGCTGACCGATCCGATGGCGCGACTGCATGCGCCGACCAAAGCTACGACCTTGGGCGTCGGGGGGGTGCTGGTCGGTTCGATGCTGTATCAGGGTTTTGCCGACGGGACGCTGTCGGTGCATGAACTGCTGATCACGCTTTTCCTGTTCCTGACGGCCCCGGTGACAGCGATCCTGATTTCAAAGGTCCATCTGCATCAGACCGTCAAACCATCCGACCTCACGCCGACTGGAACAGACCGGCCTTGGGCGACGCTGGAGACAAAGGATTAGCCAGCGCCGGGCAGTTTGCCTTCGGCGACCCATTGCAGCACCTTTTCCTGGCTGACTTCAAAGTGCATGCTGTCTTCGCGGCCATAGGCGGCACCCCAGACCCAGCCTTCGGCGTTGAAGAAATCGGCAAGGATCGTGAGGCCAAGCTGAGTCTGGCCATCGCCCAGCGTGTCGAGCGTGCCGTCGATGTTCAGGTCGACCGCAAGGCCAAAGGAATGGGTCGAAACGCTGGTAGTGCTGCCGCGGATAAAGCGGACGCAGAGCGCCCCGGCAGTATTGATGCGCGCATAAAGATCGGGGTCGACGGACTGGATCGTTGCGAAGATATGGGCGAGGGAATCAAGGGCAGGTTGCAGCATCCTGACAGTGATCGGGCCCACCTGCTGTTCCTTGACCAGATCGGCAAGGCGAGGGTTGGTGATGCCCTGACAATCCTGGTTCAGGTCGGGGCGCGGCATGCCCAGCGTCTGGACCAGAAAGCGCGGCGAGGGGACGGTGAGACCCTTGTTCAGGTTGCGGCGGTCGGCCACAAGCACCACCTGATCATAGGAATCGATGATCTCGTTCGGGCCGGACCGGGGCGCGACTGCAACTGATCCGTCGGGCGCGGTTGCGGGCACCGGGGGCCCTGATTCCAGGTCGGCGACCGATGTTTCAAGGCCGGTGATCCGTTCGTCGAGTCCTGCAATGGCATCCTTCATCGCCAGCACCTCGACCCGGAGGTTTTCAAGATCGAACCGGGCCGTATTGTCGACCGCCTGCCCGCCGGACGTGTCCACGGCGCCTGTCGGCAGGAGCGGGGGAACAAAGACAATCAAAAGCGCCGACAACAGGAGCCCCATGGCGATGATCAGGGCAGGAACGACCTTCAAAGCGGACCCCAAGGCTGGATGAGCAGCCCCATATTGCGCAGGAGGCGGGGATCGTCAAAGCCGCAAATGCTTTTGATCACATGATTCTCTCGGGAAATTGGGGGGAAAACGTGGCGCTTTGGCCCGTTGTCGCCGCTGCACCCTTGCTCTATTGTGATGCTCATGCAGTTTCGCCCGTTTTGAACGAGGAGCAGAGATGAAAACCGGAATGTTTGCCCGCACTTTCCTTGCCGCCGCTGTGGCCTTTGGCACCCCGCTGGCGGTGCATGCGCAACAGGATGCCTCTGAAATGACTGCGGAACAGCTGGAAGCGCTGTTCGAATCACAAAAGACCCGCGGGCTTGTCCTTGCGCCGGTGGCGGGCGAGGAGCAGGCCGCTGCAGAGACTGAGACCGAGACCGAGGGCACCGCCGTGGCCGCTGCCGATCCGACCTATGTCCAGATCGATCCGTCGCAGCAGGTCAATATCCGGGTCGAGTTTGCCTATGACAGCGCGGCCCTTGCCGACAGTGAAAAGGCCAAGCTGGTGACACTGTGCCAGGTGATGCTGGAATCGGATGTGCCGGTGTTCCGGATCATCGGACATACGGATGCGGCCGGGTCGGACAGCTATAACCAGAACCTGTCGCTTTTGCGGGCGCAGGAGGTTGAGCGTTACCTTGTCACCGATTGCGGCATGCCCGAAGACCGGCTTGAGGCGATCGGTGTGGGCGAAGCCTTTCCGCTGGATCCCAATGATCCGCGCAGCGATGTGAACCGCCGCGTGGAGTTCCAGGTCGGCGCCTGACCCATCGGAACCAAGACAGCATAGAATACGGAACGGTAGGCATGGTCGAATCCCGGCGCGGTGACATCTTCAAGGCCGGTGACCTGCTGAACAATACCTACCGGATCGAAAAGGTCCTTGGTCGCGGGGGGACCTCCGAAGTCTATCAGGCCCGGAACGAGATTTCGGGCCGTTTTGTTGCGATCAAGGCGCTCAAGGCCGAGTTTTCGGGGGATGAAGGTTTCATCACGCTGATGAAGCGTGAGGAGGAAATCCGCGAGATCCGCCATGATGCGGTCGTGCGGTATTCCGAAAACCACCGCACCCCGGACGGGCATATCTATCTGGTGATGGATTATGTCGAAGGGCCGCCGCTGGATGGGCTGATGAAGGCCGGTGGCATGTCGGCGGATGATCTGCTGGCCGTGTGCGGGCGGGTCGCGCAGGGGCTGCGGGTGGCGCATAACCGCAACATCGTCCACCGCGATCTTTCGCCGGACAATATCATCCTGCGGGGCGGTGTGCCGTCCGAAGCGGTTATTATCGACTTCGGGATCGCCAAGGACACCAATCCCGGTGCTGAGACCATCGTCGGATCGGAGTTTGCGGGCAAATACGCCTATGCGGCGCCGGAACAGCTTTCGGGGCAGACGGACAAGCGGACGGATATCTATTCGCTGGGTGCGCTGTTGCTGGCGACTTTCCGAGGCAAGACGCCGGATGTTGGCCGCAACCCGATGGAGGTGTTGCAGCGCAAGGCAGAGCCACTTGATACCTCGGGTGTGCCGGAGCCGCTGAAATCTCTGATTGACCGGATGACAGCCCCCGATCCGGCGCAGCGGTTCCAGTCCTGCGAGGAACTGCTGGCGGCGCTTGGCAACACGGCGGACGAGGGGACGGTCATCGTACCGCGCCGACCGACGACAATTCCGCCGACCGGGGCGGGGCTGCCGCCGGGGCCGGCTTCGGTCACGCCGATTTCGACCGTGAAGCCGGTTTCGCAGGTAAGCCCGCCGAAGCCTGCACCCGCGCCGCAGCCTGTGGAACGCAAGGGGCGCGGCGGGCTTTATGCGGTGTTTGGCCTGCTGATCCTGGGCGGCGCCGGGGCGGGGGGGTATTTTTCAGGAGCGTTTGATTCGTTCCTGAAGCCCGCCCTGCCTGTTGCCGATCCCTATGCTCTGATCATCGAACGGCCCGAGGGTGGCGCGCCGCGCGCCGTGGGCAATGCGCCGGACGAGGCGACGTCGGCGGCCATCACGCAGGC
>JBGSWJ010000181.1:0-4217 GCA_041752495.1 Rhodobacterales bacterium
GTCTGGGGCGGCGGCTGGTACAGGCTGCGGCGCACTGGGCGGCGCGACAGGGGGCCGGGGTGCTCGCGCTGGTGGTGACCGAGGCGAATGCTGGCGCGCGGGGCGTCTATACCGGGCTCGGGATGGAACAGACGGGCCAGTATCACTACCGCATCCGCACAGGCGGGGCGGGATGAAACGGCTTCTGGCGCTCCTTATGCTGGCCACGCTGTCCCTTGGCACCACCGCCGGGGCACAGACACTCAGCTTTCCCGGCAACGCCCGGATGGAGCGCGAGATGGTCACACCGCTCAGCCGCTACGAAATGCCGGTCGGCCCTTATGCCGACGGCTTCATGCCCGTTTCCCCGCACGAGGGCGAGGTGCGGGCGCAGGCCTGGCGGATCGATGCGCTGGCGCTGACGACGCTCCAACTCCTTGCCCCCCTGCGCGATCAGCTTGTCGCGGCTGGGTTCACCGTGATCTTTGAATGCGCGACCGAGGATTGCGGCGGGTTCGATTTCCGGCACGGCACCGTCGTGATCCCCCCGCCCGAAATGTATGTTGATCTCGGCGATTTCCGGTTCCTCTCGGCCGAAAAGGGTGACGAGGTGGTCAGCATTCTGGTCAGCCGGACCAGCGATGCAGGCTTCGTCCAGATCATCCGCGTCGGCCCGCCGGGGGTCGGGATGATCGCCACCGCTGGCGCACCGCCCCTGCGCGGCAAGCCGGTGTCCGGGTCGGATCAGGACACGGTGCAGCCGGTCGCCGTGCCGGATGATTTTGGGGCCGCACTTGATACCCTCGGCCATGTGGTCCTGTCGGACCTGACCTTTCCGACCGGATCGGCCCAGCTTGCTCCGGGCGATTATGCCTCGCTTCAGCGTCTGGCCGATTACCTTGCCGCGAACCCGTCGCGGACGGTGGCTCTTGTTGGCCATACTGACAGTCAGGGGTCGCTCGACGCGAATATCGCCTTGTCAAAACGCCGGGCCGGGTCCGTCCTCGAACGGCTTGTCAGCGATTACAGCGTCCCCCGCCAGCAGCTCGAGGCCGAAGGGATGGGCTACCTCGCCCCCGTGGCAACCAACCTCACCCCCGAGGGGCGCGAGGCGAACCGGCGGGTCGAGGTGATCGTGACCTCGACCGAGTAGCCCTCTGGCAGGGCAACCGGATGACCTGGCCCCCCGCAGTCCCCGACCTCACCGCCGGGGCCGCGTGGCGAACCGGCGGGTCGAGATAATTGTGACCTCGACCGACCAGCCCGCAGACAAGGCAACCGGGCGACCTCGCGCCCGTCGTCCCCATCCTCTGCCCCGAGGGAGGGACGACGAACCGGCGGGCCAAAGAGATCGTGACCTCGACCCGGCGTCCGTCACGCGAGCCGATATCGCAACGGGATGTCAGGGTCTGGTGGATCGTTGACCGGGTCGGACCAAAAGACCATGCGGGCCCGCCCTTCGGCCTTGGCGCGATACAGGGCGCGGTCGGCCTGCGCCATGAGCCGGTCAAGCGGAGTGCTGCTTTCACCGAAACTCGCCCCGATGGACATCGTCAGCCGCACATCACGGTCGGCCCCCTCCGCCTCGACCGCGATGGTGCGGCACAATCGGTCGCCGATGGCGCGGGCCTGTTCGACGGTGGCACCGGGAAGAAAGATGGAGAACTCTTCCCCCCCAAGACGCCCGGCGATGTCACCGGGGCGCAGGGTGCGGCGCAGGCGGTCGGCTATGGCCGCAAGACAGACATCACCCACCGAATGGCCCCAGGTATCGTTGATCATCTTGAAATGATCAGCATCCAGCAAAAGAAGCGCCCCGGTCTGGCCACCCTGCGTCACCTCTGTCGTGCGGGCAAGGAAAGCGCGCCGGTTGGGCAGCCCGGTCAACATGTCCGTCGTGGCCAGAAGTGTGAGTTTCTGCTGCAGGGCGCGCTGGTGATAGAGTGAGCCCAGCGCGATCATCACGAAGGGGATTGCGACGATCGTCGTGTTGATGATTTCGGGGGCGGCATTGAAGGGAATGCCCCGGACAAGAATCGTCGTAAAGAAATTAAGGAGGTTCACCAGAAAGACAAAGGCGATCCCTTTCCAGATCCCGTCCTTCCAGCTGCGCGGTGCAATGAGATCGACCAGATAAGTCATGCCGTTTTCCGTTTGTCGGCCCCCGGGCAAAGGATGTAGCCCGGAATGCCGACCAAATCGTTAACAGCCGGGAGTTTATGCGCACCATCTTCAGTTTGACATACGCCCTGCCTTGCGCAGACAGAAAAAAGGCGCGGTCCATGGGACCGCGCCAGAGGAGGGGCGCGCATCAAGCACCCTTGGGGAAATCAGAAAGGCGACCTTACCACTTGTCAGGGCCCTTGTCGGCAAAGGCGTTGACCAGGAAGTCGATAAAGGCGCGGACCTTGGGCTGGGTAAACCGGCCCGGCGGATAGACGGCATAGATGCCCTGCACCTCAACCGGAAGATCGGGGATCGCCTCTTCGACCAGACCCTTGGCCATCGCATCGGCGTAAAGGAACGACGGCAGGTAAGCGATCCCAAGGCCCGAGATACAGGCGTTCAACAGCGACTGCCCGTCATTCACCGTCAGCCAGCCAGCCGTCCGCACCTGTCGCTTTTCACCCGACGGAGCGGTCAGTTTCCAGACGGCGCCATTGGCCTGGTTGGAATAATGCAGCAGTTTGTGATCGTTCAGGTCGTCGATCTTTTCCGGGCGGCCGAACTGGGCGAAATAAGACGGGGCGGCAATCATGCGCTTGGACGTTTCGGTCAGCTTGCGGGCGCGGAGGGTGGAATCCTCAAGCTCTCCGATCCGGACGGCCATATCGAACCCTTCCGAGATCAGTTCGACATAGCGGTTGTTGAGCACCATGTTGACGGTGATATCCGGGAATTCCTGCAGGAATTCGCCCAGAACCGGCGACAGGTGGTTCACCCCGAAATCGGTCGCAACGCTGATCCGGAGCAGGCCCGAAGGCGCCGTCTGCATCGAGGTGACAAGCGCATCCGCCTCGCCCGCATCGTTCAGCACCCGGCGGGCACGGTCGTAATAGGCCAGTCCGATTTCCGTCGGACTGACACGACGTGTCGTGCGGTTCAGAAGCCGGGCGCCAAGGCGGGCCTCAAGGGCCGAGACGTGCTTGGAGACAGCGGATTTCGAAATCCCCATCTTCTTGGCCGCATCGGTAAAGCCTCCCTGGTCCACCACCGTGGCGAAGGCTTCCATTTCCGTCAGGCGATCCATACTGCGTCCCTCTCGGTCCAAACATGACTTGAGCCTTTGTGCCGTCGAAATCAGGCAGCAATGGGACTTGGTTCAGACAATCTCGGGGTTTTCGTGGGTATAGGTGAAGGCAGAGAAACGCTTTTGCAACCATGCCGTGCCACTGGGCGGGATTGACGGGTTCAGGGTTGCGGGCCTAGCCTTGTCCCAAGCCGGGGAGGGTGCGATGGCCAAAGTGACGGGAATCGGGGGGCTGTTCTTTCGTGCGGCCGACCCAAAGGCGCTGACAGACTGGTATGCGACCCATCTGGGGGTGGGCGGGCCGCCCTGGGGGCTTTGGGCGCAAGAAGCGGGACCAACAGTCTTTGCCCCTTTCGCGGCCAACACCGATTACTTTGGCCGCGCCAGCCAGCAGTGGATGCTGAACCTCCGGGTGGATGATCTGGACGGAATGCTGGCCCGTCTGGCCGCAGCAGGGATTGCAGCCGAAACGCGGGCGGAATGGGATTCGCCCGAGGCGGGCCGCTTTGCCCGCATCCACGATCCCGAAGGAAACCCCATCGAACTCTGGGAACCTGCCGCCAGCGGTGAGGCGCCCGCCTGAGGAGCGAAGTTGACCCCGCCCTAAATCGCTGCCGCCAGCCGGGTACCCTGATCAATCGCCCGCTTGGCATCCAGTTCTGACGCCACATCCGCCCCGCCGATGACGTGAACGCTCTGCCCTGAAGCGATCAACAAATCTGCCAGGGACCGTTCCGGCACCTGCCCGGTGCACAGGACAATCGTATCAGCAGGGATCAGCGTCGGGTTCTCGCGCGCGGGGCCGGTCGACACGACCAGCCCTTCCGGCGTGATCTGCTCATAATTCACCCCGCCCTGCATCCGCACGCCCTTCATCTGAAGCGCCGCGCGATGGATCCACCCCGTCGTCTTGCCCAGATGGCGCCCGGGCTTTTCGGCCTTGCGCTGCAGCAGCGTCACCTGCCGGACAGGAGCGGCGGGCTGCGGC
>JBGSWJ010000182.1:0-10546 GCA_041752495.1 Rhodobacterales bacterium
TGGACGTGGCACACTGCTTCCCGCGCAAATGAGCGTGGCCCCGGCGCAGGCGGTCGACGGCACCTTTGGAAGCGGCTTTTTCGATGCCTTGGCGACGCTGGCCCCTTCGACCTGGGCGGGGCCGGTTGAATCCGCCTATGGATCCCACGTCATCCGGTTGGACGCCATGACCACCTCCGTGGAAACACCCCTGGAATCCGTACGCAATGCAGTCCTTGAAGACTGGCAACGCGATCAGGCCGAGGCTTTGCGCGAAAGCCAGTATCAGGCGCTGCTGTCCCGCTATACGGTGAACCTTCCCAACGACGGCCCCGCGCCTTGAGGATACTTACCCTTCTCCTGCTGTGGTTCGGCCTGAATGTCTTGCCTGCGCCAGCGGCCCGCGCCCATGCGCTCGATCCCGCCTTCCTCGAAATGCAGGATCTGGGCGGCAATACTTGGCGCGTCCTCTGGCGCGTGCCGAATGTCAGTGGCGCGCCGATGGCCATCTCGGTCGTGCTGCCGCGATCCTGCGCACCTGCCGACATTCCTCCGCTCCGTTTTGACGGGCGCGGGTTCGCGGCGGTCTGGGTCGTCGCCTGTCCGGACGGGATCGAGGGCGGCGAGATTGCCATCCCCGGTCTTGAGGCCACCCAGACCGACGTGCTGGTCCGCTATGAACTGTCCCCGGGCGTTGCCGAAAGCACCCGGCTCACGCCGGGAAACGCTGTGTTCACGGTGCCCGCGCCCCTCGGCCCGATCGGTGTGCTTCAGACCTATTTCCCGTTCGGGGTCAGCCACATCCTGTCGGGGACTGACCACCTGCTGTTCGTGTTCGCGCTGCTCCTCCTGATCCCGAACCGACGCACGCTGATCGGGGCGGTGACGGCCTTCACCGTCGCGCATTCGCTGTCGCTCGCAGCCGCCACCTTCGGATGGATCAGCCTTCCCTCCCCTCCGGTCGAGGCGGTCATCGCCCTGTCGATCATGTTCCTTGCCGCAGAGCTGTTCCGGCCGGCCGGAACGGGATTGGGGCTGACCGAGCGTTATCCGTGGTCGGTGGCCTTCACCTTCGGCCTGCTGCACGGCCTGGGCTTCGCGGGGGCGCTGCGCGAGATCGGCCTGCCCCAGGGCGACGTGCCCCTTGCGCTTCTGGCGTTCAATCTTGGTGTCGAGGCAGGGCAACTCATGTTCATCGCGTTCGTCATGACCGTAGGAGCGATCCTGCGACGGCTTTACCCCGGCATGATCACCGCAATCACGACCCGTGGTCGCGGGGGAACGCGCACGTTGGGCTACATCATCGGCGGGATTTCGGGCGCGTGGTTCTTGGCCCGTCTGGCGGCATTCTAGCAGCCGCTCACGAAGGCAAGGTCGCAGTCATCAGGCTGATCGCTGCAATCCACGCCGCCACGACAGCGCTTGCAACCTTGACTATCCGGCGGTCGGCCCATTCAGCCGCGCCCCACAGAAAAAGTGTGAAGATCGCGATTCCAAGCGTCCCTCCAAACAGCATCAGGACAAGCTCGCGTCCGGCGCGGTCTGACCCAAGCAGGGGAACAGCGGCAAGAGCCCCAAGGAGGATAGCCAGACCCGAGACGATCATGACCGGCGTGCGCAAAGGAACAATAGCCCACAGAGAAATGAAAAGCGCCGAAAGCGCGACCACAGTAACACCGGGCTGCGGCGGGGCAAACCAGTTGCCGATCAGCAAGGTGAAAAACGCGGCCCCGACCAGAGCAGGAAAGGCTTTCCGCACCGTGCTGATCGGTTGACGGGCCAGCGCGATTGCTCCGGCGGCAACAAGAAGCCCCTGTGCCGGGTCCGCAGCTGGATGCAGGAAACCCTGATAAAACGGTCCAAGATCACCAAAGGCCGCATGCGCCGACACGGGCGCAGGCAGCGCGATCAGGATCAGTGCAAGACGTTTCACAGGGCGCCGGTCAGAAAGCCCACTCCTCCCAGTGCGATGATCCCCCCAAGAGATCGCACCGCGATGCGGCCCGCCGGATGCGAGGCCAGCAGACCGAAGGCAATTCCCGCAAGATGGAGCAGCCCGGTTGCAATCACAAAGCCGGCCGCAAAAGCGAGCGGATTTGCGGCCTCAGGCATTTCAGCCCCGTGCGCATGGCCATGAAAAACGGCAAACACGGCAACGACCACAGCCGCGACCCAGATCGGCGGTCGAATGGCAAGGGCAACAGCCAGACCGATCACAAGCGCCGACGCCGCAATCCCGGTTTCAATCCCGGGCAGAGGAACGCCGGCGACACCCATCGCGCCTCCGACGGCCATGACCAGCGGGAAAGCAACGGGCAGTACCCAGATGGCCGGCCGTCCTAGAAATGCCCCCCAAAGGCCCACGGCCACCATCGCAGCAACGTGATCCCAGCCAAAGACCGGGTGAAGAAATCCGGTAATGAAACCGGCACCCGCCACGTTGCCCGTATGGGCCGAAGCTGCCCCGGCCCATATCAGCAGAGCCAACGTCACGGGGACATGTTTCAAGACATTCACGGCAGACTCTCCATTCTTGATGCAGCAGCCAACAGAACATAGTTCGTAATGACAAATTCATCCTCGGGCAGCGCAATAAGGCCGTCGTCCAGCCAGAGTTTGAAATCAGGGGCGAGCGACCAGTCCTCTCGGTCGAGAAGAACCTTGGCAAGCGCACCCGCGATCGCAGGCTGGGCTGCAGCGAGTTCGGCGAGCGTATCGCGGACGACCGCACCCAGTGCATCGTCACGGGCGGCGTGGCTGGCAAGGGCAAAGCCGATTTCACGCAGTTCGAGGAGTGATCGTTCGGGATTGCCGAGGTAGTTGTCCCGCAGCCAGGCGATACCTTCATCGCCATCCATCTCGATCAGGGCCGTCGCCCAGGCCGCCAGATGGACGGTGCGGCTGTTCTCTGCCATCGCATCGGCCGCGTGGCGGACAAAGGCCTTGTCCCCCGCACCTTCGGACAGACCGAACAGCAGGATCATCACCGGGGCCCAGTCGGCCCAGAGTGGATCAGAAATAAGCTTGGCCACATCCTGGCGCGGCACCCGGACCGGGATTTCACGGATGACAGGATAAGGCAGCGTTGAAATCTCGATCATTGCCATTCGGCTGAGCGCAGGATCGGCACTCAGCACAAGGGGACCAAAGAATTCCCCCCGCGCCTGCGGGGAGGAGAGATCGCGGGACAGCACGTCACGAAGGATGGACTTCATTTCGGTCCCGGCCAGATCATGGATCATCCAGCCCCCAGCTGCGGTCCAAGTGGCCACGACCGCTTCGTCCTGATTCACCGCAAGAGCAGCGGCGCGGTCCCGCGAGACAAGGAACGGGACTTCGGGCACATTTGGCCCGCCACGCAAGAAGGTGACAGGCGCGTTGCGGAACGGATCGTCAGGACGTGGCCGCAACAGCGCCACGACCTCGGCCTCAGAGACGTTATCGGCAAGGCTGTCCCGGGGCATGGCGATGCAGGCCACACAGGCCTGCACCGAAGGCGTTGCAGCCGCGACAAGCGCGAACGAAGTCAGGATGGCTGCAAGACCTTGTCGCATCAGTTCCCCGGCTTGTACCAGATAGGCGATGTATAGGCGCGTTCCTGCAGTTCCATGACTGTCCCGGGCAGCGGTTCATTCCCGAAATAGGCCGCATCATAGGCGGTCCAACGCGGTGTCGGAATTTCAAGCACGCGACCGTAGTAGAAGGCGGACTGCGCCGGATCGAAATCCGGATCGGTCCAGACCGCAATCAATTCCGGCGCGCCGATCGTATTGGTCCAGGACGCAGTCGCGATATCTACCGTGTTGCCGACGGGCGGCAGCTTGCCATCGGCCCCCGGCACCCTGTCGCCAGACCAGGCCACGTCATAAACCTGTTCGCTGGTCGTTCCGTCCGCATTCAGCCAGCCCTTGACGATCTGGTAACGGTCAAGGTTTGCCCCAATGGGGTCTCTCAGGGCCGCAACAAGGAAGGTTGGCGCCCGTCCCTGTGGATCGGGGCCAAGTTCACCACCCATAGGCACGCCTTGGGAGTAACCGATCACCGCGGGGTTGCGGCTGTTCGCATCCTCGGGCGCAAAATCGTAGCCGCCAAAGAACCGCACCGCCATGCGCGTGCCCGTGGTGGCATAGGTCTCGCGCCGCTCCATCGCGTCAAAGATGGCCTCGCGCGTGTTTTCGGTTGCCCAGACGGCGGCATAACCCGCGGATGATACTTCCCATTCCATGACGGTCAGGCCCGTATTGGCGTCATACAGGAACGTGTTGGTTAACCGGTCGGCATTCGGCTCCATGGGCGTAACCTTGCCCCAGAAGTTGTCCTCCTCGACTGCTGCAAGGCCGGTATGCGCATCGGTCGAACCGATCATGCCGAACTGGTAGGGATTGGTGCCGAACTGCTGTTCGAGTTGCAGGCCAAGCTGCAACGCAGAGCGCGCATATTCATGCGGCAGCATTTCTGGGGTCTTAGCCTCGCTCACGTTGAGGTTGCCCTTGTCCCATGTCTCGAAGTCCGCGAATTCGTCATTGGGCGACAAAAAGGGATGCGCTTCGCCATCCCCCTTCATCTGCGTTACTTCATAGAGCGGTTCCCAGCGCGCCCGCGCATCGACATAGGCCTGATCGACGGTCAGGTCTGTAAAGGGTTGAACGCCGTCGATCCCAGGGAACATCAGACCATTCGACACGTTGCCATTGTGCGCGATCGCCAGAACGTCGCCGCCGGTCGTGGCTTCATAGGCCTCCATCCATTTCCACAGATCGGTGTCCCGCGGGCTACCCAGCGGCGGTGAGACTGTGAAGGGCATGACTTGCCGTGCAAGATCGCCGCCATCGCGGTAGATCACGTTGCGGTGGATGTTGTAGGCGGCCTGCGAGGTCCATTCATAGCCGATGAAGGCCGTGAACGTTCCGGGCTGGTTATGGGTTTCGGCCGCGTCGATGTTCTCGTTCCAGACACTCTTGAACAGGTCCGAATCCGGCGAGATCGACAGGGCCGGGGGAAAGGCATTCGCGCTGACTGCGGCAATGATCTCGAACGTGGCATCCATGCCCTGTCCGCTGTTCATCATGTCGTACCAGCGCCGGCCCGTGGGATCGGCCAGAAAGGCCGGGTCGCCCGAAAACAGAGTAGGAAAGAAGCCCATGTTGTCGGAATGGTCCGCCACCACAAGGAAATCAAGCGGGCGGGACAATTGGACCGGCTGCCCTGAAGAGGCGATGATCCGTTCGCCCCGTGCGAAACGATAGGCATCCGCCGGTGTGAGCCGCGCCCCCGCCGTACCGGCGTCAAGCGAGACAGCGGTATGAAGGTGCGTATCCCCGAACAGGGGCCGCGTCGGAAAATTGCGGTTCACAGCCGGGGAATAGGCCTTTTGCTCTGGCAGAACGCGGGCAAGGTCGCTTTGCGTGATGTCTCCCACATCCCCGATATGCGTACCGCTTTCCTGCGCCATCAAGGGAGGGACCGCAGCCAACGCTGCCGACATCGCCAGACTGCTAAGGCCCAATAGAGATCGAAACCGTTGTTGCATGGTCACTCAATCCTTCTTACTGCGGGGGCAGGCCAGAATTCACCGGACCACTTCATGGATGCAGTATGGGATCAGACCACCTGTCTGACAACATTTCATTCTCTTTATGTTTTCTGCACCCCCATCACTCGCCCGGAGTATACCAGATCGGCGAGGTATATGCGCGTTCCTGCGTGATCAGCGGCACTTCGGGGGGCAGATCAAGGTCAAAGGCGACCGCGTCATAGGCCGTCCATCGCGGCGTCGGGATCTCGATCACCCGGGCATAGTAGAAGGCGGGCAGCGCCGGATCGAAATCGGGATCTTCCCACACCGTCCCCAATTCCACCGCGCCAACCGTGTTCGTCCATGTCGGCACCGTCAGGTCAACCGTGTTACCGACGGGGGGCAACCTGCCATCTGCATCCGGCACCCGGCCATCCGACCACGCGACGTCATAGACCGTTTCCCGCGTCTCGCCGTTTGCATCGACCCAGCCCTTGATGATCTGCACCCGGTCAAGGTTCGCCCCGTCAGGATCACGCATACCATAGACGATAAAGCGTGGCGCACCCGCGCCTTCGGGCCGCGTCCACAGATCGGCCCCCATCGGCACGCCACCCTGATAGCCAACCTCGGCAAGATCACGCGACAGGATCGCAGTGTCTGGATATTCCCATCCGCCAAACAGCCGCACGCGGATGCGCGGCCCGGTCGTCGCATAAACCTCGCGCCGTGCCATGGCGTCATAGATCGCTTCGCGTGTATTCTCGGTCGCCCAGACACCGGTGATCCCCGATGCCGTATCCTGCCAGCCAAAGCGTTCGATCCCAAGTTCGGGGTTCGACTGCGAAAGGTTCATCGCGCGGGCCGGGTTCGGCTCATAGCTCACGAATTTGCCAAAGAAATTGTTCTCGTCAAAGGTGGCAAGCCCGGTATGCGTATCGGTCGCCCCGACCAGACCGAACTTGAACGGGTTCACCCCCAGCTGGTTTTGAAGGAGCAGCCCGCGTTCAAGGCCCGAGCGCGCGTATTCCCCCGGCAGCATTTCCGGCGTCTTGGCCTCGCTCAGATCAAGGTTGCCGAAATCCCATGTCTCGTAATCGGCAAATTCGTCATCCGGCGACAGGTAAGGGTGCGTTTCGCTGTCCCCCTTGACCTGCGTCACCTCATACAGCGGCTCCCATTCCTGCCGCAGGCGGGCGTATTCCGCATCCAGCGGTGTATTGTTGTCGAACGTATCCACCAGCGGGAACATGATCCCGTTCGACAGGTTGCCGTTATGCGGCACGGCCATGACCTCGCCCCCGGTCTTGTCCTCATAGGCCTGCATCCACGCCCAAAGATCGCGCGGGTTCTGCGATCCCACCGGCGGTGTAGTGGTATAGGGCGCGATCTGGCTGACCTTGTCGGCCCCGTCGCGGAAGATGACGTTGCGGTGCAGGTTGTTGCCGTCCACGAAGGGCGTCCATTCAAACGCCACAAAGGTCGAGAACACGCCCGGCTCGTTAAAGCGTTCCGCCGCGTCGATGATATCGCCCCAGACGCGGTCAAACGCCGGGTTGCCGGGCTGATAGAGAAGCGCATCGGGCAGTTCGCCATTGGCGAACATGCCGATCATCTTCCACACCGCGTTCTGCGCATCAGCTCCGCCGCGGTTGAACGCCTCGTGCAGTTGCGCACCGACAGGCTCGGCCATGATGTTAGGGGTTCCGTTCAGGATATCGACAATCACGCCCATCCCGTCCGAATGCTCCGTCAGCATGAAGAAATCGAGCGGCCGGGAAAGTCGGACCCGCTGGCCCGATGTCGAAACGATTTCTTCGCCCTGCGCAAAGCGATAGGCGTCATCGGGCATGAGCAGCGCCCCCGCGCCGCCCGCGTCAGCCGACAAGAGCGTATGGACATGCAGATCACCGAAGAACACCTGATCGGGGAAATCCTGCCCCACATTTGGCGAATAGGTGCGCGGGCCAAACGCCGGGGGCAGCCCCTCTCCCGTAACGATCTCGGGCGACAGGGTCGTCACCTCCTGTGCGCTCAACGCCGACGACGTGCCCCAAAGGGCAACTGCAGTAATGATAAAGGCGTATTTCGGCACGGCTCACTCCCCGGACTACAGCGCGATTGCAGGATGCACGCAATTAAGCCTTGCACAGGTTGTGCGTCTGAAATGCGACAACTGTCACACAAGCCGGAAAAAACCGTGCGGTGACAGTCTGGTAGTTCCTGTTGTCAGGGAACTGAACCCGAACTTGGCCCGGGTCCCGGCCGATTGCCCGTCCCGGTCAAAAGGATCGTTCCGACAACAGGTCAGGCCTATTGCCAGACCTCCCCGGCGACCGACACCAACGCGGCCCGGTCGCGGATGTGAACGCGCCCGCGACGCGTCTCGACCGCGCCCGACTCGATCAGGGATGCGAACGCACGCCGAAAGGCGGCGCGGCTCATCCCGGCCAGCCGCCCCAGATCCTCCTGCGTGGACTCGACCCAACCATCAGGCGAAGCCAAGCGAAGAAGGAGCCGCGCGAACCGTGCCTTGGGAAACAGGACAAGGGCCTCGGCAAGCATCCTGACACTCAGCGCGCCGTTCTGACCGGCCAGGCGGTGCAGATACCTCCAATCCCCCGGAAATGACTCAAGGCTGCGCGCCAGGGCAGCGCCGGGCACACGGAACAGCTGGCTGTCGACCGGAACGCTGATGGTCAGAAGCCGCGGCATGTCCGACAGCAAGGACCCATCACCGATCCAGAATCCAGGCGCCGCACGATAGACCGTCACCTGCTCATCCGCGTCGATCGGGACGCTGATATCGATCATGCCCTCGCCCACCCCGTAAAGGGCATCGGGTGCGTCACCAACAGAGAAAAGCACCTTGCCCCTGGGAACAGCGACCCATCGCCCCAATGCTGCAATGCGCAACCGGAAGTCCTGCGGAAGGTCCGCAAGCCACCCGACATCACCGAGCACGCCGAGTTCCATGATCTTGTCTCGCTGCATAAACTGAAATCTTCAAGGCTATGTCATGCCGGTTTGATCGAACAAAGTTCGTCTGGTCAAAACATAGATCAATGGCAGCATTTGCCAATAATGGTCTGTCTTGACTGGGGTCCCCGAACGGGCGCCAAGGACTTGCCCGGCTCTTGAAGAGAGCGTTTAGCTTGTTTCCGGGCCCTCCGCTCGAATGAAATGGGGCCCTGAAAGCCAATCGATGAATGCCGTCGACGGGGCTCTGGAATCCGTCGATGTATCTGGCGACGGCATGTTCGGTCTGCTGGCGGGATTGCCGGGCGGCCTGCCAGATCAGCTCTGGCTTGATGGTCTTGAAGATGGAGCGGGTGCTCTATTGGGTGAGCCATTGTCTCGCCGTTGGTCCGAGAGACAATGGCGCAAGACCGGTTTGGTGATGGCCGACAAGCGGCTAGAAGAGGCGACCTTCACCTGGCGCGCCATCACGGATGGAATGATGGCGCTGAACCATGCCCAGTTCGAGGCGCTGTTTGCCCGGCTCGACTGGCGCAAAGTGAAGGCATTGGAGGCACGTCCGCCAGCTGCGACAGAGTGAAACAACCGCTTGGTTTAGCGTGTCTTTACTGAGGTTTTTTGGTAGTTTCAGCCTATGCAAATCGCCCCGCCATCGACCTTTCTGCCATTTCTGCCGCGCAGCGCGCAGCGGTTCAGGCGTTGATCGAAACGGTGGCGGCGCTGACGGAGATCGCTCGGCGGCAAGTGCATCTGATCGCTGAACTTAACCATGCACTGCACGGCAAACGGTCGGAAAAGCTGACCGAGGATGAGCGGCAGCCGGCTTTCGTGGACCTGTCCATCGCTTTAGCCGAGGTTGAGGCCGAGAAGGAAGCCCGTGCCGCCAATGCAGACAACGGGGCGAGCAAGCCCGCGCCGAAGCGCACTATCGGCAATCTGCCGGCCGCGCTGCCGCGGATCGAAGAGATCATCGAACCTGCCAGCCTGATCTGTCTTTGCGGTTGTGGTGTCATGCACAAGATGGGCGAAGACCGCAGCGAGCGGCTGGACATCGTTCCCGCCCAGTTGCGCGTGATCGTGACCGTGCGTCCGAAGTATGCCTGCCGCGCCTGCACCGATGGCGTGACCCAAACCCCTGCGCCGCCTCACCTGTTCATGGGCGGCCTGCCGGACGAGGCAACGCTCGCCCATGTGTTGGTCAGTAACTATGCCGGTCACATTCCCTTGTATCGTCAAAGCCAGATCCTTGCCCATGCGGGTCTTGATCTGCACCGCGCCGTGTTAGCCGACTGGGTTGGCAAGGCCGCGTTCCACCTGAAACCTATCGTCGACAAGATGGCCGAACAGCTGAAGCGGTCATCCAAGCTGTATATGGATGAAACCACTGCCCCGGTTCTGGACCCGGGGCGCGGCGAGACAAAGACTGGATACCTCTGGGCGCTGGCCTGCGATGACCGACCTTGGGGCGGCGAGGGCTCGTCCGGCGTGGTCTACTTCTATGCCCCGGCCGCGCGGGGGAGAATGCCGAAACCTTCCTCACCGGCTTCGATGGCATTCTGCAGATCGATGGCTACACAGGCTATAATCGGCTGACCAAACCTTCCCGCAAGGGCGGTGCGCCCATTCGGGTGGCGCATTGTTGGGCGCATGCACGGCACAAGCTGAAAGAGGTCTTCGACCGCGACCGATCGGAGATCGCAGCCGAGGGCCTGCGCCGCATCGCCGGGTTCGATGCCATTGAGGCCGACATCAAGGGCGTCTCACCCAGTCAGCGCCTCTCTGCCCGTCAAGCCCGCACCGCGCCGCTGGTGGCCACTGGCCGCAGGCGCAACGCCGCAACATCTCCGCGAAATCCCGGCTCGGCGAAAAGCTGACCTATAGCCGTAACCACTGGGATGGGCTGCAAACCTTCCTTACCGATGGCTGCGTCGAAAGTAAGCGGTGTCCCGATCACACGGTGACGACATAGTTCCACGGCAGCAGGCCGTCGATCTGGCTCTGCTTGTGCCCTTGGACGATGGCGGTGAGGGTGGCAGACAGCCACGCATGGGGATCGACGCCGTTCATCTTGCA
>JBGSWJ010000183.1:0-2206 GCA_041752495.1 Rhodobacterales bacterium
GGCTGCGGGCACAACATGCTGGGCGCGGGCTGCACGGGGGCGGCCTTTGCCCTTAAGGCGATGATGCAGGCCGATGGGGTTGCAGGGACGATCAGGGTGCTGGGCTGCGCTTCGGAAGAGGCGCAAGGGGCCAAGGTTTACTTTGTGCGGGATGGGTATCTGGATGATGTGGACGCGGCGATTGCCTGGCACCCTGCCCCGCTGGCCGCAACGGGTGCGATCCGCACGGCAGCGAGCAATGCGTTCCGCGTGATGTTCTACGGGCGGACCGCACATGCGGGGAACAGCCCTTGGGACGGACGGTCGGCTTTGAAGGCGGCGGAACTGTTCGGGCATGGCGTGGCCATGATGCGCGAACACATCCTGCCCACGGCGCGGCTGCACTATATCTATGAGAACGCCGGGGTGGCCCCCAATATCGTGCCGGACTTTGCCCAGGTGTGGATGACCGTCCGGGATGAGAACCGCCCGAATGTGGAGGCGATGACGGTCTGGCTGCGCGAGATTGCCGAAGGCGCCGCGCTGATGACGCAGACGCGGGCCGAGTTTGACCTATATTACGGGATGCATGATCTGGTGCCCAACACGCCGATGATCGAACTGTCCCACAAGCATCTGATGGCCACGCCGCTGGAATGGACCGACGAGGAGCAGGCCTTTGCCCGCGCCTGTCAGTCGGCGATGGATGTGCCCGAGGCGGGGCTTGCGACGCAGGTCATGCCGATCCTGCCGACGATCACGGCGGGGGCGTCAACGGATGTGGGCGATATCAGCTGGAAGGTGCCCGTCGGCATCTTTGGCTGGCCGACGCTGCCGCTGGGGATCAGCCTGCATACCTGGCCGGTGACAGCCTGCGGCGGCATGTCGATCGGGGACAAGGCATCGCTGGCAACCGCCAGGATCATGGCCGGGATGGGTTATGACGTGATGACGGATCCGGCGCTTCTTGCGGCGGCCAAGGCGGATATGGCGGCGCGGCTGGCGGGCAAGGTCTATGTCTCTCCGATTCCCTTGGAACAAAAGGGGCCGCGCGGTCTTCCGGTGTATCTGCACAAGAGTCCGGGGGACGACCAGCTTGTGCCGGGGGACTGACCGGAATTCGATCACGGTTTAGAATCATTCCAAACCTTGACTTGGGGGGTATGGGAGGCGCATATCTCAATCCTGACAGAAAAGGTTGTCCTTGCCATGTTCATCCAGACCGAATCCACGCCGAACCCCGCCACGCTCAAGTTCCTGCCCGGTCTGACTGTGTTGGACATGGGTACTGCGGATTTTCCGACGGCTGATGCGGCAGTGAAATCCCCCTTGGCCGCGAGGATTTTCGCGGTGGACGGGGTGACGGGTGTCTTCTTTGGCATGGATTTCGTCACTGTGACGAAGGCCGATGCCGTGGCCTGGGACCATATCAAGCCTGCGATCCTTGGCGCGATCATGGAGCATTACCAGTCGGGCAAGCCGGTGATGGAAGGCGAGCAGACATCGGGCGGACATGCGGCGCATACCGGCGAGGATGGTGCGATCGTCAACCAGATCAAGGAGTTGCTGGATACCCGCGTGCGGCCTGCCGTGTCGCAGGACGGCGGCGATATCACGTTCCACGGTTTTGACCGGGGGATCGTCTATCTGCACATGCAGGGTGCCTGTGCCGGTTGCCCGTCGTCGACGCTAACGCTCAAGATGGGGATCGAGAACCTGCTGCGGCACTATATCCCCGAGGTGATCGAGGTTCGCCCCGTCGCGGCCTGATCCCTTGAAAATCCTTTCTTTCGACACATCGGCCGCGCATTGCGCGGCCGCTTTGCTGTATGGCGACAGAATTGTCACCTCGGTGACGCTTATGGCCATCGGGCAGGCCGAGGAGCTGATCCCGGCGCTGGAGGCCTTGCTGGCGCAGGAGGGGTTGGGCTGGCGGGATCTGGATGCCTTGGCCGTGGGGACCGGACCGGGGAACTTTACCGGCATCAGGATCGGCGTGGCGGCGGCGCGGGGATTGGCGCTGGGGCTGGGGATTCAGGCCATCGGCGTGTCGGCGTTCGAGGCGGCGGCGTTTGGCCTGCCGCGTCCGGTGACAGTCACGCTGCCTGCACCACGGGGCCAGATCTATGCGCAGCGGTTGCATGAGGACCGGGCCGATCCGCCGGAGGTGACCGAAGGCCTGGCTCAGCCGCTGCCAGCCGAGGCGTTGGTGACGGCGATTGCGCGG
>JBGSWJ010000184.1:0-7808 GCA_041752495.1 Rhodobacterales bacterium
CGCCTTCCAGCGACCAGGGCCGGTAGACAAGGTCGGGAAGCAGCGCGACCCCCGCCCCCGTGGCCACAAGGCTGCGCACCGCCTCGACCGACCTTGTGCGGAAGGCCACCCGGGGCCGCGTGCCCAATGCGGAAAGAAGGTTGGTCGCCTCCTCCTCCATCTCGTCGATGTTGAGCATGATGAGCGGTTCCGCCGTCACATCGGCGAGCGAAATCCCGTCCTTGGCGGCGAGTTTATGCCCCAGCGGCAGCCACAGCCGAAAGGGGGAAACGTCAAGGATTTCCGTCTGCAACGCCGTGCTGTTGCGCTGGTTCGAGATGACCATGACGGCCACGTCAAGCTCTCCCCCGATCAGCAGATGCTCCAGATATTCGCCCGAATCCTCGAAGGCCGTGACCTGCACCTGCGGATTGGCCCGCCGGTATTTGGCCAGCAGGTCCGACATCACATACCCCGCCATGAGCGATGTCACCCCGATCTGAAGCGTGCCAGCCACCGCCTGCCGGTCGCTTTCCAGCGCACGGCGTGCGCCGGACACCTCGGTCAGGATCGTCTTGGCATGGCGCAGAAATTGGTGCCCCCGGTGGGTGATCGCCAGACCCCGGGCGTGCCGTTCAAAGAGCTGCACGCCAAGGTCCGCCTCAAGATCCTTGACGGCCTCGGTCACGGCAGATTGCGAGATCGACAGTTTCTGCGCGGCCAGACTGACCGAACCATGTTCGGCCACGGCGACAAAATACTGCAACTGGCGCAGGGTAAAGGACAGGGCCAAGGACCTTGATGGACAGACCCCTTACCCAATCACGGTAAGGCCCGCGCGGGCAAGGCTGTCGTAGGGTGCGCTTCAGCGCACCATTGTCACGTCTTGCGTCTTTCGCGCCACCAGCGTTTCCAGATCGCAATCCGCCTGCGGCTCCGGATCAGGATCGCGTTCACCACGGGCTGAAGGAACGGAAGGTCAATCGCCAGAAGAAGGAACCCCAGCGGCAGCATCCAGATACCCAGGAACGGCAGGATCGACAGGAGACCGCCCAGAATGAAGAGGATTCCCAAAGGGATACGCACAAGCCGCCAGCGATTGTTCTGCAAGGCGCGGACAGGGCCCTGCAGCGAAGGATGCAGCCTTTCGATCGACTCGAACTGCCGTTTGAGACGTCGCCGTTCGCGCGTCATCGTGCTGCCCCTCCCGGCCTCTTGCAGATTAGCACCTAGTGCCAGATCGCCGCATCTTCAATCCATCCCAAGGGGGGAGACAAAGCCCCCCGTTTGGCTATTGTCATTCCGACACGGCGGAGCGGAGGATGATGTGGCAGACGGCACGACAGGCGACCCGATGACCGCACTTGCCGCCCGCATCGCGGCCAAGCGTGACGATCTGATTGCGCTGACGCAGGACCTGATCCGCATTCCCACACTGAACCCGCCGGGCGAGAATTACCGCGAGATCTGCGAATACCTCGACCGCCGCCTGCGGTCCCGTGGCTTTGGCACCCAGTTCATCCGCGCTGAAGGCGCGCCCGGCGACAGCGACCGTTATCCCCGCTGGAACATCATCGCCCGCCGCGACGGGGTGCGGATCGGGGATTGTGTGCACTTCAACAGCCATACCGATGTGGTCGATGCGGGCCACGGCTGGACCTTTGACCCGTTCGGCGGGACGCTCCACGATGGCAAGATCTATGGCCGGGGCGCCTGCGACATGAAGGGCGGGCTTGCCGCGTCGATCATCGCGGCCGAAGCGTTCATCGAAGCCTTCCCGGACCATTCCGGCGCCATCGAGATTTCGGGCACGGCGGATGAGGAATCGGGCGGCTATGGCGGCGTGGCGCACCTGGCGCAGCTGGGTTTCTTCAACCCATCCCGCGTGCAGCACGTCATCATCCCCGAACCGCTGAACAAGGACCGCGTCTGTCTGGGTCATCGCGGCGGCTGGTGGGCGGAAATCGAGACCTTTGGCCAGATCGCACATGGCTCCATGCCCTTCCTTGGCGACAGCGCGATCCGCCATATGGGCGCTGTGCTTGAACGATTCGAGGATACGCTCTTCCCCGCCATGGCCGCACGCCACACCGACATGCCGGTCGTGCCCGAAGGGGCGCGGTCTTCGACCATGAACATCAACTCGATCCATGGCGGGCAGGCCGAACAGCCGCCGGGGTCGACCGCCCTGCCCTCTCATCTTGTCCCCGACTCCTGCCGCATCGTCATCGACCGCCGTTTCCTGATCGAAGAACGGATCGAGGATGTGCGGGGCGAGGTCGAAGCGATTCTTGACGGCCTGCGCGATACGCGGCCCAAGTTCGAGTATGCCCTGAGGGAATTGAACCACGTCCTTCCGTCGATGACCGACCGCGATGCGCCAGTCGCCCGGACCGTGGCACAGGCTGTGCGCGCGGTCATGGGAAAAGAGGCGGAATTTGTCGCCTCACCGGGGTCTTACGACCAGAAGCATATCGATCGCATCGGGAAACTGCGCAACTGCGTCGCCTATGGCCCCGGAATCCTTGAACTGGCGCACAAGCCGGATGAATATGTCGGTGTGGACGACATGCTGCAAAGCGCCGAGGTGATGGCGCGTTCGCTCGCGACGCTTCTTTTGCCAGAAGCGGAATGACAACCAACAGGGGGAGAAGACCCACGTGACTCACTTCAGCAGGAACCTGATCTCGGCCAGCGTCATTGCCCTGTTTGCGGGCATCGGCGCGGCGCAGGCGCAGACCGACATCAAGATCGCGATGCAGCTTGAGCCGCCCAACCTTGATCCCACCGGCGGCGCCGCCGAAGCCATCGACTCGGTCGTCTATCTCAACATCTTTCAGGGCCTGACCCGCTTTGCCTCGGACGGTTCGATCGAGCCTTCGCTGGCCGAAAGCTGGACGATTTCCGATGACGGGCTGGTCTATACATTCAAGCTGCACGACGGGGTCATGTTCCACGACGGCACGACCTTTGATGCCGAGGACGTCAAGTTCTCGCTCGACCGGGCGCGGGCCGAGGATTCAACCAACGCGCAAAAGCAGTTGTTCGCCCAGATCGCTGACGTGACGGCGGTCGATCCGCAGACCGTCCAGATCACCCTCAGCCAGCCCAATGGCGCGCTGCTGTTCAACCTCGCCTGGGGTGATGCCGTGATCGTGGCGCCCGAAACGGCCGCAACCAATGCCACCGCCCCGGTCGGCACCGGCCCGTTCAAGTTCGTGAACTGGGTACAGGGCGACCGCGTCGATCTGGCCCGCAACCCGGATTACTGGGGCACGGCCCCCGCGCTTGAAACCGCGACCTTCCGCTTCATCTCGGACCCGACGGCAGCCTTTTCGGCCATGATGGCGGGCGATATCGACGTGTTCGCAGGCTTCCCCGCCCCCGAAAACCTGCCGCAGTTCGAAGCAGACCCGCGCTTTCAGGTCCTTGTCGGCTCGACCGAAGGCGAAACCATCCTTGCGATGAACAACAAACAGGCCCCCTTCGACAACGTGCTCGTCCGGCAGGCCGTGTCCCATGCCATCGACCGTCAGGCCATCATCGACGGCGCAATGTTCGGCTATGGCACGCCAATCGGCACCCATTTCGCCCCCCACAACCCCGACTACCTCGACCTGACGGCGCAGTCGAGCTACGATCCCGAACTGGCCAAGACCATGCTCGCCGAAGCCGGGTTCCCCGACGGTTTCACCACGACGATGAAACTCCCGCCCCCTTCCTACGCCCGTCGCGGAGGAGAAATCATCGCAGCACAACTGCGTGCCGTGGGGATCGAGACCGAGATCACCAACGTCGAATGGGCCCAATGGCTGGAAGAGGTGTTCGGCACCAAGAACTATGGCCTGACCATCGTGAGCCATACCGAGCCGTTCGACATCGGGATTTATGCCAACCCGGAATACTACTTCCAGTATGACAGCCAGCCGTTCCGCGACATCATGGCCGAACTGACCGCAACGACCGATCCCGCCAAGCGGACGGAACTCGTCCAGTCGGCCCAGCGCATGATCGCGGATGATTATGTCAACGGCTACCTGTTCCAGCTTGCCGCCCTGACGGTCGCCAAGGCCGAGGTGCAGGGGCTTTGGGCCAACGCACCGGTCGCGGCCAACGATCTGGCCGCCATCAGCTGGAAGCAGTAACGACAATGACCCCGGCCGCACCCGGCTGGCCGGGGTCTCCAAACCCATGATCGCCTGGCTCCTGCGGCGCATCGCGTCGCTCATCATCAGCCTCATCGTGGCGAGCCTTGTGATCTTCATGGTGGTCGAGGTGGCCCCTGGCGACCCCGCGGCCTTCATGCTCGGCGTGAATGCCAAACCCGATACCGTGGCCGCCCTGCGCGACGAACTTGGTCTCGATGTGCCCAAGGCGGAACGCTACCTGAACTGGGTCACAGGCATGGTGCAGGGCGATTTCGGCACCTCCTATACCTACCGCTCTCCCATTTCCGACATGATCGCAGACCGCCTCTGGGTCTCCCTCCCCCTTGCCGTCTACGCCCTGATCCTCTCCACCCTCATCGCCTTTCCCGCAGGCATCTATGCCGCCAGCCGCCGGGGCCGCGCGGGTGATCTGGGGGTCATGGCGGCCACACAGCTTGGCGTCGCCGTCCCCAATTTCTGGTTCGCGATGATCCTTGTCCTGATCTTTGCGATCAACCTCGGCTGGGTCTCGGCGGGCGGCTTTCCCGGCTGGGACAAAGGCTTCTGGGCCTGCATGGCGGCCCTGACGCTCCCCGCCATCGCACTCGCCCTGCCGCAGGCCGCCATCCTCGCCCGCGTCATGCGTTCCTCACTCCTCGACATGCTGGGCGAGGATTTCATCCGCACCGCCCGCGCCAAGGGCCTGACCGAAGGGCAGGCCCTCTGGCGTCACGCGCTGAAAAACGCGCTGATCCCGGTCCTGACGATCCTCGGCCTGCAATTCTCCTTCCTGCTTGCGGGAAGCATCATCATCGAACAGGTCTTCTATCTCCCTGGCCTCGGCCGCCTCGTCTTTCAGGCCATCACCCAGCGCGATCTCATCACGGTGGAAAGTGTTGTGATGCTCCTCGTCTTCGCGGTCATCGTGGTCAACTTCCTCGTCGACCTCACCTATGCCGCTGTGGACCCAAGACTGAGGGCCCGCCATTGACCCGCACCCTGACCTCTTGCTTCCTGACCTCTTGCTTCCTGTCCGCTTCTTCTGGTCCCAAATATCCTGGGGGGAGGCGCAGCCGGGGGGCAAAGCCCCCCTCCGCCGCATCAGCACGCACAGACCGGGGGGCCAAATGACCCGCCCCCTGCGCAGCATCCTCATCGGCGGGGCCCTGGCCGCGATCTTCGTTCTCGGCGCGCTGATCAGCTATGTCTGGACCCCCTTCCCCATCGACGGCGTCGACATCCCCAACAAGCTCAAACCACCCGGCGCACCCCACTGGCTCGGCACCGATCATTACGGCCGCGACATCCTGTCGATGGTCATGGTGGGCGGCCGCACCTCGCTCGCCGTGGCGGTGGTGGCCGTGGGTATCGGCATGGTGATCGGCGTGCCGCTGGGCCTTTGGGCGGCAGCCCGGCGGGGGTCGTGGCTGGACGAGGTCATCATGCGCGGCAATGACCTGATCTTTGCCTTCCCCTCGCTTGTCATCGCGATCCTGATCACCGCGATCTTTGGCGCGGGCGCGGTCAATGCCATCATCGCCATCGGCATCTTCAACATCCCTGTTTTTGCCCGTCTCACGCGCGGCGCTTCACTCTCGCTCTGGTCACGCGATTTCGTGCTGGCGGCGCGGGTTGCGGGCAAATCCTCGATCCGCATCAGCGCGGAACATATCCTGCCCAACATCACGAGCCTTCTGATCGTGCAGGGCACGATCCAGTTTTCGCTGGGCATTCTGGCCGAGGCCGGGTTGTCCTATGTGGGTCTTGGCGCCCAGCCGCCCACGCCCAGCTGGGGCCGGATGCTGGCTGATGCGCAGACGATGGTGGCGCTGGCCCCGCATATGGCGCTGATCCCCGGCCTTGCCATCATCCTGACGGTGATGGGCCTGAACCTGATGGGCGACGGGCTGCGTGACCTGACGGACCCCCGCATCCGGGTGCAGCGGACATGACGCTCCTTTCCATCGACAACCTTTCTGTCGCCATCCACGGCACCCCGGTTCTGGAAGGGATCAGCCTGACTTTGGCCAAGGGCGAAATCTTGTCCCTGACCGGAGAAAGCGGCTCGGGCAAGTCAATGACCGCACTGGCTCTCATGGGCCTTCTCCCGCGCGGGGCAAAGGCCACGGGGCGCATCACCCTCGACGGCACAGACCTGCTCACCCAGACCGAGGCGCAGCTTTGCACCCTGCGGGGCCGGGCCATGGGCATGATCTTTCAGGAACCAATGACCGCGCTCAACCCGGTCAAGACTATCGGCGATCAGGTGGCCGAAACGATCCTGATCCACGAACAAACCTCGCGGCCCGAGGCACTGAACCGCGCCGCCGAGATGCTGACCCGCGTGGGCCTGCCCAATGACCGCTTTCCGCTGTCCCGCTACCCCCATGAACTGTCCGGCGGTCAACGCCAGCGCGTGGGCCTTGCCATGGCGGTGGCCCTTCGGCCGAAACTCCTGATCGCGGACGAACCCACCACAGCGCTCGACGTGACGACACAGGCCCAGATCATCGACCTGCTCGAAGGGCTCGTGGATGATTTCGGCATGGGCCTTCTGATGATCACCCATGACCTGGCCGTCGTCAGCCAGATGGCCGACCGCATCGCCGTGATGCAGAAGGGTCGCATCGTCGAAACCGGCCCGACTGCGCCCTTGCTCGCCAACCCCCAGCACCCCTACACGCGGATGCTCTTTGCCGCCGCCCGGCACCAAGTCTCCCTGCCCACAGCCCCCCCACCAAAACCGCTCCTCCAGGTCACAAACGCCGTCCGCGATTACCGCTCAGGCTCCGGCCTCTTTGGCCACAAAGGCCATACCCGCGCCGTCGATCATGTGAGCTTCACGCTTCACCGGGGCGAACGGCTTGGTCTTGTGGGCGAATCCGGTTGCGGCAAATCCACCCTCACCAGTGCGATCCTCGGGCTTGAGGAACTCCAGTCCGGCACCATCACCTTTGACGGTGCCCCCGTCTTTACCGGCCACCGGGCCAACCTTGCCGTGCGCCGCCGAATGCAGGTGGTGTTTCAGGACCCCTACGGCTCTTTCAACCCCCGCCACCGGGTGGACAGGCTGATCACCGAACCCTTCCACCTGCTCGACACCCCCCCGACCGGAGCCGCCCGCGACAAGGCGATTGCCGGGGCGCTGACCGCCGTGGGCCTCCAGCCGTCGGATGCCACCAAATTCATCCACGAATTCTCGGGCGGCCAGCGCCAGCGCATTGCCATCGCGCGCGCCCTGATCATCAAGCCCGACCTGATCGTCTTTGACGAGCCCGTCTCGGCGCTTGACGTCTCGGTCAGGGCGCAGGTGCTTGATCTTCTGGCTGATCTTTGCCGGCAGATGCCGCTGACCTACCTCTTCATCTCGCATGACCTGACCGTTGTGCGCGGGGTCACGGACAGGGTCATGGTCATGCAGGCCGGCAAGATCGTCGAGGACGGCCCGACCGCCAGCCTGTTTGCCAATCCGCAGCACCCCTATACAAAGGCGCTGATCGCCGCCGCCCCCGTCCTGCCCGATGCCGCCGAAAGCCTGACACATGCATGACCTCCTCCGCCTCGATCCCTCGCTCTGCCTGATCGGCGGAAACTGGACACCCGCGACATCGGGCGAGACCCTGCCGCTGACCAACCCCTCGACCGGCGCCCCTCTGGCCCGCATCGCGCGCGGGCAACGGG
>JBGSWJ010000185.1:0-5429 GCA_041752495.1 Rhodobacterales bacterium
CCGATCAGCGTCAGCCGCAGATCGGCTCCTTGCGCCCGGGCCTTCTCCAGCGCCTGAAACAGCACCGGCACCCCCTTGACCGCCGCCATCCGCCCCACGAACAGCAGATGCCCCCCGTGGAACGCCACCGGCCCGTCATACGTCGCCGGATCAATCCCGCAGTGCACGATATGCAACTTGCCCCAGTGCCGCTGATCCGAAAACAGCATCGCCTGCGACCGGCAGAAATAGCTGATACAGGCCACAAACCGCGCCCGCGCGATCTTGGCGTCGATCCGCCAGCGATAGGGCTGATAAAAGATATCCGGCCCGTGCATCGTGAAACTGAACGGAATCCCCGACATTTCCGACGCCAGCATCGCCACCGAACAACTGCTGTCCGAAAAATGGTTGTGCAGATGCGCCGCGCCTTGCGCCCGCAGATGTTCGGCCAGCACCGCCGCCTCAAGGAAGTAGAACAGCTGCCACAGAAACGCCCGCACCCCCGGCGACCCCGTCGTCAGCGCCAGCTTCAGTGCCGCAAACCACGCCCCCGGCCGGTGCCGCAACACAGCCCAATGCGCCCGGATCAGTGTGACAGGGTTCTTCGTCGCTTCCAGCACGGTAAAGGTCGCGGCCTCCTCATCCTTCTGGTCGGCCAGCACATCCCGGGCCTTGGCACGCCTGATCGTGCAGGTGATGACCCGCACCCCCTGCGCCCGCAGCGCCGCAATCTCGCGCTGGATGAAGGTATGCGAAACCTTCGGGTATTCCCCCGTCAGATAGGCCACCACCCCGTCCATGCGTCCCGCCACCTTCTCTCACGTTCCGGCCTCTCCACCTTAAAACCATGGCAAGATTTTGTCCCCACCCCTGTCATCCCTGACCTCACCCCCTGACCCCACCCCAGCGAGGGCGCGCGTCGCGCGGACGAGCGCCCCGGAATCATGTCTTTCGAATACATAAACCACGTCCCCGCGCCAGAACTCCGACTCGCACCCCCGTCGCACCGCGGCGAACGTAAGGAAACCACCGCCAAACCCCCGAATCACGCGCCGCCTCTCTTCTGATCCTCATCTCACTTTGCATTTCGTGTTCATAAAACATGCACACGGATTAACCACAGGCCGCAAAAAGCATCATCTGCGGTGTCGCGCCCTGCCGTTTGCAGCCAATCGTAGCCCCCGCCACCTGCGCCCGCTTTGCTGACCCCACAACAACCCGGAGTCATCGCGTGCGCCAGGCCCTCGACCTCGAACTCGTGTCCGTGACCAAACGCTACGGCGATGCCGTGGCCGTCAACAAGGTCAGCCACCTGTTCAGAAGCGGCTCCTATGTCTGCCTCCTCGGCCCCTCGGGCTGCGGCAAATCCTCGACGCTGCGCATGATCGCCGGGCACGAGGCGGTGACCGAAGGCGCCATCGTCCTGCAAGGCAAGGATATCGCGCCGCTTCCCCCCGCCAAACGCGGGACCGCGATGATGTTCCAATCCTACGCGCTCTTCCCCCACATGACTGTGCTCGACAACGTCGCCTTCAGCCTCAAGATGAAAGGCGTCGACAAAGCCGAACGCCACGGCAAGGCGGGCAAACTGCTCGAACTCGTCGGCATGTCCCACCTCGCTGCCCGCCTTCCCGCCCAGCTTTCAGGTGGCCAGCAGCAGCGCGCCGCTCTCGCCCGCGCTCTTATCACCGATCCGCAGGTTCTCCTCCTCGACGAACCGCTCTCCGCGCTCGATCCTTTCCTGCGCATCCGCATGCGGACCGAGCTGAAGAAACTCCAGCGCGAACTCGGCATCACCTTCATCCACGTCACCCACGGCCAGGACGAAGCCCTCGCCTTGGCCGACGAAATCGTGGTGATGAACAACGCCGTCATCGAACAGGCCGGCACCGCCCGCGACGTGTTCAACGCCCCCCGGACGGAATTCGTCGCCCGCTTCATCGGCGGCCACAATGTCCTTTCCCTCGAAGGCAAACACTACGCCCTCCGCGCCGACCGCGTCCGCATGGGTGCAACCACCGAACAGGGCTTTGATGCCGCCGTCACCGCTTTCGAATACCTCGGCCCCCATGTCGCAGTCAGCCTGATCGGCCCCGGCGACACGGAACTGACGGCCATGGTGCCGGAAGAACAATTCTTCGCCGCCCCGCCCGAACTCGGCTCGACCGTCCGCGTCGGCTGGGCTGCGAACGAACTCCACCAACTCACCAGTTAACCGGCCGTTCCCGCCGGATCACCCAAGGCCGGGCCGCAGCCCTGCCACCAACAGAGGAAGACAGGAATGACGAAGTTCACCCACCGGAACGGCCTCTCGCGCCGGACCCTGCTCAAGGGCGCTGCCGCCACCATCGGTGCCGCCGGGGCCACCACCCTTGGCGCCCCGATGATCTGGGCGCAGGAAATCAAGGACGTCGTGCTGCGTCAGGCCGGCACCGGCGTGTCCGCGTTCAACGAGGTTGCGGCCAAGGTCAAGGAAGACCTCGGCTTCACGCTCGAAATGACCGCCCTCGATTCCGATGCCGTAACCCAGCGCGCCGCAACCCAGCCCGACAGCTATGACATCGCCGACATCGAATACTGGATCTGCAAAAAGGTCTGGCCCACCGGCAACCTCCAGGCGATGGACGTGTCCAAGATCGCCAACTACGACATGATCTCGGGCATCTTCCGCAGCGGCAAACTCACCCCTGACAGCGTGATCGCCCAAGGCACCGCCCCCCATACCGTGGGCTTCGTCGAAGGCCCCGGCTCCACCACCTTCACCAATGACTCCTCGGGCTGGATGACGCTCATCCCCACGATCTACAACGCCGACACCCTCGGCATCCGCCCCGATCTCATCGGCCGCCCGATCGAAAGCTGGTCTGAACTTCTGAACCCCGAATTCGCAGGCAAGGCGTCGATCCTCGACATCTCCTCGATCGGCATCATGGACATGGCCATGGTCTGCGAAGCCATGGGTGAAATCACCTATGGCGACAAAGGCAACATGACCACGGACGAGATCGACAAGACCATCGCGATCTTTACCGAAGCCAAGCAGAACGGCCAGTTCCGCGCATTCTGGAAATCCTTCGACGAATCCGTGAACCTCATGGCCTCGGGCGAAGTCGTTATCCAGTCGATGTGGTCCCCCGCCATCACCGCCGTCCGCGCGCAGGGCATCCCCTGCGTCTACCAGCCGCTCAAGGAAGGCTACCGTTCCTGGGGTGGTGGTATCGGCCTGTCGGCCGGCCTCTCGGGCCTGCCGCTCGACGCCGCCTATGAATACATCAACTGGTATCTGTCCGGCTGGGTCGGCGGGTTCCTGATGCGTCAGGGCTATTACTCGGCCGTTCCCGAAACCTCCAAACTCTTCATGTCCGAAGACGAATGGGGCTTCTGGTTCGAAGGCAAGGCCGCCATGGGCGACATCGTCTCTCCGCAGGGTCAGGTCATCGAAAAGGCCGGCGCTGTCCGCGACGGCGGCTCCTACCTCGACCGCATGGGCAAGGTCGCCTGCTGGAACTCGGTCATGGACGAAAACCAGTACATGGTCCGCAAGTGGAACGAGTTCATCGCGGCCTGATCTGAAATCCTGCTGCCGCCGGGCCCGTCCCGGCGGCAACCCCCGTCCCAGCCCGGAAGAAAACAATGCAACCTACCGCAGTCAAAAATTCGGTATCAAGCTGGCTCCTCGCCCTGCCGCTTGTCGCCGTGCTGGCATTGTTCCTTATTCTGCCCATCCTGATGATCTTCGCGGTCAGCTTCTGGACCGCAGACGAATTCACCTTCCGCCCGGATTTTCAGTTCGGGAACTACACCTACCTTTTCGGCTCCAAAGTCGCATGGAGCGTGTTTTTCCTCACCTTCCGCTTTGCAGCCCTCGTCTGGTTCCTGACCCTCGTCATCGGTTTTACCGTCGCCTATTTCCTCGCCTTCCATGTGCGCACGCTGAAATGGCAGATGGCACTGTTCCTGCTGACCACGATCCCGTTCTGGACTTCCAATATCATCCGCATGATCTCGTGGATTCCGCTTCTGGGGATCAACGGGCTGGCCAATCAGGCCCTCATGGGCATGGGCATCATCAGCGAACCGCTCGACTGGCTCCTCTACTCGGGCTTCTCGGTCTGCCTCGCCTTCGTCCACCTCTACACGCTGTTCATGGTGGTCCCGATCTTCAACACCATGATGCGCATCGACAAATCCCTGATCGAGGCGGCGCGTGACGCCGGTGCCAGCGGCTTCCAGATCCTCACCAACATCATCATCCCGCTGACCACCCCCGGCATCATGATCGGCTCGATCTTTGTCGTGGCCCTGGTGATGAGCGATTTTGTCACCGTCCGCTTCATGTCCGGCTCCCAGATCGCCAACGTGGGCCGCCTCATCTCCAACGACGTGGGCCTCTTGCAATACCCCTCGGCGGCGGCAACCTCGGTCGTCCTTTTGGTCACGGTGCTTCTGACGATCGGCATCATGCTCCGCTTCGTCGATATCCGTAAGGAACTCTGACGATGGAAAAACGCCCTATTTCCTTCTACTTCCTCGCCGCCTTCTTTGCCCTGTTCATGCTGTTCCTCTACGGACCGACGATCACCATCGGCATCCTCTCCTTTCAGGGCGAAGGCGGCGGTCTCACCTTCCCCATGCGTGGCGTCTCGCTCAACTGGTTCCGCGAACTTTTCATGGAACAGGCCGTGGGCGATATCTGGGGCAGCTTCCGACGCAGCCTCGCCCTCGGCCTCATGGTCATGGTGGCGACCGTCGTGATCTCGGTCATGGCGGGCCTTGCCTTCCGTAAACCCTTCCTCGGCTCGACCCCGCTTTTCTACCTCGTCATCGGCAGTCTCGTGATCCCGTCGATCCTCGTCTCCATGGGGATCGGCCTGATCTTTGACCGCGCCGGTTGGGGGTCAAGCTGGTACACGACGGCCTTCGGTGCGCATCTGACATGGACGCTGCCCTTCGGCATCCTCATCATGTTCGCCGTCTTCAACCGCTTCAATCCGGCGTACGAGGAAGCCGCCCGCGACCAGGGCGCCACCACATGGCAGGTCTTTGCCAATGTCGTCCTGCCGTTGATCGCCCCCGCGCTCGTCGGTGTCGGCCTTTTCGGCTTCACGCTGAGTTACGACGAAGTAGCCCGCACCATCCTCGTCTCGGGCAGCCGCAACACCCTCCCGCTTGAAATCTGGGGGATGACGACCAACGTCACCTCGCCCGTCCTCTACGCGCTGGGCACGCTGACCACGCTCTTCTCCCTCTCCCTCGTGATCCTCGTCATCCTGACCGTCACCGTAATGCAGCGCCGCCGCGCCCGCGCCGGGACAGACGCAGGCAAGGGCCTCGTCTGATGCGTCTTGCCGTCATCAATCCGAACTCGACCGCCTCCATGACGGAAAAGATCGCCATTGCCGCCCGCGCCGCCGCCCCCGGCGTCGATATCGACGCCCGCACCTGCA
>JBGSWJ010000186.1:0-5153 GCA_041752495.1 Rhodobacterales bacterium
TGCCGCCGACCGCGAACGTGACGCCCTGCGCGGCGAAAAGGTCGTCAAGCCGTCCAAGGGCCGCGATGACGAGGAACGCCGCGCTGGCAAGCTGACCCTCAACGACGCCCTTGCGGGCGGCGAAGGTGGCCGTCAGCGGTCGATGGCCGCGATGAAGCGCAAGCAGGAACGCGCCCGCCAAAAGGCGATGGGCGGCATGCAGGACCGTGAAAAGGTCGTGCGTGATGTCCAGCTGCCCGAAGCGATCACGGTCGGCGAACTTGCCAACCGGATGGCCGAACGCGTGGCCGATGTCATCAAGACGCTGATGAAAAACGGCATCATGGCGACTCAGAACCAGACGCTCGATGCCGACACCGCCGAACTCATCATCGAGGAATTCGGCCACCGCGTCGTCCGCGTTTCGGATGCCGACGTCGAAGACGTGATCTCCGACAGCCAGGACAACCCCGAAGATCTGCGGCCCCGTCCGCCGATCATTACGATCATGGGCCACGTCGACCACGGCAAGACCTCGCTGCTTGACGCGATCCGCCACGCCAACGTCGTCTCGGGCGAAGCCGGGGGCATCACGCAGCATATCGGGGCCTATCAGGTCAAAACCGATGACGGCGCGACGCTCACCTTCCTTGATACGCCGGGCCACGCCGCCTTTACCTCGATGCGCGCCCGTGGTGCCAACGTGACCGACATCGTCGTTCTCGTCGTCGCCGCTGACGATGCGGTCATGCCGCAGACGGTCGAGGCGATCTCTCACGCCAAGGCCGCCAAGGTTCCCATCATCGTTGCGATCAACAAGATCGACAAATACGAAGCGAACCCGCAAAAGGTCCGCACCGACCTGCTCCAGCACGAAATCGTTGTCGAAGCGATGTCGGGCGACGTGCAGGATGTCGAAGTTTCGGCCAAGACCGGCAAGGGTCTCGACAAGCTGCTCGAAGCCATCGCGCTTCAATCCGAAATCCTGGAACTCCGCGCCAATCCCGAACGGGCCGCGCAGGGTGCCGTGATCGAGGCCAAGCTTGACGTGGGCCGTGGTCCTGTCGCGACTGTGCTTGTCCAGAACGGCACGCTGCGCAAAGGCGACATCTTTGTCGTGGGCGAACAGTGGGGCAAGGTCCGCGCGCTGATCAACGACAAGGGCGACACTATCACCGAAGCCGGTCCCTCGGTCCCGGTCGAAGTGCTGGGTCTGAACGGCACACCGCAGGCCGGTGACGTCCTCAACGTTGTCGAAACCGAAGCGCAGGCCCGCGAAATCGCGTCCTACCGTGAACAGGTCACGCGCAACAAGCGTGCCGCTGCCGGTGCCGCGACGACGCTGGAACAGCTTATGGCCCGCGCCAAGGCTGACAAGAACGTGGCCGAACTGCCCGTCGTGGTCAAAGCCGACGTGCAAGGCTCTGCCGAAGCGATCGCCCAAGCGCTCGAAAAAGTCGGCAACGACGAGGTGCGCGTGCGCGTTCTCCACTCCGGTGTGGGCGCGATCACGGAAACCGATATCACGCTGGCCGAATCCTCGGGTGCCCCCGTCATCGGCTTCAACGTCCGTGCGAACGCATCGGCCCGTGCCGCTGCGAACCAGAAGGGCGTCGAAATCCGCTACTATTCGATCATCTACGATCTCGTGGACGATATCAAAGCCGCCGCCTCCGGCCTTCTCAAGGCCGAAATCCGCGAACGCTTTATCGGTTACGCGACGATCAAAGAGGTGTTCAAGGTTTCGGGCATCGGCAAGGTCGCCGGCTGTCTCGTCACCGAAGGTGTTGCCCGCCGCTCTGCCGGTGTGCGTCTCCTGCGCGACAACGTGGTGATCCACGAAGGCACGCTCAAGACACTCAAGCGCTTCAAGGACGAAGTGTCCGAGGTCATCTCGGGCACGGAATGCGGTATGGCCTTTGAAAAGTACGACGACGTGCGCCCCGGCGACGTCATCGAAATCTTTGAACGTGAAACGGTCGAACGCACGCTCTGACGCGTTCGACCCGGCAAACGAAAAGGGGATGGCTTGCGCCATCCCCTTTTTCATTCTGTCAAGCCTTGGTCAGTTGGCGCGGGGCATCGGCGTTCCCTGATACAGGCGTTCGCCCACGCGAACGACAATCTGCCCGTTATCAAGCTGTTTAACGAGCAGTCCCTGGACGGAAACGCACGTGCCAATCGTGATGGTCCTAAGCATGCGAATCACCCTCCCAAGAAATTCGTTAACAAAGGTTAGCGTATCTCATCATTGTGCACCGACATAAAACGGTCACTTTTGGTGATTTCTGCGTTAAAGCCAGTCCCGCAGGATCGGTATCAGCGGCACATCCGCGGGCGGCATCGGATAGTTCTTCAGATCCTGCGCCCGCACCCATTTCAACGCCTGCCTCTCGCGCGATTGCGGCACGCCCTGCCAGCGACGGCAGGCGAACAGCGGCATCAGCAGGTGAAACTCCGGATAGGAATGGCTCGCAAAGGTCAGCGGGGCCAGGCAGGACGCCCAGGTATCAATCCCCAGCTCCTCCTGCAACTCGCGGATCAGCGCGGCCTCGGGCGTTTCGCCCGCCTCAACCTTGCCCCCCGGAAACTCCCACAGCCCGGCCAGGGATTTCCCCTCCGGCCGCTGTGCCAGCAGAACCCGTCCGTCCGCGTCAATCAGCGCAACAGCAGAAACAAGGACAACCTTCACGACCGGTAGTCAGCGTTGATGTCGATATACCCATGCGTCAGATCGCAGGTCCAGACCGTGGCAAACCCCGGCCCGATCCCCAGATCGACCCCGATCACCAGTTCCTGCTGCTTCATATAGGCGCTGGTCTCTTCCTCGGAATACTCCGGCGCCCGGAACCCGTCCCGCGCCACGGTGATATCGCCAAACCGGATCGACAGCAGATCACGATCCGCCCGTGCCCCCGATTTGCCCACCGCCATCACGATCCGGCCCCAGTTCGCGTCCTGCCCGGCAATCGCCGTCTTGACGAGCGGTGAATTGGCAATCGCCAGCCCCACCTTGCGCGCATCCTTGTCATCGGCAGCGCCACTCACCTGCACCTCGACAAACTTCGTCGCACCCTCGCCATCCCGGACGACCTGCAACGCCAGATCCAGCATCACCCGCTCAAGCCCCGCTGCAAACGCGGCATCGCCCGTGACATCCACACCCGAAGCCCCGGTCGCCGCCATAAGCAGCGTGTCCGACGTCGACGTATCACTGTCCACCGTGATGCAGTTGAATGTCCGGTCCGTGATCTCGCCCAGCATCTTTTGCAGCGGCCCGTGCCCGATTACCGCATCGGTAAAGATATAGACCAACATCGTCGCCATATCCGGCGCGATCATCCCCGATCCCTTGGCAATCCCGGCGATCTTCACTGCCTTGCCGCCCACCACAACCTCGGCCGCCGCCCCTTTGGGAAAGGTATCCGTCGTCATGATCGCCTTGGCCGCCGCATCAATTGCATCGGCCCGCAGCGCGTCCTTCAACTCACCCAGCTTCACCGTGATCCGCTCATGCGGCATCGGCTCGCCGATGACCCCGGTCGAGGATGTGAACACCCGCGACGCATTGATACCCATCGTGGCCGCCACCGCATCGGCAATCGCCGCAACCGAAGCCGCGCCACCCTTACCCGTAAAGGCATTCGAATTCCCAGAATTCACAAGGAACGCCGCCTTGCCCCCCGCCGTCCCGCCATTCTTGGCCTGACAGTCCAGCACCGCCGCCGACCGCGTGGCCGAGGTCGTAAAGACCCCCGCCACGGTGCTGCCCTCTGCCAGCTCCGCCAGCATCACATCGGTCCGGTTCTTGTATCGCACCCCTGCCGCAACGGCCGCAAAGCGGACGCCATCAATGACAGGAAGCACGGGAAAACTGGCAGGCGCGAGAGGGGAGACAGGCATTCTCGGGTCAGTCCTTTACCAGATCGGCATTCATGATCAGCGTCGGGTCAAACGCGCCCTCTTCCGGGCGGGTGATCTCTGCCGCTTCCATAAGCTCGGTCAGCTTCGCCTCGACCGCCGCCTGACGGATCTGCCCGTCCAGATCGGCCCGCACGTCTTCAAGCGTCGGCGGAGTCACCGGACGTGTTTCGGTCACCTTGATGATGTGCCAGCCGAATTGCGTCTGCACCGGCGCCGACAGCGCCCCCATTTCCCCTTCGCCCAGCGCCACGACCGCCGTTTCAAACTCGGGTACCATCATGCCCAGGCCGAACCAGCCCAGATCGCCGCCCGCAGCCCCCGATCCCGTGTCGATCGAAACTTCCTGCGCAACAGCCGCAAAATCCTCGCCGGCATTGATCCGGTCGATCACAGCCTTGGCCTCTTCCTCGGTCGGCACAAGGATATGGGCCGCTTGATACTCGGTCGCGGGTTCTGCATTGGCATATTGCGCGTCATAGGCCGCCTGAATCGCTTCTTCGGTCGCCGCCGCATCCGCAATCTCGGTCACGACCGTGCTCGCCATCAGGGTCCGCTTGTTGTTCTCAAGCGTCACGGTGACAGTCGACGGCACGCTTTCCAGCGTATTGGCCAGAATCTGCTGCTGAATCAACTGATCCATCACGCCCTGAAACAGAACCGGCGCCTCAAGCTGACGATACTGTTCGGGCAACTGCGCAGCGGCAACGATCATCTGGCCCAGCGTGATATCGGTCCCGTTGACTGTCGCTACGACCGTATCCTTGGTCGGCGCGTCCTGCGCCATGACCGGCGCGGCGGCCAGCGTGAAGAGCACGGCACTCGCAGTCCAGATCGACTGTTTCATCATAAAACGTTCCCTTGATCGGTGGCGCGGGTGCGCCACGTTGACAGTTTTGCGGCTGACCCTTACATCCCCTCAAGGCTCCGTGGGGGCCGCGCTTGGCCGCCTCTTTAAGCTTCGCGCGTTGGGGCAGCAAGCAACCTCCTCACAATTTGACGTCAGCCAGGCCAAGGAACGCAAGTCATGCTCGGTATCGGAACGCTCGCCAAAAAGGTGTTTGGCACACCGAATGACCGCAAGATCAAGGCGACCCGCCCTTTGGTCGAAAAAATCAACGCGCTGGAACCCGAATTCAAGGCGCTCTCTGACGAAGGTCTGCGCGACAAGACCTTTGCGCTCCAGAAACGCGCCCGCGACGGCGAAAGCCTCGACGCGCTCCTGCCCGAAGCCTTCGCCAACTGCCGCGAAG
>JBGSWJ010000187.1:0-2470 GCA_041752495.1 Rhodobacterales bacterium
ACGCCGCCCGGCGCCGGGCGGGCTGCTCACCGAAAGGACGACCGGCCTGCAATGGTGCGATTGAACGCTGCCGCACTTTGGCGCGGCAGGCGGGCTGTCGTTCTCGGGTCATTTTGCAAAAGGACAAGTTTCGTTTGCCAAGATAGCCCGACTGAAACAACATGCGGTCAGGCGGCTTTGCCGCCCGATACGGCATGAACAGTCGGAAGGATGAGGAAATGTTGAATGGTTTCGCATTAAGCCTCATGAATCTGAGCGAGGGTGCGCTCGTTCTGTTTTCCATATTGCTGATCGTCTCTGGTTTCGTTTTCGGCCTCGTTTTGCGGAGAGGCGCGACGCTTTCCATGCCGCGTGTTCCATATTTTGTCTGGACGGCTTTGGTATATGGATTAATTTCCGCAATGACCATTGCATGGCTTCTGACGTTTGTCGCTGTGCAGAATGGCGTTCTCTGGCTTCTGGTCCTGTTTATCTATGGTGCCATTTTCGTTTCCGGAATGGCCTATGCCATACTTGGCCATGCCAGATCCGTCAGCGCCTATGGCAGCGGCAGAAATGCTTGGATGGCCATAATTCCTCTGGCGAACCTTGTCCTGTATTTCAAGAGACCCATCGACTGGAGCGAAGGAAATTCCGGCAGCACATTGAAGAGCGTCCTTGGCATTATCCTTGGTCTTTTCATCGTGATTGTCGGCGCAGGTATCGGAAGAATCGCGGAAGATATGATTGCAACGATGGCATCCGATACCGGCTACGACGATGCAACCTATTCAGCGACTATTGACATGCTGATACAGTCGCAGGGACTCGGGGCAACGCTGACGCAAATGGCGGCAGATTTCATTCCCCAAAGAGTCGACGAAGTGACGATGCTGACCAGGGTCGAAGCGGATGGGGAAACACTTCGTTATCTTTATGATGTTTCGTCAGAGGTCGGTAAGTTCGATGAAACAGATATTGAAACTCTGCGCAGTCGAATTTGTGAATTCACGGAAATTCGCCCGATCATTCTGGCGGGTGCTACGGTAGAGCACGTCTACCGGCTGCCCGATGGTTCCGTAGCCGGGACTGTCGTGGCAACCCGCGAATTGTGTGGTCTTTGAGCATGGGGCATGGACCGACTGCCTGATGGACCAAGGCCGTCCGGTGATGGTGGTCGGACAAGGCGGAAGGCTGCAGTTCGGCATCTGCATGGGTTGCAGGCAATGGTCGGGTCAAGTGGCGCTGTGAGCCGGGCCAACGGCGGCGCCGCGCCGGGCACGAGGATGCGCGGGTCAGAAAAACAGAACTCCCGGCAGACGTTTACCATTCTTAAACCACTCCCCCGCATCGTTGATGCGATGGCAGGGGAGCTTATTGTTGGTCGCAGTCGCCTATACGGTGGCCTTTGAAGGCGTCGAGGCGCGGCTGGTCGAGGTGCAATGCGCCGTCACCGCCGGGATGCCGAACTTTGCCATCGTGGGCCTGCCCGACAAGGCCGTGTCCGAGGCGCGGGAACGGGTGCGCACGGCGCTGACCTCGATGGCGATTGCCCTGCCCTCGCGGCGGATCACGGTGAACCTGTCGCCGGCCGACCTGCCCAAGGAAGGATCGCATTTCGACCTGCCCATCGCGCTGGCCCTGCTCGCCGCCATCGACATCCTGCCGCATGACGAGGTGGCCCGCACCGTGGCGCTGGGGGAATTGTCGCTGGGGGGCAAACTGGTGCCGGTCATCGGGGCGCTTCCGGCGGCTTTGGCTGCGGCCGAGGAGGAGCGGATGCTTCTCTGCCCGAGCGCATGTGGGGCCGAGGCGGCCTGGGTGACAGCGACGGAGGTGATCGCGGCGGGTTCGCTGGCCGAGGTGATCCGGCATTATACCGGCGCGCAGACGATCCCGCCGTCGGCGCCGGGCGAAGTGACGACGCCGGTGGCGGTGAGGGACCTGCGCGATGTGAAAGGGCAGGAACGGGCGAAACGCGCGCTCGAGATCGCGGCAGCGGGGCGGCATCATCTCATGCTGGTGGGCAGTCCGGGGTCGGGGAAATCCATGCTCGCGGCCCGGATTCCGGGCATCCTGCCTCCGCTGACGGCGGCAGAGGCGCTGGAGACGTCGATGATCCATTCGCTGTCCGGGCTGTTGAGCGAGGGGGGGATCAGCCGGACGCGGCCGTTCCGCGACCCGCATCATACGGCGTCGATGGCGGCCATTGTCGGCGGGGGGCGGGGGGCGAAACCGGGGGAGATCAGCCTTGCGCATAACGGTGTGCTGTTCATGGACGAATTTCCCGAGTTTCCCCGGACCGTGTTGGAGACGCTGCGCCAGCCGATCGAGACCGGCGAGGTCGTGGTGGCGCGGGCCAATGCGCATATCCGCTATCCCTGCCGGTTCATGCTCGTCGCGGCGGCAAACCCCTGCAAGTGCGGGCATCTGGCTGATGCGGCCCGCGCCTGCACAAGGGCGCCTGCCTGCGGCGAGGATTACCTCGGGC
>JBGSWJ010000188.1:0-2956 GCA_041752495.1 Rhodobacterales bacterium
GGTGCATCTGGCCTCGGGTGCTGCAATGCCGGGGCTGGACGCCGTCCCCTCGGGCCGATGGGGGGCCGCGACCGAGGTGTCGCGGGGCAAGGATACGCCGTCGGGGCATTGGGAACTGGCGGGTGTGCCGGTGCCGTTTGACTGGACGGTGTTTCCGGATGCGGACCCGGCGTTTCCGCTCGACCTGATGGAAGAGATCGCGTCGCTGGCAGGGGCAGGGGGGACGCTGGGAAACCGGCATTCTTCAGGCACAGTCATTCTGGACGAGGAAGGCGCCCGGCATATGAAGACAGGCTGGCCGATCATCTATACCTCGGCAGATTCGGTGCTGCAGATCGCGGCGCATGAGGCGACGTTCGGACTGCATCGGCTGCTCGCGTTGTGCGAAGCGATTGCGCCGCGTCTGCATGCGATGAAGGTGGGCCGTGTGATTGCCCGGCCCTTTGTGGGCACGCCCGAGACGGGGTTTACCCGGACGGTGAACCGGCATGACTATGCCATCGCGCCGCCTGCGCCGACGCTGTGCGACTGGGTACACGGGGCGGGGCGGCGGGTTTATGGGGTCGGCAAGATCGGCGACATCTTTTCGATGCGGGGGATCGATGAGGTCCGCAAGGGACGGGATGCTGCGCTGATGGGGCATCTGGGCGATCTGGTGGAGACGGCCGAGGATGGCTCGCTGACATTCGCCAATTTCGTGGAGTTCGACAGCGAATTCGGGCATCGGCGGAATGTGGAAGGCTATGCACGGCATCTGGAATGGTTTGATGCGGCGCTGGGTGCGTTGCTGCCGCGCCTGAGGCAGGGCGACTTGCTGGTCGTCACGGCGGATCACGGCAATGACCCGACCTGGGTTGGGACGGATCATACGCGGGAACGGGTGCCGGTGCTGGTGCATGGAATCGGGGCGCGGGAATTGGGCCTTGTGGCCTTTGTCGATGTGGCGGCCTCGGTCGCGGCACATCTGGGTGTGGCCAGCCAAGGGCCGGGACGGAGTTTTCTGTGAGCTACAAGTCATTCCCCAAGGTCGAGTTGCATCTGCATCTGGAAGGGGGCGCGCCGCCTGCGTTCATTGCCGGGCTGGCAAGGGAGAAGCATATTGATATTGCAAAGATTTTTGATGAGCATGGGAACTATGTCTACCGCGACTTTGACCATTTCCTGAAGGTCTATGAAGCCGCCTGCACGACGCTGCAGAGCCCTGAGGATTTCCGGCGGCTGGTTCTGGCGGTGCTGGAGGAGAGTGCAGAAAACGGGGTCGTGTATTCCGAGACTTTCCTGTCGCCGGATTTCTGTGGCGGCGGCGATGTGGCGGCCTGGCGCGATTATCTGGCTGCGATCACAGATGCGGCGGACGAGGCGCAGCGGAAGATGGGGATCACGCTGAAGGGGATCATCACCTGCATCCGCCATTTCGGGCCGGAACAGGCCAAGACGGCGGCGCGCTGTGCCGCCGAGACCAAGGGCGATTTCATTACCGGGTTCGGCATGGCCGGGGCGGAACTGGTCGGGCGGCCCAAGGATTATCTTTACAGTTTCGACATGGCGCGCGAGGCGGGACTGCGGATCACCTGCCATGCGGGCGAATGGGGCGGGCCGGACATGGTGGCGGATACGATCCGCGATATCCGGCCGGAACGGATCGGGCATGGGATCAATGCCTACAAGGATCTGGCTCTGGTGGACCGGATTGCGGAACAGGGGATCGTGCTGGAGGTCTGTCCGGGGTCGAATGTGTTCCTGAATGCGGTGAAAAGCTGGAAGGACCATCCGATTTCCCCGCTGATGGAGCGGGGGGTGAAGGTCACGGTGTCGACCGATGATCCGCCCTTCTTTGGCACGACGATGACCAAGGAATTCGACATGCTCCACCGGACCTTTGACTGGGACGACGGGGTGTTCCGGACGCTGAACAAGACGGCGCTGGATGCCGCGTTCTGCGATGCCGCGACCAAGGAAAGAATTGCCAAATTACTGGAGGCCGCATGACCAACAACGTCACCGTCGTTACTCACCCGCTGGTGCAGCACAAGCTGACGATCATGCGGGAAAAGGAGACGTCCACCAAATCCTTCCGGCAATTGCTGCGCGAGATCAGCCACCTGATGGCCTATGAGGTCACGCGGACCCTGCCGATGACGACCAAGCGGATCGAGACGCCCCTGTGCGAGATGGATGCGCCGATGATCGAGGGGAAGAAGCTTGCGCTGGTGTCGATCCTGCGGGCGGGGAACGGGTTGTTGGACGGGATATTGGAGCTGATCCCTGCGGCGCGGGTGGGGTTTGTGGGGCTTTATCGCGATCCCGAGACGCTGCAGCCGGTGCAGTATTACTTCAAGGTGCCGACCCAGCTTGAGGATCGGGTTACGATTGTGGTTGATCCGATGCTGGCCACGGGGAATTCGTCGGTAGCGGCGGTCGATCTGCTGAAGAAGGCGGGTGCGCGGGACATCCGGTTCATGTGTCTGCTGGCGGCACCCGAGGGCATCAAGCGGATGCAGGAGGCGCATCCGGACGTGCCGATCGTCACGGCTGCGATTGATAGCCATCTGAATGATCACGGATATATCGTTCCGGGCCTAGGGGATGCGGGTGACCGCATGTTTGGCACAAAATAGGGGTTCTTCCCTTTACAGGTCTGGGGGTTTCGGGCAGTCTTTCCGCATATTCTGCGGGGGATATCATGGTTGATTTGCGCGTGCTTGCGGCGGTCTGTGCCGCGTCGCTGCTTTCTGGGACAGTTGTTTTGGCGGATGGCCTTGTCGGGCCTGCGGAATCGCCGCCGTCGGGCTTTGACGGGACGCAGTTCGTGGACAGCGAAGGCTGTGCATACATGCGGGCGGGCATTTCCGGCGCGACCGTCTGGGTGCCGCGCGTCGATGGGAACCGCGTGCCGGTCTGCGGGATGGACCCGACCTTTGGCGGGCCGGTTGTGATGACCGCTCCGGCTGCACCC
>JBGSWJ010000189.1:0-2402 GCA_041752495.1 Rhodobacterales bacterium
ATCAGCGCGTCCGGGTCGCGAAGGGCCAGCCAGAGGCTTGCTGCCAGCACGGCGGGGGCGGTGTTGCGGCCCGTGGGTTCGATCAGCACGGTGCCGTCACGCACGCCTGTCGCGTTCAGCTGTTCCGTGGCGATGAACCGGTAATCCGCCCCGGTGATGACAAGCGGCGGGGCGAAGCCGGGGCCGGACAGGCGCCGGGCCGAAGCCTGAAACAGGCTTTCCGCACCGATCAGGGGCGCGAACTGCTTGGGATAGGCGCGGCGCGACAGCGGCCAAAGCCTTGTGCCCGATCCGCCGCACAAAAGGACAGGGACAATCATGTCGCTGGCGGGGTCCTGCGCTGTCTGGCCTTTATGATCCGTCATCAGTTCCAATCTCCTGCGGCATTGCGGCACCGGAATCGGGATACAGTCCACATGTCGCCGCGTAAACAGACGATCACCCGCCCCGCCCCGGTTGTGCCCGGCTGTGACCCGGCAAAAGCCTGCCACCCCGGCGGCGCCACCCGGACTTGCCTGCCCCGGCAGCAACCCCTAGACGTGGATACCGGGGATGTCTCGGTAAGGAAGCTGCCGTGAAGCGATTCGTGTCACTTGGTGGCCTCGTTTTCTTGTGTCTCGCCCTTGCAGCCTGCGGTTACCCCCGCGGCGCGGGCTTTGAAAGCGAAGTGCTGGCCGGTTCGGTCGGCCCCACCGGCGAGGTGACACAGGACTTTGCCGTCGAGGCCATCACAAAGGCCGAACTCGCCCGCTATGCCACCTGGCCGCAGATGGGGCCGCCGCAGCTGCCCTGGATCAACCGCCAGCCACAGTCGGCCAACCGCATCATCGCAGCGGGCGACAAGGTCTCGGTCATCGTCTGGAGCACCGAGGAAAACTCGCTTCTCAGCAGTCCGGGGCAGCGCGCCGTCGAACTGGAAAACATCACGGTCTCGTCGAACGGAACCATATTCCTGCCCTATGTCAGTAATGTGCGTATCGCGGGCATGAGCCCGGATCATGCCCGCGAGGTGATCCAGGAAAAATTCGTGACCATCCTGCCGTCGGCGCAGGTCCAGCTTGAACTCAAGGAAGGGCCGCAAAGCACCGTCAGCGCGGTCAGCGGGGTCAGCAATCCGGGGGCCTATCCGCTGCCCGATCAGGATTTTACGGTGCTCGGCCTGCTGGCCGCCGCCGGCGGTGTAGAGAGGTCGCTTGAAAATCCGCAGATCCGGCTGATCCGGAACGAACAGATCTTTGGCACATCGATCGACCGCCTGTTCGAAGAACCGCGCCTCGACACCACGCTGCAGGGTGGCGACAAGGTGATCGTGCAAGAGGATGACCGCTTCTTCCTCTCGCTCGGCGCCTCGGACCGCCAGTCAACATTCCCCTTCACGCGCGACAGCCTGACCGCGCTTGATGCCCTCTCGATCATCGGCGGCATCGACCCGACGCGCGCCAACCCACAGGGGATCCTGATCCTGCGCATGTATCCGGCCTCGGCCATTCGCACGGATGGCACAGGGCCAAGCAACCAGCGCACGATCTTCACCATTGATCTGACATCGGCCGACGGGCTGTTCAGCGCAGGCCAGTTCCGCATCAATTCTGGCGATCTCGTCTATGCGACCGAAAGCCCCGTCTCCTCGACACGGTCGCTGTTCGCCATTCTTGCGGCCGGCATCGGGTTGGTTGCAGCGGTGAACTGACCGGGGCGCGGCCTAAGGGGCCGGAAACCCCAGCTCATCCAGCACCCTGCCCAGGGCCTCCTGCCAGTCGGGACGGGGGATGCCAAAGACCGCCGTAAGGGCCGTGCAATCCATGCGCGAATTGCCGGGCCGCTGCGCCGGAGTGGGATAGGCTGCCGTCGGGATATCCTCGACCACGGCGGGCAGGCGGGCCCGGGCCATGATAGCGCGGGCGAAATCTGCCCAGCTCACATCCGGGGCGCCGCTGAAATGCCAGGTGCCTGACAGGGCAGGGTCGGCAATCAGGCGGTCCGCAATGGTCAGGCAGGCGGCGGCAATATCCGCCGCCGGGGTCGGCCCGCCCACCTGATCGGCCACGACGCGCAAGACGGGGCGTTCTGCGCCAAGGCGCAGCATCGTCCTCACGAAATTCGCGCCATGGGCGGAAAAGACCCATGACGTGCGCAGGATCGCATGGGGGCCGCCCGCAGCACGCACCGCCTCTTCGCCCTTCAGCTTGCTGCGCCCATAGGCGCCAAGCGGGCCGGTCGGATCCGTGGGGGCCCATGGCCGGGTGCCGCTGCCGTCAAAGACGTAGTCGGTGGAGATATGGACGAAGGGGATGCCCAGGCTGGCAGCCGCTCGGGCCATCGCACCTGGGGCATCGCCGTTGATGACCGTGGCGGCGGCCTCCTCGGCCTCGGCCCGGTCGACGGCGGTCCAGGCGGCGGCG
>JBGSWJ010000190.1:0-12442 GCA_041752495.1 Rhodobacterales bacterium
GCAGAACATAGAAGATGAGACAGGGGATGACCCCCGCGACGGTGGTCAGCACCAGCCATGTCTCGCCCGCAAGCTGACGGATCAGGTCCATGATGCGCCCCTCATCCTGCCTCGACCCGGCCCATGATTTCTTCCTCCATGTCCCAGATCATGCCGAGAATTTCATCGCGCGTCCGGGCGAATTCCGGGTGTTTCTTGATCCCGCGCAGATCCTGCCCCGCGCCCATTTCGGCAAAAGGCAGGCGGTATTCGCGATGGATGCGCCCCGGTCGGGGGGCCATGACGACCAGCCGTTCGCCCAGCAACAGCGCCTCTTCGACCGAATGGGTGATCAGGACGATGGTCTTGCCCGTTTCCTTCCAGAGCCGCAGCACCAGCCCCTGCATCTTTTCGCGCGTCAGCGCATCCAGCGCACCAAGGGGTTCGTCCATCAGGATCACATCGGGATCATTGGCCAGACACCGGGCCAGTGCGACCCGCTGCTGCATCCCGCCTGAAAGTTCGTAGACCGCCTTTTCCTTGAAGTCCTTCAGCCCCACCGTGTCGAGAAGGTGATCCACGATCCCCCGCATCTCGGCCTTGGGCATGCCTTTCATGCGCGGGCCAAAGCCCACATTGTCCCGCACACTCATCCATTCAAAGAGTGCGCCCTGCTGGAACACCATGCCCCGTTCCGCACCCGGCCCGATGACAGGCTTGCCCCCCAAAGTGACCGTGCCCGAGGTCGGGGCCAGAAAACCCGCCAGAATGTTCAGCAATGTCGTCTTGCCACAGCCCGAAGGGCCAAGCACCGACATCAGTTCGCCCTGTTTCAGGTCAAGCGTCACGTCCTTGAGCGCCTGCACAGCCCCGCCGCCGGGGATATCGAACCGCATGGAAAGCGACTGTATCGACAGAACTGTCATGACTTCAGACCAGCCTTTTTCTCATTACGTGGCGGCGCGTTCCGGCGCGGGCCACTTCAGCATAACCGGCAGCAGCAAAGAAGGGCACCGTTCCCATGAACTTGTAGCTGGGCGATTCCGGATCGACCGGGGTCGCCTCGATCACCGTGGCACCTTGCGCCACAGCTTCTTGCTCGGCCAGTGCCACCATCTGCCGGGTCAGACCCCACCCGCGCAGATCACGGCGGATATACATGCAGGCCAGCGACCAGATCACCTCGTCCGGCTCCTCGGGACCGCCCAGTTTCTGATAGGTCTCGCGCGGGGCAATGGAACTCCAGGCCACCGGGGTGGCAGCATCGTAATAGACCAGCCCGACCGGAACCCCATCGGCCACGCGGCCACGCAGTGCGTCCTTACGGTCGGCCTTGTCGGCGCCGGGCGCGATCTTGCGGAATGCCATGCACCAGCAATACGACGGCCCGCCCTTACCCTCGAACAGTGACTCGAGGTCGGGCCAAGTCGCCTGTGTCACAGGCTTGCAAGTCAGGTTCATTGCGTCTGGCAAGAGGGGACGGCAGGGAACGCGACGCGTCCCCTGCCGACCGTCTTGCTTACATCGCTGAAGCTGCAGCGAGCGGCCCGGTGTTCACCGTGGCGTCATAACTGCCCAGCGCCGAGGGGATCGAGCCCGAGTCGACGAACACGCCGGCCACGCCCTGCATGAACGCTTGTGCGCCGCCGCCCAGCCACTTGGCCCCAAGCTGATCTTCGAGCGACGGGAAGACGAAGGTCGCCATCGTTTCGGCAGTCGCGGCTTCGTCCATGCCGCTGTCCTGTGCGATCACGGGGATCATCGCGGCGGCGGCATCACCACCGGCGTTCCAGACGGCGTTTGCATCTGCCGTCACGGCAAGGAACTTGGCGACCAGATCGGCGTTTTCAGCGACAAACGATGCCGGAGCCGACGTCACGTCGAACACGAGGATGCCCAGTTCTTCCTTTTCGGCGCCGGTCAAAAGGACGTTGCCGCTTTCCTTGGCACGACGGAGCGATCCGCCCCAGCCGCAGAACATGTCGACCGCGCCTTGGGCAAAGGCTGCTGCGCCATCGGGCGGGGCCATGTCGACGATTTCAAGGCTGGCAAGGTCCACGCCAAAATGGTCCATCTGGCGGAGGAAGCCATAGTGCGCAGCAGTGCCAAGCGGCACGGCAACCTTGTGGCCCGCGATTTCGCCCGCGTTGTCCTTGGTGATTTCAAGGCCCGAGGCGACGACGCAGTTGTCGTTGTCGGAATAGGAGACGGCCACGTCGATGATCTGCAGATCCTGACCGGCCGAGGTCGCCACCACGAACGGCGGCACGCCCTGCGACACAGAGATGTCTACATCGCCCGAGGCCATAGCTGCGCTCATCGCGGTGCCGGTGTCGAAGGACACCCAGTTCACCTTCACCCCCATTTCGGCATCATAGGTCCCGTTCACCTTGGCGAACTGGAAAGGCATCGGCCATTCAAGGAAATAGCCCACGGTGATTTCGTCGGTCTGGGCCATCGCGCCCGTTCCGGCCATCACAGCCAGACCCGCCGCAGCCCCCATCAGAAACTTCTTCATCGTCGTCATCCCATGTTGTGGCCCCTCAGGGCGCATTTCGCCGGACGGGCTCATCCCGCCTCTGATCCGTCGCAGGGCTTAACTGAGCATGGAACGGTCATGCCGCACCAGTCCCCAGATGCTGAAACGGGCTTTTTGGGAACCCAAAACTCTTCCCGGGATCAGGCAAGGAAAATCCTTCCCCCAGGTCAATGCCGCGCGAGTCCCCCGGGGTCCTGGCGACGCCGGACACCCGCAGCATAAATCCATGTAATATCTTATGTTTGAGCATGATTCTGCAGGAACCTTCAGGCCTGGACCGGGCTATCTGGCGCTACGCTTGACCGTTCTCTGGCCCTATTGACGCGCCTGCGCGCACGGGCAGACTGCATCCAATAGCGGCAGCGCGAAAATTCGCGCCCCTTGCCATGCCCTCCAGCACCCAAAGGCACATTCTATGGACACGCTCCTGTCAAACGACCCCCGCCATGTGATCGAGGCCGACCGCGCCCATGTCTGGCACCACCTGATCCAGCACAAACCCTTTGAAACCGTCGACCCGCGCATCATCGTCGAAGGCAAGGGTCTGCGCGTCTGGGACATCAAGGGCAAGGAACATGTCGACGCCGTGTCGGGGGCCGTCTGGACCGTGAACGTGGGCTATGGCCGCGAAAGCATCGCCAATGCGGTGCGCGATCAACTGGTCAAGATGTGCTACTATGCGGGTGCCGCTGGAACGATTCCCGGCGCGCAGTTCGCCAAGCGTCTGACCGAAAAGATGCCGGGCCTGTCCCGCGTCTATTACGCCAACTCCGGTTCCGAGGCGAACGAGAAGGCGTTCAAGATGGTCCGCCAGATCAGCCACAAGCATCATGGCGGCAAGAAGTGGAAGATCCTCTACCGCGACCGCGATTACCACGGCACGACCATCGCCTGCCTTTCGGCTGGCGGTCAGCAGGAACGCAACATGCAGTACGGGCCTTTCACGCCCGGTTTCGTGGCCGTGCCGCACTGCCTTGAATACCGCGCGACCGAGGATATGGCGGGCGACAGCTATGGCGTGAAGGCGGCCGAGGCGATCGAGGCCGTGATCCTGCGTGAAGGGGCCGACACGATCGGCGCGCTCTGCCTTGAACCCATCACCGCAGGCGGCGGCATAATCACCCCCCCGCGCGGCTATTGGGAAAAGGTGGCCGAGATCTGCAAGAAGTACGACATCCTTCTGCATATCGACGAGGTGGTCTGCGGTCTGGGCCGCACCGGCACGTGGTTCGGCTATCAGCAATATGGCGTGCAGCCCGATATCGTGACGATGGCCAAGGGCGTGGCCTCGGGCTATGCCGCGATTTCCTGCTGCGTCACGACCGAAGCCGTGTTCGACAAGTTCAAGGACGACACTGACAAGCTGGGTTACTTCCGCGATATCAGCACCTTTGGCGGCTGCACCGCGGGGCCGACGGCGGCGCTGGAAAACATGCGGATCATCGAGGACGAGGACCTTTGCGGCAACTCGACCCGCATGGGCGTATATCTGCAGGAAAAGCTGCACGAACTGATGGACAAGCACGCCTGCGTCGGCGACGTGCGCGGCAAGGGTCTGTTTGCCGGGGCGGAACTTGTGGCCGACCGGACGACGCGTGAACCGCTGGATGAAAAGAAGGTGATGGCCGTGGTGGCCGACTGCCTTGCGCAAGGGGTCATCATCGGGGCCTCCAACCGCTCCATGCCCGGGTTCAACAACACCCTTCTGTTCGCCCCGGCGCTGATTGCCACGACCGATGATCTGGATCAAATCGTGGGTGCGGTGGACGCGGCGCTGACGCGCGTGGTGGGTTAGCATCCGCCAAAAGGCCTCGGCCTTGGAACAACACGAACACGATGTCCGGCCAAGCGTCTATTTCTGGCCGGGCTACAGCCGCAGCAATCCCTATACGGATCTGCTCTATTCTGCGGCCCGATCAACCTATGACATCGGCGCGGGCACGATCCGGGATGCCCTTTCGGCCCTGAGTGCACCGGGGCCCAAGCGACCCCGGGTCATCTTTCACCTGCATTGGCTGAACGAAATCACCGCCAACGCGAAAACGCGTGACGCGGCCGAGCAGTCCTTTGCCGATTTCCTGAACGATCTGGCCCTGTTCCGCGAACGCGGCGGGCGGGTCGTCTGGACCATCCACAACACCCTGAGCCACGATGGCCGGTTCCGCGATCTTGAACTTGAGATGTCGCCCATCATCACCGCCCGGTCCGATGTTCTGCATTTTCACGCGAGGTCGTCTGTGCCCGAGGTGTTGCAGGTCTTTCCCTTTCCGGTCGAACGGGCCGTGATTTCGGCCCATGGCAACTATGCCGGCGTCTATCGCGACAACGGCCTGTCGCAGAATGACGCCCGCGCGGCCCTTGGCATCGACCCGGGTGATGACGTCATTCTCTCGATTGGTTTTGTCCGGCCCTACAAGGGCACCGAGTTGCTGCTTGAGGCATTCCGGACTGTCATGCGCGACCGTCCCCGGCTTCGCCTGATCGTTGCCGGACGGGTCCACGGTGGCGTGCTGCCCGATATCGTCCCGCCCCTGACCCGGTCCGAGATGGAACGGATCACCGTCACCAACAGCTTTGTCGAACCAGAGCGGCTGCAATACTATCTTCGCGCTGCCGACATCGGGATCTACCCCTACCGCAGCATCCTGACTTCGGGGTCGCTGCTGCTGGCTCTGACATTCGGCCTGCCCGCCATCCTTCCCGGCGTCGGTATGGTGCGCGAGGTTCTGGACGGATACGACGCAGGCATCACCTTCCCGCACGGTGCCGGGACAGGGCCCGTGTCGTCAGCGATTGCGGCACTCTTTGCCCGGAAGGACGAGGGCACGCTGGGCCAGATGTCGGAAAATGCCCGCAAGCGCGCAGCCCAGCTTGTCTGGCCGGATTTCACGCCGATTCTGGACAAGGCCCTAGGTTAACGGCTGTCAGTCCGCCAGCCTTGGGCCAACACTTGCCCCCGCCTGTCTGCCTATGCTTTGTTCGTCCTCAATCGTGACGGCCTTGGGCTGCGTCCGGAAGAACGCGCCCGCAACCCCGGACCATGATGCAACGAGACCACGAAAGGTGCCCCTGCCATGTCTGCACGAAACCTCGTCCTGGTCTCTGTCGTCTTTGAAATCCTTGTCGGCATTGCACTTGTCCTGCTGCCGCAGGTGATCGCTAACGGTTTCCTCGCCGCTCAGTTTGATCCGAACGGTCTGGCCATTGCGCGGCTTGCCGGGCTTGCGTTGCTCAGCTTTGGTCTCACTGGATGGCTTGGCCGCGACGGCCGCCCGGCCTTTGTTGGCCTGCTGACCTACAACGTCCTTGCCGCCGCCTATATCGTGTTCCTCGGGCTGACCCTGCCCGCGACCGGCCTGATGCTCTGGCCCGCCGGCGCGGCACATGCGGTACTGGCCGTCCTGATGGTGATCCGGCTGGGGGATGCCGGTCCCTAGGGCTTTGGCAGGCAACTTCGCAACGATGCCTTTATCCGGCAGGGCCCCCACGCGCTACTTGATCCGCTGCAGTCACTCTGCGACAGTCCGCCGCAAGTTCCCCTCCGACCGCATTTCAGGAGCTGTGGCGTTGCGTATTCTTCCCCTCGTTTTCATGACCTTGTCCCTTTTCGCAGGAACTCAGGCGATGGCCCAGGACGACACCTGCGAATACGCCTATGACAATGAATGCGACGATGAACGGTTCGGCGGAACCGGGGCCTGCGTGCCGGGAACCGATACGTTCGATTGCGCCGTCCTGGCCAATGCCAAGACGAACGACAGTTGCGACTGGGCCAATGACGGCGAATGCGACGAGCCGCGCTATGACGGCGAATCCACCGCCTGCCGCGATGGGACCGACACGACCGACTGCGCCGGACGGCCGACCCGAGCCGAGGCGTTGCAAGCCCTGTTCGACCTTCTGCCCGCCAACGTCCGCGCGAAGCTTGGCACCGATACCTGCGAATTTGCCAATGACCTTGAATGCGACGACGCGGCCTTTGGCGGCACGGGGTTTTGCGACACCGGCACCGACGCGGCCGACTGCCGGGGCTTTGCCGCAGGCGGCGATGATACCTGCCGCTATGACAATGACAACGAATGTGACGAGCCCAATATCGGCACCGGAACCTGCGCCGATGGCACCGACACCTCTGATTGCGATGCCGTGGCCTATCTGCGCGGGCGCGACGACAGCTGCAACTTTGCCTTCAACCAGCAGTGCGACGAACCCGGCACCGGCACGGGCCAGTGCGAGGTGAATACCGATACGGCCGACTGCATGGGCCGTGGCCGCCCGGCCGAGGCGCTTGAGCATTACTTCGGCCGTGACGACCGCTATCTGGTCAATACCGCAGACCTTCCGTTTCGGGCCGTGGGCCTGCTGACCCTGCCCGAAGGCACCTGCACCGCCTCGCTCGTCGGCCCGCGCACCCTTTTGACGGCCGCGCATTGCGTGACAGAGGATGGCCAGACTATCGACCTGCCGCTTTACTTTCAGGCCGGGCTGAACCGTGGCAATCAGTCTGGCAAGGCGCTGGTCGTAGATGCGATGTTCTCGCCCGATTACACGCCCGAAACGATGGAGCCGGGGCAGGGCAACGGCAACGACTGGGCCATCGTCACGCTGGACCGCGATCTGGGAAATGTCGTGGGCTTTCTGAAGGTCCATACGCTGAACGACACCGACATCACCGAAATCGGCAATGGCGGCCTTCTGGTTGATCAGGCGGGCTACAGCCAGGACACGGGCCTGAACCTGTCCGGCAACCGGGGCTGCCGCGTGACGGTCGCCTATCCCGACAGTTCCATCCTGCACGAATGCGACACCACCTTTGGCGACAGCGGGTCACCTTTCCTGATCCGGGTTGGCGACGAATGGCAGATCATCGCCGTGGAAAGTCAGATGTATGACACGGAAAGCAAGAACTCCCCCTTCCCGAGCGGGAGTCTTGCCGTCGACAGCCGGGCCTTTGCGGATGCGGTGGCGCGGGCGGTGGAGTAGCCAACCGGGTTCACAAGCGATCTTTTGGACCTGCCCCTGCCCCGGGCGGGGATCAGGACACTGGCCTTAACCGTCGCCCCATCTGGACCTACGCCCCCGCCCTTCCCAGAGTCCGGCCGCTCCCCTAGGGTGTGTGCTTGCACGCACCCCGACCAAGGGTGCGCCTGACCAGAGGACCCAGCTCATGCGCATGACGACCGAAGAAGCCTTTGTGAAGACCCTTCAGATGCATGGCATCGCCCATGCGTTCGGCATCATCGGGTCCGCCTTCATGCCCATCAGCGACCTGTTCCCCAAGGCCGGCATCACCTTCTGGGACTGCGCGCATGAAGGGTCGGGCGGGATGATGGCCGACGGGTTTACCCGGGCCTCGGGCAAGATGTGCATGATGATCGCCCAGAACGGGCCGGGCATCACCAACTTCGTCACGGCGGTCAAGACGGCCTACTGGAACCATACACCGCTGCTCCTTGTCACGCCGCAGGCGGCGAACCGCACCATCGGCATGGGCGGGTTTCAGGAGGTGGAGCAGATGGCCCTGTTCAAGGACATGGTCGCCTATCAGGAAGAGGTCCGCGACCCAGCCCGCATTGCCGAAGTGCTCAACCGCGTGATCCTGCAGGCGAAACGCGCCTCGGCCCCCGCGCAGATCAACGTGCCGCGCGATTACTGGACGCGCGAGATCGACATCGACCTGCCCGCCATCGTGGCCTTTGAACGCCCCTCGGGCGGAGAGGATGCGATAAAGGCGGCGGCGGCGCTGCTGTCCTCGGCCAAATTCCCGGTGATCCTGAACGGCGCCGGTGTGGTGCTGGCGGGGGCGATCCCAGCGTCGATGGCGCTGGCCGAACGGCTGACAGCACCCGTCTGCGTGGGCTATCAGCACAACGACGCTTTCCCGGGGTCGCACCCGCTCTTTGCAGGGCCGCTTGGTTACAACGGGTCCAAGGCCGGGATGGAACTGATCCGGCAAGCCGATGTGGTGCTCTGCCTCGGCACCCGGCTCAACCCGTTCTCGACCCTGCCGGGCTATGGCCTTGATTACTGGCCCAAGACGGCCAAGATCATTCAGGTCGACATCAACCCCGACCGGATCGGCCTGACCAAGCCCGTGACCGTGGGGATCGTGGGCGATGCGGCCAAGGTGGCCACCAGCATCCTGTCGCACCTGTCCGCCACCGCAGGCGATGCGGGCCGCACCGAACGGCAGGCGACCATCGCGCAGACGAAATCCGCCTGGGCGCAGCAGCTTTCCTCGATGGACCACGAGGATGACGACCCCGGCACCACCTGGAACCAGCGCGCCCGCGCGGACAAACCCGACTGGATGTCGCCCCGCATGGCATGGCGCGCGATCCAGTCCGCCCTCCCACGCGAGGCGATCATCTCCTCCGATATCGGCAACAACTGCGCCATCGGCAACGCCTATCCGACGTTCGAGGCGGGCCGCAAATACCTCGCCCCCGGCCTGTTCGGCCCCTGCGGCTATGGCCTGCCGTCGATCATCGGGGCCAAGATCGCCTGCCCGGATACGCCTGTTGTGGGATTTGCGGGCGACGGGGCCTTTGGCATCGCGGTCACCGAACTTACCGCCATCGGCCGCCCGGAATGGCCCGCCATCACGATGGTCGTCTTCCGCAACTACCAATGGGGGGCGGAAAAGCGGAACTCGACGCTGTGGTATGACGACAATTTCGTCGGCACCGAACTCGACCAGGGGGTGAGTTACGCCGGGATCGCGCGGGCCTGCGGGCTGCAGGGCGTGCAGGCGCGCACGATGGACGAACTCCGCGATGCGCTGGCCAAGGCGATCACCGACCAGATGCAGCACGGACTGACCACGCTGATCGAGGCGTTGATCAATCAGGAACTGGGTGAACCCTTCCGCCGGGACGCGATGAAGAAACCGGTTGAGGTCGCAGGGATCAACCCGGCCGACATGGCCGATCAGACCCTGTCCTGACAGTGCTCCATACCCCGGCGCATACCAGCGAGGTCGCGCGTTGCGCGGACGAGCGGCCCCCGCGCCATGCCCTTTGACCTCGGCCCTGCCGCCACGCTCTGGATGGCCTTTGCCATCTTCGTGGCCTCCTTCGTGCGCGGCTATTCCGGCTTCGGCTTTGCCGCGCTCGTCGTCTCCTCGGCCAGCCTTGTCACGAACCCACTTCTTTTCGTGCCAGTCGTCATTCTGGCCGACACAGTCCTGACGGCCCAGCAGGCCCGCAACATCTGGCCCGATATCCAGTGGCGGCGTGTCGCCACGCTGTTTGCGGGATGCCTTGTCGGGGTGCCGCTTGGCGTGTTCGTCCTGTCCCGCATCGGCATTGATGCGGCCCGGGCCGTGATCTCGGTCTATGTGCTGGTCATGTGCGCCGTCCTCCTTGCCGGATGGACAATGCGCCGCCCTGCGGGCGATGCCGCCCATGTGGCGACCGGGGTCTTCTCAGGCATCGCCAACGGCGCCGCCGTTGGGGGCCTTCCGGTTGCCGCCTTCTTTGCTGCCCAGTCAATCCCCGCCGCCACCTTCCGCGCCACGCTGATCGCCTATTTCACTGGGCTCGACTTCTGGACGATCCCGCTCCTGTGGTGGTCCGGGCTCATCACCGCCGACACGCTACTGGCCACTCTCCTTGGCCTGCCGATCATGATCGCCGGCGTCTGGGCCGGATCGCGGCATTTCCTCTCTGCCGCGCCACAGGATTTCCGCCGCTTCGCCATCCTCCTTCTTGCCACACTGGCCGTGATGGGACTGGTCAAGTCCCTATGGTAGAAGGATCTTTGTCTTTGCCGCCCGCCTTCTGCCGCGCCCGCGCCATTTCGCACCGTTCCGCGGCACCAACACGCTATAGCCACATCCGGCCCGCCTCCCTATGGTCAACATCGAACCTTCAGGACAGGCCATGACGGACCTTTCATCCTTTCTCAGCCCGATCACGCCCCGCTGCCCCGACAGCCTGCTAGCCCGTGCGAAAAGCCTGCCCGTACCCCGCGTGGCCCTTGTCAACGCCGGGGCCGCCATCCCCCTGCAGGGCCTGCGCGAGGCGACCGAACTTGGCCTTGCCGAACCCGTGCTTGTCGGGGACCCGGACAAGATCAAACGCGCGGCGGATGAGATCGGCTGGGACATCGCCCCCTTTCCCCTCATCAACGCCCCGGGTGACTCTGCGTGCCCCGCCTCTGCCGCACTGGCGCGGGACGGGCAGGTGGACAGCCTGATGAAAGGGCAGATTCACAGTTCGACCTTTCTCAAGGGCCTGTTGCCGTCGTCGGCAGGGCTGCGTGACAAGGGTTCTGTCTGCGGCCATGTCTTTCACATCACCATGCCGGGCAGCGACCGCCCCCTGTTCCTGACCGATGCAGCGCTGAACACGGCGCCCGATCTGGATACCCGGATCGCCTGTCTCACCCATGCCGTCCGTCTGGCGCAGGCCCATGGCGTGGCCCGGCCCAAGGCCGCTCTCCTCGCCCCGTCCGAAGATGTGACCCCCGGCATCCCCAACACCGGCGAATCCGCCGAGATCGCCCGCCGCGCCCTGACCGAACTGCCCGATGCGATTGTCGAAGGGCCGATGGCCCTCGACCTGATCCTCTCCGGTGCAGCCGCCGCCGCCAAGGACTACACCTCCCGCGTCTCGGGCGACGCCGACATCATCCTCGTCCCCGAGATCACGACCGGCAACGCGCTGTTCAAGCTCATGTGCCTTGGCATGGGTGCCTGTGCAGGCGGGATCGTCATGGGCGCCCGCGTGCCCATCTTGCTCACCTCCCGCAGCCAGCAAAGCCCCGACCGCATCGCCTCAGCCGCCCTTGGCGCGATCGTTTCGGCGATGATCCGGGGGGCCGCCAATGTGTAGGGCGGGCGAAATCCACGCGGCCACCGGCAAGGAACAGGCACACGCCCCCACTGGCCCCCGCCCCCACTCTCAGACTAGACTCAGCCCCAACGGGCCGGGGAGAGCCCCAGAATGACCCATCACCAGCCGACCCTCGACCTCTCGCCCCCCGTCTCGGACGAAGTCAAGCAGACCACCTGTTACATGTGCGCCTGCCGCTGCGGGATCAACGTGCATCTCAAGGACGGCAAGGTCGCCTATATCGAAGGCAACCGGAACCACCCCGTCAACAAGGGTGTCCTCTGCGCCAAGGGCTCGGCCGGGATCATGCAGATCAACGCGCCCTCGCGCCTGCGCGCGCCCCTCCGCCGCACCGGCCCGCGCGGGTCCGGTCAGTTCGAGGAAATCTCCTGGGACGAGGCGCTGCAAACTGCAGTCGACTGGCTCAAGCCGGTGCGCGACACCGCGCCGGAAAAACTCGCCTTCTTCACCGGTCGCGACCAGAGCCAAAGCTTCACCTCGCTTTGGGCGCAATCCTACGGCACGCCCAACTACGCTGCCCACGGCGGCTTCTGCTCGGTCAACATGGCGGCGGCCGGCATCTACACGATGGGCGGCGCCTTTTGGGAATTTGGCCAGCCCGACTGGGACCTGACCAAGCTTTTCATCCTTTTCGGCGTCGCCGAAGACCATGACTCCAACCCGATCAAGATGGGTATCGGCAAGCTCAAGGGGCGTGGGACCAAGGTGATCGCCGTCAACCCGATCCGGACCGGCTACAATGCCGTGGCCGATGACTGGTATGGCATCACGCCCGGCACCGACGGCCTGCTGATCCTGTCGCTGATCCATCTCCTCATGCAGGCGGGCAAGATCGACCTCGACTACCTCCGCCGCTTCACCAACGCCTCCTGCCTTGTCAACGAAGACCCGAAATCGCCGCAGAACGGCCTTCTCCTGCGGGACGAAGACGGCAAACCGCAGGTCATCGACCGCGCCACGGGCAAACTCGCGCCGTGGGACGGCAAGGGCGTCGACCCCGACCTCTCGGCCACGTACCGCCACGCCGGTGTCACGCACCGCCCCGTCCTGCACCACATGGCCGACC
>JBGSWJ010000191.1:0-1609 GCA_041752495.1 Rhodobacterales bacterium
CGTCGGTTGCGAGGACGTCGGAGCGGAAGAGGGCAAGGAGGAGTTTGGCGCAACAGTCGTGAGACGGGATCGGGAGACCCAGTGTGCAACAGAGTGCCTTCGAGCACGCGGCTTTGATCTGGACCCGACCTTCGAACACCCTACGGGCCCGCGGCATGAAGATGGCCGCATCAATGGCCGGACACATGTCAGCACCCGATGACGCGCCAAAAGCAACTCCGAAGATACCCCTTGCGCATGGGGCGGTTACACATGTTGCACAAATCGGCGGAGGGTCGGATTTCCGCTTTCCCCGGACAGACCTTTCCTGCGACCGCTGTGACGGGTGTGCCGAGCGCTGTGAACCCGTTCAGGACGGCGACACGGACCTGGAACTCTGCAACCTGGCGATCGAAGTCCCTTGCGGACAGGCGCTGACCCAGCAGCTTGACGCAGGGCATCCGATCGTCGGGAAGACAGTCCCCCGGACTGTCTTCTGATCCTCCTCAAATCTCTGCGCGGCTTCGGCGGTGATACCCGCTCCATCGTCGCCAGATCGTTCGACCGACACGCTTCGACGGGCGCAGGATTTCGTTGCGGGGCGAGCCCTTGTCCGCCATTGGTCCGAGGACAATGGCGAGCGCCCCTCCGGTGTCGGGTTTCCACGGCTTGGCATTCTTGCGGGGTGCAATGATGGCGGCGGCACCTCGGGCGGTGATGGCATCATGACACTTGCGGGTGTCGAAAGCGCCATCGGCTGTGACGCTGGCAATCTCCTGCTCGGGCGGGATCTGGTCGAGCAGCTCGGGCAGCATCGAGCCATCACCCACGTCGCTTGTGGTGAACTCGGCGGCCCGGATCTCCAGGGATTTCTCGTCGATCCCGATGTGGATCTTGCGCCCGACCCTGCGTTTGGCGCCACCATGCTTGCGGGCGTTCCACTCCCCTTCGCCTTCGACCTTGATGCCCCTCGCCGGTTCGCTCGAACCGGTGGCGCTTGCCGGCTCGATGTCAACCAGCAGCTGCAGCGGGCCGTCCGGACCGCGGTAGGGGATGTCGAGCTTCAAGGTCTTCTGGCGGCGCGACAGCGTGCTGAAGTCGGGCACAGCCCAGTTCAGCCCGGTCCAGCCCGGTCAGGCGCAGCAGGCTCTCGACGAACCCGGTCGTCTGGCGGAGTGCCATGCCGAACCGTCCCGGGGCTCCACCCGTTCAGGGCTGCAACGATCCCCCGGATCGTTTCCGGGACGCCCTTCACCCTTCATCGTCAGACAGGTCTGGATGGCGGCGTCGCTGTAGTCGGGCTGACGCCCGCGCTTGCCGGTTGGCGCGGCTTCCCAGGTCATGGCGGGATCGAACCAGATCGTCAGCGAGCCGCGGCGCTTGAGCGCCTTGTCATCCTCCGGCCAGTTTCCGGTCTTGTAGGAGGTGGGTGTGGGTCTACTCATGCGCCGCAGCTACCACACTGGATTCACGAGATGAATCCCTCACGCGATTTGTGCAACATGTGTAACCGCCCCATGCGCAAGGGGTATCTTCGGAGTTGCTTTTGGCGCGTCATCGGGTGCTGACATGTGTCCGGCCTTTGATGCGGCCATCTTCATGCCGCGGGCCCGTATGGTGTTCGAAGGTC
>JBGSWJ010000192.1:0-5335 GCA_041752495.1 Rhodobacterales bacterium
GATGCGGGCGGATTTCGCGCTCCTCCTTCTTGATGCCATGCCGCAGGCGGGGCGAAGCTTTGCGTCCGAGACGCTGGGGGCGCTGCGCATGCGCAAGGACGAAGGGGAACAGCAGGAGTTGCGCGAGGAGGCCGCGATTGCCGATGCGGCGATGCAGGCGATCTTTGCGGCGATCCGGCCGGGGATGAAGGAATCCGACCTCGCCACCCTCGCCGTGGGCGTGTTCAAGGATCATGGGGCCGTGCCGCTGTTCACCATCGTGGGCGCGGGGATGAACGGGGCCTATCCGCATCACCACACGGGCGAGACGGTGCTGAAGGACGGCGATGCCGTGGTGATCGACATTGGCGCGCGGCGGGGATCGTTCTCGTCCGACATCACCCGCATGGCGGTCGTTGGCAAGCCGCCCGCCGACTACGACCGTGTGCATGGTGTGGTTGAACAGGCGGTGCAGGCGGCGCTGGCCGCCGCGCAGCCGGGCGTGAAGGCGAGCGTTGTGGACAAGGCGGCCCGCGATGTCATCACGGCGGCGGGCTATGGCGAATATTTCGTCCACCGCACCGGGCATGGCATGGGGCTTGAAGGGCACGAGCCGCCCTATGTCACTGAATCCTCGGACACAATCCTTGAACCCGGCATGGTTTTCTCCATCGAACCGGGCATCTATCTGACGGGCCGGTTCGGCGTGCGGCTCGAGGATATCGTGATCCTGCAGGAGGACGGCCCCGAAATCCTGTCGCGCCTGCCGCGCGACGTGCACCGGGCCTGATCGCCGAACCTGCACAAAAAACAGGCAGACGCTGCCATTCCCGTCCGAAACGCGCCGGGACAGGTGGCGCTTTGCCGCGCGGCGTGGGAACGTCGGGCGGAACTGTATATCCGCAAACCAACGACCGCTCCTCCTTCTGGTCCCAAATATCCCGGGGGGAGGCGCAGCCGGGGGGCAGAGCCCCCCTTCCTTTCCGGGAAAAGCAAAGAGCCCATGTCGATCAAAGCCGCCATCCACCACCTGACCCATTACATCTATGACGCGCCGGTCATCCTTGGCCCGCAGATCATCCGCCTGCGCCCCGCGCCGCACAGCCGGACGCGGGTCATTTCGCATTCGCTCAAGGTCGGGCCGCAGCCGCATTTCGTGAACCACCAGCAGGACCCCTATGGCAACTGGCTGGCCCGTTACGTCTTTCCCGAACCGGTGCGCGAGTTGAAGATCGAGGTCGATCTGGTCGCCGACATGACCGTCTACAACCCCTTCGACTTTTTCACCGAGGAGGAGGCGGTTCACTGGCCCTTTGACTATCCCCGCGATCTGGCCCCCGACCTTGTCATCTACCGCACGCCCGAGGATCCGGGGCCGCTGCTTTCCGCCTTCCTCGCCACGCTGTCACGCGAACGGCAGCAGACCGTGCCGATGATCGTGGAGCTCAACGCGCGGCTTGCGCAGGAAATCGGCTATGTCATCCGGCTAGAACCCGGCGTGCAGACGCCCGAGGAGACGCTGGCCAGCCGAAAGGGGTCGTGCCGGGATACCGGGTGGCTTCTGGTGCAGGTGCTGCGGCATCTGGGGTTCGCGGCGCGGTTTGTCTCGGGGTATCTGATCCAGCTGAAGCCTGATCTGAAGGCGCTGGACGGCCCGCAGGGGACCGAGGTGGATTTCACCGATCTGCACGCCTGGTGCGAGGTCTATATCCCCGGTGCGGGCTGGATCGGGCTCGACCCGACAAGCGGGCTTCTGACCGGAGAGAGCCATATTCCGCTGGCCGCGACCCCGCATTACCGCAATGCCGCGCCGATTTCGGGCGGGTATTCGGGGCAGGCGAATGTCAGTTTCGATTTCGGCATGTCGGTCACGCGGGTGGCCGAACATCCGCGCATCACCAAACCCTATTCGGACGAGGCCTGGGCACGGCTGGATGCGCTGGGGCGCAAGGTGGATTCGGCGCTGGCGCAGGGCGATGTGCGGCTGACGATGGGGGGCGAGCCCACGTTCGTTTCCATCGATGATTTCGAATCCGCCGAGTGGAACACCGCCGCCGTCGGGCCGACAAAGCGGGTGCTGGCCGACCACCTGATCCGGCGCCTGCGCGACCGTTTCGCGCCGGGCGGGTTCCTGCACTACGGGCAGGGCAAGTGGTATCCGGGTGAGACGCTGCCGCGCTGGACGTTCTCGCTTTACTGGCGAAAGGACGGCAAGCCGGTCTGGACCGACCCGGGGCTGATCGCCGCCGAAGGCCGCGACACAGGCGTCGGCAAGGAGGAGGCGCAGGCGCTTCTGACCGGGATTGCGACCGAATTGCAGCTGGACACCGACTGCATCCTGCCCGCCTTTGAGGACCCGGCCCAGTGGCTTGTGAAAGAGGCGAACCTGCCTGAAAACGTGACCCCTGCCAATTCCAGGCTGAAGGACCCCGAAGAGCGGCATCGCCTTGCCACCGTGTTCAACCGGGGTCTGACAGAGCCTTCGGGTTTTGTTCTGCCGGTGCAAAGCTGGCAATCGCGGTCAACCTCGCGGCGCTGGCGGACCGAGAAATGGTCGTTGCGGCGGGGGCATATGTTCCTTGTCCCAGGCGACAGCCCGGTGGGGTATCGCCTGCCGCTTGAATCCCTGCCCTGGATTCCGGCGTCGCAGTATCCGTTCATCAATCCGACCTACCCGTCCGTCGATCTGCCGCCGCTGCCCGATCCTGATCCTGCCCTGCGGGAGCAGGCGCGGGCGAGTTTCACCGCCAGCAGCCCGCAAGGGAACCAGATCAATCAGGGATCGCCGCTGGCCGAGGTGGACGGGTTCATCCGCACGGCGCTGAGCGTCGAGCCCCGGGATGGGCGGCTTTGCGTGTTCATGCCGCCTGTCGTCTCGGTCGAGGATTACCTCGACCTGTTGCAAGCGGCCGAGGCGGCGGCGAAGAAGCTGGGCCTTCCGGTGCATATTGAGGGCTATGCCCCGCCGCATGATCCGCGCCTGAACGTGATCCGCGTGGCCCCCGATCCGGGCGTGATCGAGGTGAACATCCATCCGGCCGAAAGCTGGGATGATTGCGTGTCGATCACGACCGGCGTTTACGAGGATGCGCGGCAGACGCGGCTGGGTGCCGACAAGTTCATGATCGACGGCAAGCATTGCGGGACCGGGGGCGGCAATCATGTGGTCGTGGGGGGCGGCACACTAAACGACAGCCCGTTCCTGCGGCGGCCGGATCTGCTGAAAAGCCTGATCCTGCACTGGAACCGGCATCCGTCACTGTCTTACCTGTTCTCGGGCCTGTTCATCGGGCCGACGTCGCAGGCGCCCCGGATTGACGAAGCGCGGCATGACAGCCTGTATGAGCTGGAGATTGCGCTGGCGCAGATTCCGGGGCCGGGGGGCATGCAGCCCTTGCCTTGGCTGACGGACCGCCTTCTCCGGAACATCCTGACCGACGTGACGGGCAATACGCACCGGGCCGAGATCTGCATCGACAAGATGTTTTCGCCCGATGGGCCGACGGGGCGGCTGGGCCTTGTCGAGTTCCGGGGGTTCGAGATGCCGCCCGATGCAAGGATGAGCCTTGCGCAGCAATTGTTGCTGCGGGCGCTGATTGCGCGGTTCTGGAATGCGCCTGCCGACGGGCCGCTCACCCGCTGGGGCACGACACTGCATGACCGTTTCATGCTGCCCTATTTTGTGTGGGAGGACTTCCGCGACGTGCTGCGCGATCTGGCCCAGCATGGTTTCCCGCTTGAGGAAGACTGGTTCAAGGCGCAGGCCGAGTTCCGTTTCCCGTTCTGCGGCGAGGTCGAGGCGGAAGGGGTGCAACTGGAACTGCGGCAGGCGTTGGAGCCCTGGCATGTGCTGGGCGAGACGGGGGCGATTGGTGGCACGGTGCGCTATACCGACAGTTCGACCGAGCGGTTGCAGGTGCAGCTGAAGGCGGCGGACCCGTCGCGCTATACCGTCACCTGCAACGGGCGGGCTTTGCCCATGACACCCACGGGGGAAAGCGGTGTTTCGGTTGCGGGGCTGCGGTTCAAGGCGTGGCAGCCGGCGTCCGCCCTGCATCCGGTGCTGCGCGTCGATGCGCCGCTGACCTTTGACATCTATGACACATGGTCGGGCCGGGCGCTGGCGGGCTGTGTCTATCACGTCGCCCATCCGGGCGGGCGGAACTATGACACCTTCCCGGTGAATGGGAACGAGGCCGAGGCGCGGCGGCTGGCGCGGTTTGAGCCGCATGGTCACCGGCCTGCGGCCTATGCCCCGCCGGTGGAAAAGCGGCATGCCGAATTTCCCATGACGCTTGACCTGCGGCGGGCACCCGGCGTGTAAAGGCGCATGGACCCTGCTTTGTCAAAACCTGCGCCTTCACTGCTTGCCGGGTATCGGCCTTTGCCGGGGGTGCCGGATGAGGTGGTGGATGCGGCGGGCCGGGTGCGGCCGGTCTGGGATGCGTTCCTGCGCCATGTGGCCGCGATCCCGCCTGACGAATTGCAGCAGCGGTTCGGGCGCGGTGACCAGTACCTGCGCGATCAGGGCGTATATCTGCGGCAATACGGGGCCGAAGGGTCGACCGAACGCGCATGGCCCCTGTCGCATATCCCCGTCCTGATCGAAGAAGCCGAGTGGGAGACGCTGACAGCGGGCCTGATCCAGCGGGCGGGCCTGCTGGAACGGGTGATGGCCGACCTTTACGGGCCGGGCAAGCTCGTGTCGGACGGGTTCCTGCCGCCGTCACTGATCGCGGGGAACCCGGAATGGCTGCGGCCTTTGGTGGGGGTCGCGCCGCGAGGCGGCAATTTCCTGCAGTTCGTCGCATTCGAAATCGGGCGAGGGCCGGATGGCCGCTGGTGGGTGCTGGGCGACCGGACGCAGGCCCCGTCAGGCGCGGGTTTCGCGCTGGAAAACCGGGTGGCCACGACGCGGACGTTTGCGGATTTCTATGCAACAGCGCATGTCCATCGCCTTGCCGGGTTCTTTCGCGCCTTCCGCGATACAATGATCGGGCTGCAGGCCGATCCGGAAAGCCGGGTGGCGATCCTGACGCCGGGTCTTTTGACCGATACCTATTTCGAACATGCTTATATCGCCCGCTACCTTGGCTTTATGCTTTTGCAGGGCGAGGATCTGACGGTTTCGGACGGCCAGTTGATGGTGCGATCCGTCTCGGGCCTGCGGCCTGTGTCTGTGTTGTGGCGAAGGTTGGACGCGGCCTATGCCGATCCGCTGGAGCTTGACCCGGCGTCTCGGCTTGGCACGCCGGGGATGGTGTCGGCGCTGCGGCAGGGGGCGGTGACGCTGGTCAATGCTTTGGGGTCGGGGGTGCTGGAAACGCGGGCCTTGCTGGCGTTCCTGCCGCGGATC
>JBGSWJ010000193.1:0-11352 GCA_041752495.1 Rhodobacterales bacterium
GCGGACGGCGATCCAGTGGCCGTCAAGCGGGCCGGTGTTGCGCCAGATCTGCGCAGGCGTGCGGCGGTTGGTGACGATGAGGTCGAGGCGGCCGTCGAGGTTGAAGTCAGCGAGTGCCGCGCCGCGCGAAATCATCATGGAGGCGACGCCGGCTTTGTCCCCGGCCTCGGTGAATGTGCCGTCGGGGTTCTGGAGGAGGAGGTTGTTGGGATCGTGTAGGGCGAAGTCGGGCATCTGGTCCACATTGCCCTTGGCCACGAAAAGATCGGCAAGGCCGTCGTTGTTCACATCCTCGAACTGCGCGTGCCACCCGGTCGAGGGCTGGATTTCGTCGCCGAAATAGGGGCGGTGGGCTGTCACGCCCCGGGGATAGGCCACGTCGGAATAGGCAGGTCTGGGGGCCGTGCCGTCGTTAGGCGGGGTGGCCAGGGTCTGGAGCTTGCTGTCGGCCATGGAGGTGAGGAAATATTCCGGGAAGCCGTCACCATTCAGGTCATTCGAGGCGATCCCCATGCCCCAGATCCTGAGCCGCGCCCAGCCGTCGCTCTCAGCAAGCAGGACGGGCGGTTCGCCCGGGGTCAGGCGCCACATCTGTTCCTGCCCGCCTTTGTAGTATTCGCGGTCGTTCGAGATGCGGAGTGAGGGCGTGCCCGAGCGGTCCCAGTCGGTGAAGAGGATCGAGAGGGCGCAGAAGCTGGGGGTGAGGGGCAGGGGCCGGGCAAAGCCTGTGCCTTGGGCATCCGGGCGGTGGAGCCAGTTGTCGGTGCAGGAGCCCCAGGGGAAGGAATCCTGCGTGCGATCGATATAGTTGCCGATGGCGATGGTGGGCCAGTCCTGCCCGTGTTCCCATGTGGCCGAGAAGGAGGCTGACCAGGCATCCCCGCCGTCAAAGCCCCAGGCTTCGTTGGCGCGTTCGAAACGGCAGTTGCCAAGTCCGCGCATCACGACGTTTTCGCCTACGCGGAGGAGGACGATGTCGATATGGCCGTCGCTGTCGACGTCGAGCGGGTAGGTTCCCGAGACGGCGTCAAGTTCCAGCCCCGAGGTCTGGCGGGTGAAGGTCAGGGGGCCGCCGGTGGTGGAGGTGTTGACGAAGAGGGCGGCAGGCGCGGTGCCGCCTGCGGTCAGCACATCGTCGAACCCGTCGCCATTGCAGTCGAACGTGGCCACGCCGCCGCCGACCATGTATTCCCAGTCGCCCATATAGGCATTGTCGATGCCAGAGGTGGCGGTTTCCTCGGTAAAGGATGGAATGGGGGTCTGGGCGTGAAGGGGGCTGGCGGAAAGTGCTGCGATGAGGAGGAGTTTGCGCATCTCTCAGCCTCGGGTCACAAGGGCGTTGGTGAATTCGCCCACGCAGCGGCCCTGATCGAGGCCAAGGTCAATGGCTGCGCGAAAGTGGATGCCGCCGTAGAGCCGGGAAATCCCGGCTTCATTTGCCGCAGACCAGAAATCGGGGAAATCGCGGGCGGGCAGGCCATCGTCTTCGTGGGTGGTGTCGGTAAAGGCATGGTTTTCACCAAAAAGCGCGGTCAGGACTGTGGCGGCCGCGCCCGATTGCGTGGAGTGGCCCGAGGGGTATTCGGGGAAGGGTGGGGTGATCAGGAGCGGCGACCATTTGTCGTCCATGACCCGGCGGATGTAAGTCACAGGGCGGAGGAGGTCATATTCGTACTTCATCTGCCAGTTGGCGATGAAGGCGTCGGCGACACCGATGCCGAGCATGGCCAGTACTTCGACCTGACGGTCGAGGGACGCGTTTTCGAGAGCGAGCTGGTCGAGTGCGATTGTGACCCAATGGCCCGGCGGGGTTGGTGAGAGCATGGGGTCGTCGGACCAGAAGCGGGCGATGAGTTTCTGTTCGTCGGTCAGGCTGGAGGTGACGTCATGGACCTCTTGCGCCTCTGCCCGGAAGGGCGAGCCTTCCTCTTCGCTGTAGGCGGGCGGCGGGGGCAGGGGGCAGGCGTCCTGTGGCATGGCGAAGGGGCGGTTGCTGCCCCATGCAGGGAGGAGCGGCATCTGCTGCTGGCGGATGGCGCTGGTGGGAACCCATTCCCAGGGTTCTGTCGCAACGGGGTATTCCAGCGGGAAGCCCATATTGACGATAGTCGCCCCGCCGTCAGCCATCGACCACGCGATGATATGGTCGGCGATGGCCTTGCCCAGGGCGGCGCTGCGGGCGGCGGTGTCGGGGTCCAGCCCTTCGGCAGTGCGGGCCGACAGGTCGGCCTTCATGGCTGTCATGGCGCGCTGGCCTGTCGGGCCAGTGTTGGAGAAGAAGAAGGCTGCGGCGTCGGCCATGGCGACCTGGATCACGACCGCCTCGTCATAGGCAGCGACGGGGTCGCGGGAGGGAAGGGGGGTGAGGCCGTGGAGCTGGCCTGCGAGGGAGTTCAGGGCGGGATTGCCGCTGGCCACGGCCTCGTAGGCGGCGATGGAGACATAGGCAAAGGCGCGGCTGGCGACAGGAGGCGTGTAGGTGGGGGTATGGCGGACGAGTTCGAGGATCAGGGCATACCAACGCTGATAGGCAAAGCCGGCGCGGTCATCGGTCTGGGCCAGACCGAGAGTGGGGAGCATCAGGGCAAGAGCCAGCACTGAGAGAAGGCGGCGGAAGGTGGTCATGATGGTCCCCCGTTCGGTGCGGCAGGTAACGCAGGGGGGCGGCGGGCGGGGCAAGGGGGGCAGGGCCGCTCGTTCCGCGCGGGCGCGCTCGGGGCTCGGTGGGCTGCATCCACCCTGCGGGTTTCTTTGTCTTCCAAATACCTCGGGGGGCTCCGCAGGAGCGGGGGCAGCGCCCCCTCCGGACGGTGGGCATCCGGAGGGGGCGGGGTCAGCTTCGGCCCTTGATCGCGGGGAGACGGGGGCGGGTGGGTTCCTCGCCGCGCGAGGGGTAGGTGAGGGCGGGCCAGTCGGCGGGGGGGTGGCCGAAATCGGGCACGGGCAGAAGCGTGCCGCCTTGCAGGGCGGATTCATGGGCAACAAGGCCCGGGGCGCACCAGGCGGCGGAGTTCCAGATATGGGTCGACGGCAGCGCCCCTTCGAGACAGCCACGGATGAAATCGTCCACCAGATACTGGTGCGAACCGGAATGGCCGTTGTGAAGGCCCTTCATGCTGTCGGGCAGGCGGGCCGGGTGATGGGCGGGGGCAAGGCCCAGCTGGCGGGTCTTGTCGGAGGGGCTTTGGGGATTCTCGAAATACGGGCCGTCGACCCAGCCGCTGATATCCATCGTCAGCTTGATTTCATGTTCCCAGCCCAGCGATCCTTCGTCGCCCTGCCGTCCGGTGAGCATGGTGGAGCCCATGTTTTCCTCAAAACACGCATCGGTGCAGTAGAAGGTGGGCATCATCACCTCGCGCCCGTTGCGTTCGGCAAACCAGCCCAGACGGCGGAACTCGCCCACGCGGATCGTGCCACCGTCCGAGGTGCGGCCGAGCATGACGGTGTTGGAGAAGGGGTTGTCCCAGGGGTTATTGCCCGCGCCATAGCCGCTGTCGGGGTCGGTATCGGTGAAACCATGGGCCGAGACATGGGTGACCCGCGCGCCGGTGATCGAGAGCGGCATGGAGAAGGAGTGGGTCGCGTAGTGCATCGGCGGGATGGCGGCAAAGCGGCGCCAGTCGGGGCCGAAGGTGCCTTTGAAATGCGGGCCCCATGTGGCCCAGTCGTGGATATACTGGGCATCGGCATGGACGAAGCTGCCGAACCGGCCCGAGGCGAATTCCTCGCGGCAGTAGACGATCTCGGGGTAATAGAAGCTTGTCTCGCCGGTCATGCAGACGCGGCGGGTACGGGTCGAGGTTTCGGTCAGTTGCCGGAGTTCATGGAGGGTCACGGCGGCGGGGACGGCCATGTAGGCGTGAACGCCCGCCTCCATCGCCTGCCTGGCGAGGGCTGCATGGGTGTGGCGGGGGGTGAAGATCGCCACGGCATCAACGCCCTGGGCCAGCAGGTCATCGAGCGTGCGGACGGCCCCGGCGAGTCCGTATTTGGTGACCGCAGCCTCGGCCCGGGAGAGTTCGAGGTCGGCCACATGGACCGAGGCCACGCCCGGATGGGCCGAAAAGAGGGGAGCAAAGGAGGGCAGGAAATTTCCTGCGCCGACAAGGCCTAGGCGAAGCTGGGTCATGGGAAGCCTACTGGATTACTGGAGGGTTTGGGGGCTTGCGGCCTCGGCCCGGGCGCGGAAGGCGGTTGGCGGCATGCCACAGCGGGCGCGGAAGCGGGTCGAGAAGTAATAGGCGTTGGGAATACCCACTTCTTCGGCGATCTGGCCCACGGACCATGATGACATGCGCAAGAGGTGGGCTGCCCGGGTCAGGCGCATGAATTCGATATAGGCCTGGGGCGAGAGGTTGGTCTGTTCGGTGAAGAGGACCGAGAAACGGGAGCGCGAGAGTCCCACTTCGCGGGCGAGGCCATCGACATTCAGCGGCGCGGACAGGCGTTCGCCCACGATGTCGAGCGCCTTGCGGATGCGGGGGTCGATGCGGGCGGATTGCTGGAGGGGGTTGACCTCGTCACAGGCGATGAGGACGCGTTCGAGCGCGTTGAGCGCCTTGTCGTAGTGCAACCGCGTGGGGCGGCTTTGCGCCTCGACTGTGCGGAGGAGTTCGGCTTCGAGAGTGTCGAAGGTGTCTTGCGCTGGCAGGATCATGAGGCCGCGCGCCTTTTGTGGCCAGACGAGCCATGGAATCCAGTGCGGGCGGGGGCGGAAATGGACCCAGATGTTGGCCCAGCCGATATTGTCGCCCACGTAGCCGTATTCCTGCGGCGTGTCGGGGGCGAACAGGAGGAGATCGCCGCGGCCCAGCGGGACGGGATCGGCCCCGGCGCGGACATAGCCCTGACCTTCGGTCGTGCCGATCAGGAGCCAGTCCTTGGTCCCCGAGGGCCGGAAACCGCGTTGGGATTCGCGGGTCTGGAGCTGAGTCCCGGCAACGATGGGCGCGTTTTCAGGCGGGGGCGTCACCGGCATCGGCGGCACCTGTTCGGCAGCGATCAAGGGATGGCGGGGCAGGGACATCAGTCGTGGCCCAACCCCCGCATTTCGCCGGGGATGCGGGGGACGATGGGTTCCAGGATGGCGCGTTGGGCGGGCGTCACACGGTCCAGCAGTTCCTGGGAATACTGGTAGCCGTAGCGGGTGCGGCCCCAGCCCGGCCCGTAGCGGTAGATGATCGCGCGGCGTTCGCCCGGGTTGGTGCGGGCGGCGGCGCCGTGGGACAGGGCATCTGAGAAAAGGAGCGCATCACCGGCCTTCATCGTGACGGTGAACGATCCTTCGACAACTTCGTCATCGCCCTTGAACCGTTCGGAATAGGAGGTGTCAAAGATCGGATGGGCAAAGTTGCTTTTGTGGCTGCCGGGGATGATGCGGGTGCCGCCGTCGCCGGGGCCGATATCGGTGAGCGCCAGCAGGATATTGACCTGCCCGCACTGCCAGCGGCCATCGGCATAGCCGTATTGGTTGCGGATGGCGCGTTCGTGCCCGCCCGAATGCATCGCAAAGAAGCCGCCCGTGCGGCGGATCGTGGCAAAGCATTCATCGATGAAAAGGCCGGGAATCCAGGTTTCATATTCGCCGCAGTAGCGGCGGATGCGGTCGATCCAGGAGGGGTGGTCGATCAGTGTTTCGAACGGCTTACCGCCTGCAACGATGTTCTGAAGCTCCATGCCTGCGCGTTTGTGGTTGTCGAGCCGCTGCACCTCGCCCCACCATTCCATGAATTCAAGTTCGGGGAAGTTGTCGAAGGCGTGGTTGAGATCGGCGAGAAGGTTGTCGTCGATCGCGTTCTTCAGCATCAGAAAGCCGTTCAGGTCGAAGAGATAGTCCTGAATGTCGTGTTTGCTCATGGTGTGCCCCTCCCCGGGATTTTGGGGGCAGGATGGCGGAGGCAGGGTTCCGGTTCAATGAAAGCCTGTCGCCGGATGCTTTGATTTTGGGTTGTTCTTGGGGGGAACGCACGGAGTGGTGATGCCGCAACGCGGCGCATTATGCTGCGGTTGCGAAGGGGAACATCCTGATTTTGATGTATTTGCGGGGATTGCGCGTTGGTCCTGCGTGCATTCTGCCGTGCGTTCCGGGCTGAAAGATCAGCTTGCCGCCAGTCTTCTCAGGCGATCGTCGGGGACGGGCTGCATCAGGCCAGCCCTGCTTTGAGAATCGCCTACGCGTTCCCCCGTCCGTCAGGCAAAGGCGTTGGGGTCGGCCTTGGTATCGACATAGGACAGGGAGAGCTGGTCGATTTCCTGAAGGAGTGCCACGAGTTCGCGGGCGGAATGGGCCAGAAGCGCCTCGCCCTTGGCCGTGGTTGCGATGGAGGCGTTGCCGCAGACGCCTGCGGCGTTCATGTCCTGCGCCTGCCATGCAATGCGGGCGGTGGGGGTCAGGCCAAGGTGGCGGTTGCCTTGGGCGAAATCTTCGGCGCGGGACCGGAAATCGCGGGCGTGGTCCATCGCGACAAGATCTGGATGCAGCGCCAGCATGATCGAGGTTTCGGCATCGCCGCCATGGATGCCATAGCGCGCCTCGTGATCGGAAATCACGCCGGGGGCAGTGCCCATGCCACAGCCTGCGGTGACGACGACCATGTCATGTTTGATGCGCAAATCGCGGGCCACGATTTCCATCACGGCGACCTGACCGCCGTGGGAATTGAGGAACAAGAGTTTCCTCACCCCGGCGCGGGCGACGGAATCGCCCAGTTCCATGTACATCGCCATCAGTGTCTGGGCCGAGAAGGTCAGCGTGCCGGGGTATTTCGTGTGTTCGTTGCTTTTGCCGACGGGGATCGTCGGCAGGAACAGGGCCGGGATTTCGGCGGGGATGAGCGGCACGGTGTGGCGGATCACGCCGTCAAGGATCGCCTGATCGACGCGGACGGGCAGGTGCGGCCCGTGCTGTTCGGTGGCACCGATGGGCAGGATCGCGATCAGGTTGGCGCGGTCCATCGCGGCGAATTCGCGGGCCGAGTAGTCGGCCCAGAAGCGGCTTTTAAAGGTCATCAGTTCCACCCTGCGGCACGCAAAGGCCGCCCTTTCACAAGGCCCGATACAACCCGCAGGATGGAATTGCGGTCAATGCCGAAGTGGCGGTAGAGGTCGGCCACGGTGCCCGTCTGCCCGAAATGTTCCACCCCAAGCCCTGCCACGCGGTGCCCCTGCACAGAACCTAGCCACGACAGAGTCGCCGGGTGGCCGTCGATCACGGTGACCAGAAGGCAGTCGCGCGGGATCGGGGCGAGGAGGTGTTCGATGTGGCTTTGGCTCACGCGGCCGTTGATGCGGGCGGTCTGGGCGGCCTGCCAGCCTGCGTTCAGGCGGTCGGCAGAGGTGACGGCGAGGATGCCCACATCGCGGCGGCCTTCGGCCAAGGCACCAGCGGCGGCGATGGCCTCGGTCGCGACAGTGCCTTGGTAGGCGATGACGACTTCGGCATTGGGCCCCGGTTCGCGGAGCCAGTAGGCGCCGTCGATCACGCCTTGGCGGATCGTGTCGGCCTTGCGGCGGGGCTGTTCGATGCTGCGGGTCGAGAGACGGAAATAGACGGAACCGCCCCCGGCCTCGCGCTGCCAATCGGCTCCTTCGGCCTTTTTGCCGTCGCGCTGCATGTAGGCGAAGGCCCATTCCATGATGACGGCGAGTTCATCGGCAAAGGCGGGCTCGAAACTCGCCAAGCCGTCCTGTGACATGCCGATCAGGGGCGTGGCGATGGACTGGTGCGCCCCGCCTTCGGGGGCGAGGGAGACGCCGGAGGGGGTGGCGACGAGGAGGAAGCGGGCGTCCTGATAGCAGGCGTAGTTCAGGGCATCGAGGCCGCGCGAGATGAAGGGGTCATAGAGGGTGCCCACGGGGATCAGGCGTTCGCCGAAAAGGGAGTGGGAGAGGCCTGCGGCCCCCAGCATGAGCATGAGGTTCATTTCCGCGATGCCGAGTTCGATATGCTGGCCCTTGGCCGAAAACGCCCATTTCTGGACCGAGGCGATCTTTTCATCGCGGAAGGTGTCGGCTCGGTCCTGAAGGGCAAAAAGGCCGCGGCGGTTGACCCAGGGGCCGAGGTTGGTGGAGACTGTCACGTCGGGCGAAGTGGTGACGATCCGGTCGGCGAGGGGAGAGGTTCCGGCGGCGATCTGGTCCATGATCTTGCCGAAAGCGGCTTGGGTCGAGATTTCCTCGTCTGCCGGGGCCGTGAGGGCGGGGACGGGGATTTGGGCGGCGGTGGTCTTGCGTGGTCCGGTGTTGAAGGGGACGCGGGTGAGGATGGCGTCGAGTTGGGCTTCGGTCAGGCCCACGCCTTCGGCGCGGTCCCATTCGTGGCCGGGGCGGATGTGCATGGACTGACGGAAGCCGTCCATCTGGGCGGGGGTCATGAGGCCCGCGTGGTTGTCCTTGTGGCCTGCGAGGGGGGTGCCCCAGCCTTTGATCGTGTAGGCGACGAACACTGTCGGGCGGTCGTGTTTTTTCGCATCGTCAAAGGCTTGGCGGACGGAGTTCAGGCAATGGCCGCCGAGGTTTTCCATCAGTTCGGCGAGTTCCGCGTCGGAGCGGCGGTCGAGGAGGGCGGTGACGTGGCCCTGATCGGCGAGTTCTTCGGTCAGGCGTTTGCGCCATGCGGCGCCGCCCTGAAAGGTAAGGGCGGCGTAAAGCTGGTTCGGGCAGGCGTCGATCCAGCGGCGGAGCGCCTCGCCCCCCGGTTCGGCAAAGGCGGCCTGTTGCAGGGCGCCGTATTTCAGTGTGACGACATCCCAGCCGAAGGTTTCGAAGATGCCGCCGATGCGGTCGGAGAGGCCTTCGCGGACGACACCGTCAAGGCTTTGGCGGTTGTAGTCGATGATCCACCAGCAGTTGCGGAGACCGTGTTTCCAGCCTTCCTGCAGGCATTCGTAGATGTTGCCTTCGTCGAGTTCGGCGTCGCCCACGAGTGCGATCATCCGGCCTTCGGTGGTCTGCGACCACGCTTTGGCGCGGACATAGTCCTGGATCATGGAGGCGAAGGCGGTGATCGCCACGCCAAGGCCAACGGACCCGGTGGAGAAATCGACGTCATCGGTATCCTTGGTGCGCGAAGGGTAGGATTGCACACCGCCGAAGCCACGGAAGTTCTGCATCTTTTCAAGCGACTGGCGGCCCATGAGATACTGGATCGCGTGGAACACGGGTCCGGCATGGGGTTTGACCGCCACCCGGTCAGCCGGGTTCAGGGTGTCGAAATAGAGTGCGGTCATCAGAGTCACCATCGACGCACAAGACGCCTGATGCCCGCCGACCTTCATCCCGTCGGGCTTGGGCCGCAGGTGGTTGGCGTTGTGGATCATCCAGGCAGAGAGCCAGAGAAGGCGTTGTTCCAGCGCTTTCAGTTCGGGGGTGGTAAGGGGGCCAGACATGACGACTCCGAATTTGTCTGACATTATGGTGGGGCCTTGCCGCACCGCGTGTCAAACGCAATCCGGGGCCATGTCGGCAGCTTGTTACCCTTGGGTGCGACAGTTGCGCGTGACCCCCGCAGCAGCATGGGTTAAACAGGTCGGGCAGTTCAGGACGAGGGCAAGATGGCGGGCAGCAGCACAAGGACGCGGCAACAGGAAATCGGGCGTGCGATCGCCGCAGAGGATGACCGGCCCGTCTGGGGCTGGGCTGTCTTCGCGGCGGTGGGGCTGGTTCTGGGGTCGCTGTGCTTTGTGGCGACGTTGACGCCGTCGCTGATGCCGCGCGCGCCTTTGGTACAGGGGCTTCTGGGCGGGGCTGTGGCGGGGATTGGCTATCAGATCGGCTTTGGACTGGTGCGGTTCTGGCGGTTCCTGCGCCTGCCGGAAAAAGGGCGGACGCGGAACATCGCGCTGGCCGGGCTGGTGATTTCGGCGCTGCTTGTCCTGTTCGGCCTTCTGATGTCGCATCACTGGCAGAACGAGACGCGGGCCGTCGTGGGGCTTGAGCCGGTGGAGACGACGCACCGGATGATCATCGGGGGGATCGCGCTGGTGGTGTTCGTGGTCGTGGGGGTGCTGTTTACCCTGTTCGGCTATGTGACGTCGTGGCTGACGCGGTTGGTGCGGCGCTATGTGCCGGACCGGATTGCTTTGGTGATTGCGGCGGGGGCGGCGCTTTGGCTGTTCTGGGCGGTCATTGACGGGTTTCTTGTGCAGCGCGTGCTCGAGGCGGCGGACCAGTCCTTTGAAACCGCAGATATCTTTGTCGATCCGGAACTGCCGGTGCCGACCGATCCGATGGTGACGGGCAGCGCCGAGTCGCTGGTCCGGTGGGACGAGATGGGGCGGCGGGGCCGCGAATTTGTGGCGCTGGGGCCGACGGTGGAGGAAATCCGCGCCTTTGCGGGGCCTGACGCGATGAAGCCGATCCGCGTCTATGTGGGTCGCCGGTCGGCGGATACGCCGCAGGAGAGGGCTGATCTCGCCTTGGCTGAACTGATCCGCGTGGGCGGGTTCGAACGGGAGTCGCTGATCGTCATGGTGCCGACCGGTACGGGCTGGATGGACCCGGGATCGCAGGATCCGCTGGATTTCATCACCGGCGGCGATGTGGCGACGGTGGCGGTGCAGTATTCCTATCTGACCTCGATGCTCGCCCTGCTGATGCATCCGGACTATGGGATCGAACAGTCGCGGGCGCTGTTTGACACGGTCTATCGCTACTGGACGACCCTTCCGAAGGAAACGCGGCCGAAGCTGTATGTGCATGGCCTGTCGCAGGGGGCGTTCAATTCCGAGATGACGCTGCCGCTTTTGGATATGCTGGGTGATCCGATCAATGGGGCGTTCTGGGCGGGTTCGCCCTTCATGTCGCCCTTCTGGGCGCGTATCCGCGACAATCCGAACCCCGACAGCCTGCCTTGGCGGCCGCAATACGGGAACGGGTCGCTGATGCGGGTGATGGATCAGCAGGGCGGGCTTGACGAGGCGACGGCGCCGTGGGGGCCGATCCGGCTGGTGTTTCTCCAGTACCCGAGCGATCCGATCGTGCATTTCACCTTTGATTCGTCCTTCCGGCGGCCGTCCTGGCTGATGAGCGAGCGGGCACCGGACATTTCGCCCAACCTGCGCTGGTTCCCGCTGGTGACGATGTTCCAGACTGCGCTCGACATGGCGATTTCGCTGCAGGTGCCGCGGTTTGGCCATTACTACGTCTACCCGGACTATATCGACGGATGGGCGGCGCTGCTGGACCCGCCGGGCTGGTCGCCGGAACGGGCGGCGGAATTGAAGGACATCTTCGCCACCCGGCCCGAGCCATACTGACGGGCTGGCGGATGCGGCGGGTCTGGCTTTGGGCGCTGGTCGTGTTGGCTTTGGCGGCGGCACTTGTCGCGGGCAATGCGTTCCGGAGCTATGC
>JBGSWJ010000194.1:0-1689 GCA_041752495.1 Rhodobacterales bacterium
CTCGTGGACGTCATCCCGCAGGCCGGCACCTTCGTCGCCCGCTTTTCGATGGCCGAAGTCCGCGAAGGTGCCTTCCTGCGTGAGGCGCTCGAACTCGCCGCCGTGGAAAGCGTGGCCCGCACCGTGACCGACGATCAGCTCATCCAGCTCCGCCGCAACCTCCGCCTGCAAGAGGCGCTGGTGGCCGATGGCGATATCGCGGGCTTCTACGCGCAGGACAGCGCACTGCATGAAATGATCCTCTCCTTCACCGGCCACCGCCGCCTGCCTGCCATGGCCTCGACCGCATGGGTTCATGTCAACCGCGCCCGGCAACTGATCCTGCCGCAGCCGGGGCGCATCGGCGACACGATCATCGAACATCAGGCCATCGTGACCGCCCTCGAATCCCGCGATCCCGAACAGGCCCGCGCCGCCACCCGTGTTCATTTGCGCCAGCTTGTGACACAGCTTGAAAAACTGGCCGCCAACCGGCCCGAGCTTTTCACCTGACGACGGACCCCCCCCATGACAGACCGCCCGAACCGCCCCCGATATGCCGCGCGGCTGAATGCCTTCAAGGTGGGCCTTCCCGGTAAACCGACCGTGGCCGACATGATCGCCCGCGCGGGGCAGGTACCCGGCATGGATGCCGCCGACCTCAACTTCCCCGACCATTTCGACCACCACACACCAGCGCAACTCTCCGATCTGCTGGTAGCCCAAGGCATGTCCCTGAACGGTCTCGCCATGCGCTACTACACCGATCCCGGCTTCCGCCTTGGCGCCTTCACCCATCCCGACCGCACCATCCGCCAATCCGCGCTCGACATGACCCGTCGCGGCCTCGACGCGCTCTCCCATATGGGCGGCACAGTCATGACCCTCTGGCTTGGTCAGGACGGGGTCGACTACTCATTCCAAGGCGATCACGATGCGATGTGGGACGCCACCGTCGACGCCTTCCGTCAGGTCGCCGACCACAACCCCGCGCTCGACATCGCCATCGAATACAAGCCGAACGAACCCCGCGCCTATGCGCTCCTCCCCGACATGGCCACCACCCTTCTGGCCATCAAGGATGCCGCCCGCCCCAATCTCGGCGTCACCGTCGACTTCTGCCACGTCCTCTTTGCGGACGAGATTCCGGCTCAGGTCGCCCGCCTCGCCGCCCGCCATTCCCGCATCCTCGGCGTCCATCTCAACGACGGCTACGGCAAACGCGACGACGGCCTTATGGTGGGCTCCGTCCACCCCGTCCAGACGGTCGAGCTTTTCGTCGAACTCGCCCGCATGAACTATGACGGCGTGATCTACTTCGACACCTTCCCCGACCACGGCGGCCTCGACCCGGTCAAGGAAGCCGCGACCAACATCCACATGGCCGACCGCCTCCGCGCCATCGCGGCGACTCTGGTCGACAACCCCGCCCTCACAGCCGCGATCGCACGACAGGACGCCACCGAAAGCCTGCGCATCGTGGCCGACGCGCTATACCGGAACCCCACATGACAGTCTTTGTCTGCGGCTCGCTCCACCTCGACGTGATCGTGGACGCGCCCCACCTGCCGCGTCTTGATGAAACAGTGACCGGCACAACCGTGGCATATGCCTTCGGCGGCAAAGGCGGCAATCAGGCTGTGGCCGCCGCCCGCATGGGCGCGCCAACCGCCATGGCGGGCCGCGTCGGCGACGACGCCTTTGCGAACC
>JBGSWJ010000195.1:0-4109 GCA_041752495.1 Rhodobacterales bacterium
GGCCGCGCCAATATCGCGCTGGACGGCACCGCCAACCGCCCGCAGGCGGCACAGGACGCGGAACTCGTCGCATGCGGCCTACGCGTTAACGGGGTCGAGGCGCTCGTCATCGACACCGGGAACCGGCCAGAACAGAGCCTGAAACAACTTGCCCAGACCCTAGCCGCCACCTATCTGCCGCTGCCCCGCGCCGATGCCAAACGGCTGTCAGCGGCGGTCTCGGCGGCCTTGGGCGACTGATCGGCATGCGGTGGCCTGCCGATGCGCAAGGCTGGCCCATGTCAGATTATTCCCGCTTTGTCCTGCACCGCCCCCATCGCTGGCACGTACAGGAAGCGGGCCAAGGTGACCTGCTACTACTAATCCACGGCGCCGGCGGCGCCACGCAAAGCTGGCGCGGTCTGTTCCCGATCCTTGCCCGCACACACCGCATCGTTGCCGTCGATCTGCCCGGTCAGGGCTTTACCCAGTTGGGCGCACGGCAGCGTTGCGGGTTGGACCATATGGCCGAAGACCTGCTGTCGCTTGCCCGATACGAAGGTTGGAAACCCCGCGCTATCATCGGCCATTCGGCGGGCAGCGCGATTGCATTGCGGATGGCGGAATTGGGCGCAGTGCCGGGGGGGCAAATCGTCGGCATCAACGCGGCCCTTGCCAACTTTCGCGGGGTCGCCGGATGGCTTTTCCCGATGCTGGCCAAGACGTTGGCGCTGAGCCCCTTTACCGCTGGACTGTTTGCTGCGGCGACGACGGAAACGACCGTCCGCAACCTGATCAAGGGCACTGGATCCAACATTGATGCCGCCGGGATCGGATTCTATCTGCGGCTTGCAAGCGACCGTGATCATGTCGACGGGACATTGGCCATGATGGCGCAATGGCGGCTGGACGGATTGTTGCGGCGGTTGCCGTCGATCCGGAATAGGACGACATTGATCGTCACAGACGGCGATCTGGCCGTTCCCCCCGCAACCAGCGCCGAGGCGGCAAAGCTGCTGCCCAATGCGCAGGTCATCCACATTCCCCGGAGCGGCCATCTTGTCCACGAAGAAGACGCCCAGGGCGTGGCCGACCTTATCCTTGCAGAATTGGGCTAAGACAGAGCCTATTCCGCCGCCGGCTGCCAGACCTGGACCGCATCAACCCGTTGCGCCTCGTGCAGGCGGCGATAGGGGCCGTCTTGCCCAAGCAGCGACGCGTGGCTTCCGATTTCGGCGATCTGACCGTCACGAACCACGGCAATCCTGTCTGCGTTGCGGATCGTGGCCAAACGATGCGCAATGACCAGAACCGTCCGCCCTTCGGCCAGTTCCTCAAGCGATTGCTGAATCATCCGCTCGGTTTCCGTGTCCAATGCCGATGTCGCTTCGTCCAAGATGAGGATCGGCGGGTTCTTGAGGAAGATCCGCGCAATCGCCACGCGCTGCTTTTGCCCGCCCGACAGCTTGACCCCGCGTTCCCCGATGACCGTATCCAACCCTCCGGGCAGATCGGCGATCATATCGGCCAGCCTTGCACGACGGGCGGCCTCGTGAATGTCGGCTTCGGTCGCGTCGAGCCTGCCATAGGCGATGTTTTCGCGCAGCGATCCCGCAAACAGGAACACATCCTGCGACACGATCCCGATCTGCCGCCGCAAGGATGTCATGGTGATCTGACGGATATCCTGCCCGTCGATCGTGATCCGCCCGGCATCCACGTCATAGAATCGGGGCACCAGCGCCAGAAGCGTCGTCTTGCCCGCGCCGGACGGGCCGACAAAGGCCACCGTCTCGCCCGGCTGGATGGACAGCGTAATCCCCTTGAGGATCGGGCGATCCGGCGCATAGCCAAACTGCACATCCTCGAAAGCAATGGCCCCCTTCGTCGCGCCGAGCGTCACCGCTTTCGGATCGTCCACGATATCGGGCGCGGTCGCCAGAAGCTCGGAATATCGCCGGAACCCTGCGATCCCCTTGGGGTAAGTCTCGATCACCGCAGCGATCTTTTCCAGTGGCTGATAGAACACGTTGATCAGCAACAGGAACCCCACGAACCCGCCGACCGAAAGGCTTCCGTTCGTGACAAAATAGGTGCCTGCGACAAGGATCACGACCTGCACGACCCGCATGCCAAGGAAGTTGATTGCAATGGTCGCAGACATGATCCGATAGCCGTCCAGCTTGGTCAGCCGGTACTTGTCATTGTCCACGGCGAACAGGGACCGCTCGTGATCTTCGTTCGCAAAGGCGCGCACTACGCGGGCGCCGCCGACATTCTCTTCGATCCGCGCATTGAATGCGCCGACCCGGCCGAACTGTTCGCGCCAGTTGTTCGTCATCTTGCCGCCAAAGCTGATGACCAGCCACATCACCAGCGGCGCGATAGCCGAAGACAGAAGCGCCAGTTGCGGATGGACCATGAACATCAGGATCAGCGCACCGATGAAGGTCATGATCGCCACGAACAGGTCTTCGGGGCCGTGATGGGCAACCTCGCCGATCTCCTCAAGGTCCTTGGTCAGGCGACCGATCAGATGCCCGGTCTTCTGGTTGTCAAAGAACCGGAAGGACAGTTTCTGCAGATGGTCGAAGGCCCGGCGCCGCATCTCGGTTTCAATCGCAATCCCAAGGACATGGCCCCAGTACGTCACGATGATCATCAGCCCGGCATTGATGATGTAGATCGCCAGGAGCGCAGCCGCCGCAGCCGCGATCAGGCCCCAGTCGCCCTGCGGCAGCAACCTGTCCACAAACAGCTTGACCGCGATGGGAAAGCCCAGCGACAGGATACCCGCGATCACGGCACAGCCGAAATCCAGCAGGAACAGACGCTTGTGCGGCGCGTAATAGGAAAAGAAGTCTTTCAGCACGGGCGCGGGGCCTTTCGGGCGGGACAGATCTGTCCGTAAAGGATGGATGAGGCAGGCGCGACCCTTGGCAGGAAGACTACATCACAGGCGCGCAGATCCGTGTTTAGCGGCAACCCACGGGCGGGTGAAGCCGTTTTCGCGCAGGGCGGGAGTTTCGCGTCTCAGCCGCGCGCCTTGCGCCCCCACCACGTCTTGGCCAGAGGCTTCCCCCCGACAAACCGCAGACCGGGGGTGGAGTCCTCGATCCGGATGCAGGAGTTCCACTTTGCCATCCGTTCCGACCGTGCGAAGGACCCGACCTTGAGCTGCCCCGCCCCCAGCCCGACCGACAGATCGACGATGGAGGTATCCTCCGTCTCGCCAGACCTTGCCGACACAACCGAAGGCCAGCCCGCATCCGCCGCCGCCCGCCAGGCGGCAAAAGCCTCGGTCACGGTGCCGATCTGGTTGACCTTGAGCAGCATCGCATTGCAGGCACCTGCCGCAGCGGCCTGCCGGACAAGCGCGGCATTGGTGACCAGCGCGTCGTCGCCAATGATCTGCACCCGGTCCCCATAGGCGCGGGTAAAGGCCGCAAGGCCCGGCAGGTCATCCTCGGCCAGCGGGTCCTCGATCGAAGCAATGGGATAGCGGTCAAGCCACTGGCCAAGCCGTTCGGCCATACCATCCGAATCCATTGTCCTGTCGTCCAGCGCCAGCCGGTATTGCCCGCCATGCCCGAATTCGGAGGCGGCCACGTCGAGCGAAATCAAAACCCGGTCGCCCGGAACCTCGCCGGCCCGTTCAATCGCCCGGATCAGGAAATCGAGCGCCTCTTCGTTCGACGTGAACTCGGGCCACCAGCCGCCTTCATCGGCAACCCCCCGCAAAAGGCTCTTTTCGGCAAGGATAGAGCCTGCTGCGGCATAAATGCCCGCCGTGACTTCGAAGACCTCGGCAATAGTCCCGGCCCCCGGCACCATGACCATGAAGTCCTGAATATCCACCCGCCGGCCGGCATGCGCCCCGCCGCCAAAGATCTGGATCTCTGGCAAGGGCAGGGTCGGCGTCGTCCCGTAAAGCCGCGCCACATGCTGCCAGACAGGCCCCTGCGCCGCCGCATGCAGACAGGCGAGCGAGACGGCAACGGTCGCATTGCCGCCCAGCGCGGCCTTGTTCGGCGTGCCGTCCAGCGCGATAAGCGCCGCATCAACCCCGGCCTGATCCGTCGCATCCAACCCGCTCAGCCGTGCATTGATCGCACCATTCACCCCGGCGA
>JBGSWJ010000196.1:0-1858 GCA_041752495.1 Rhodobacterales bacterium
CCAGGCGAGCACCAGTTGCACCAGATGACCCGCCGTCACCAGCAACAGGACGGCCGCCAGGGTGGCGCACATCCAGCCCATGAACACACCCTGCCGGGCCTCGCCGTCGACGTAAGTCCCAGCATAGCGCAGCACCACCCAACCGATGAAGCTGACCAGACACAGCATCACCGAGCTGACCACGTCCAGCCACACCGACAGCCCCGGCAACAGGCCCACCGTCTGCGGCCCCTGCATGATCAGGAGTGCCACCGAGCCAATAGAAATGACCATCGCAGCGATCCCCACAGCCTCGGCCACCCCGGCGACCGTCTTTGGGCGGCGTCCCGGGCGCAGAAAACCGAACACCGCTGACAGGATCAAAAGGAGGGGAGCGAGATATACAATCAGGGCTGCGCTCAAGGCCGTGGTCCTTTCAAGGAAAGCTTGCGCCCCGGTCTTAGCTGCCGTGCTGCATTGTGTGAAATACATTGTTTACCGAATATCGTTCTGTTAAAACGAACGTATGAACGATCTCAACTATCACCACCTGCATCTGTTCCGGGCCGTGGCCCACGATGGCAACCTGACCCGCACGGCGGAAAAACTGAACCTGTCGCAGTCGGCAATCTCGGTGCAGATTCGCAAGTTGGAAGACCGCCTTGGCCACCCTCTGTTTGAACGGCGCGGGCGGCAACTGCATCTGACCGAAGCGGGGCGGATCGCACTGGATCATGCCGATGCGATCTTTGCGGTGGGCGATGAGTTGGTGGGCACGCTGCGCGACGCCGGGCGCGGGGTGCAGGTCTTGCGGGTGGGCGCGCTGGCCACCTTGTCGCGCAACTTTCAGATGGGGTTCCTGCGCCCTGTCCTTGGGAAGCCCGACAGTGAAGTGATCCTGCGCTCAGGCAGTCTGACCGAGCTTCTGCATCAGCTGGAAACGCTAAACCTTGACGTCGTGCTGACCAACCAACCCTCGCAGCGCGATGCCACGACACCCTTCGTGTCGCACCGTTTGGCCGAGCAGCCAGCAAGTCTTGTCGGCACCACGCGGCGCCTGCAAGGCACTGGGGACCTGTCTGCACGTCTGACCACTCAGCCCATAATTCTGCCCAGCACCAACAGTTCGATCCGGGGCGGGTTTGACGCTTTGGTTGCACGATTGGGTATCCGTCCCCATGTCGTCGCCGAGGTGGATGACATGGCGATGATGCGTCTTCTGGCCCGTGAAGATGTGGGCCTTGCAGTTTTGCCCCTGATCGCTGTGAAAGACGAGTTGGAACAAGGCGCCTTGATCGAGGCCGACCGCCTGCCTGGCATCAGCGAGACATTCTACGCCATCACCGTGGACCGCCGCTTTCCGAACCCGATGTTGCAGCAGCTCATCATTCCCGGCTGACCAAAGGGCCGCCGCACTGACGCAGCTGCGTCCTTGCGGGTTGTCGGCTCGTGACGATAACTCGAGATGATCGGTCTGGCCTGCAGACTCACGGCCTCAAAGAGGTGGGCAGACCGAATGCGGCGCCGGCAGCTAGCTGCTTTCGACCATCGCTTAGCTGCGAGTGAGAGGAGTGCCGGTTTCCCGGTGACGGGTTGAGGGTTGGGAGAGTGGCTCCCGGCACCTGTCGCGGGAGATTGCCGATGGGCGTTGTGGAAGTTCTGGATCCGGTCGCTCCGGCGCGGGCTGGTGGCTGGAAAGTGGACGTGAGCCGGGGTGAGCGGAACGGACGGGTGTCGTCCGAATGGTTCAAACGGCCCGATGATGAGCGATATCTCTCGCTCGATGATCTCTGGGCATCGGTGAAGGGTCGGTCCGAGCGCAGCCGCAGCCGGGTCGTGCAGGCGGCGGACATCCGCGTCGAGGCCGCGCGAGACAGCG
>JBGSWJ010000197.1:0-4550 GCA_041752495.1 Rhodobacterales bacterium
CCGGCGAAAGGGTTTCGTGACGGACGGCGGACGTGAGCAACGTCGAAGACATGCGCACCGCCATCGCCCGGGCCCAGGCCGAACTCGGCCCGATCAAGGGCATCGTCCACGGCGCGGGCGTCATCGACGACGCCCCGATCCTCACCAAATCCCCCATCGGGATCGAGGATGTCTTCACCCCCAAAATCCACGGCACGCAGGTCATCGACGCCCTCTTCCCCGATGGCAAACTTGACTGGATGGTCCTCTTTTCCTCTTCCTCTACCGTCACCGCCCCGGCTGGACAGGTGGATTACGTCGCTGCCAACGAATACCTGAACGCCTTTGCCAAATCCCGCGCAGGCGGCAAAACCCGCGTCACCGCCATCGACTGGGGCATCTGGTCCGATGTCGGCATGGCCGCCGAAGCGATGGAGGCCCGCACCGGACGCCGCCCCGGCCCGATGGAACCCGTGACGCAACCCCTCCTCGATCAGGTCGGGTTCGACGTGGACGGCAACCGCATCTTTACCGCCACATGGCGCACCGCCGACCGCTGGGTGCTGGACGACCACCGCACCGGGGCAGGGGACGCGCTCCTCCCCGGCACCGGCTATCTCGAACTCGCGGCCGAGGCGCTGGCGGCCCAAGGCGAAACCGGCCCGTGGGAACTCCGCAACCTCACTTTTCTCCGCCCGCTTGCGGCACCAGACGACAAGACGATCACCATGCGCCTCACGCTGCCCCGCTCTGACGCGGGCTACGGCTTCCGCGTGGAAAGCGCCGTCGAAGGCGCAGCCTTTGAACTCAACGCAGAGGCCGAGATTGCCCTTCTCCCCCTCCGCACCCCCCGCCCGCTCGATATCGAAACCCTCACGGCCCGCCTGCCCCTGCCAATGCAGGGCGACCTCCGCTCCCCGCAAGAGGCGCATCTCCGCTTCGGCCCCCGCTGGCGCGTCCTGACGGAAACGACCATCGGCGACGGTGAAGGCATGGCCCGCCTCCGCCTGCCCCCGCAGGGTGCCGAAGGCATGGCCCTTCACCCCGGCCTGACAGACCTTGCCACCGGCTGGGCGATGGACCTCATCGCGGGCTACACCCCCGAACACCTCTGGGTGCCCGTTTCCTACGGCTCTGTTCGCGTCTATCACCCGCTCCCCGCCGAAGTGGTCAGCCACATCCGCAACGCGGGCGACAACCGGTTTGACCGTCAGACCGCGACCTTCGACATCACCCTCGCCGCGCCCGACGGCACCGTCTGTGTCGCCATCGAAGGCTTCTCGATCCGCCGCATGGACGGCGCCCTCCGCTTCGCCGTCCCCGTCGCACCGCGAAGCGAAGGCCCCCGGCCCCTGTCCCCCGCCGAAGAACGCCTGCGCCACAACCTGACCCAAGGCATCAAATCCGCCGAAGGCGCCGACGCCTTCTTCCGCGCTCTGGGTCTCGGCCTGTCACAGGTCGTCGTCACCTCGCTCGACCTCAATGCGCTCATCACACAGGCCAGCGCCGACCAGACCGCCCACACCGCCGACCAGACCTTTGACCGCCCGCAACTCGACAGCGATTTCGTCGAACCCGCGAACGATATCGAACGCCGCTTGGCCGGCTTCTGGCAGGAACTCCTCGGCGTCTCCAAAGTCGGCGTCGAAGATAGCTTCTTCGATCTCGGCGGCCACTCCCTCATCGCCGTCCGCCTCTTCGCGATGGTGAAAAAGGCCTTCCACGTCGATTTCCCCATCTCCGTCCTGTTCGAAGCGCCCACCATCCGCAAATGCGCGGCACTCATCGCAGGGCAGGGGGTCTCCACCGAAACATCGGCAAACGCCCCCACGCCCCTGCCCGTCAAACCGCAGCGACGCTTTACCCATCTTGTCCCCATGCATCAGGGCGACGGCGGCCCCCGCACGCCCTTCTTCCTTGTCGCGGGCATGTTCGGCAACGTGTTGAACCTGCGCCACCTCGCCCACCTTCTCGGCACCGACCGCCCCTTCTACGGCCTTCAGGCCCGTGGCCTTTACGGCGATGCCGAACCCCACCGCGACCTGACCGAGGCCGCCCGCGACTACATCACCGAAATGCGCATGGTCCAGCCGCACGGCCCCTACATGATCGGCGGCTTTTCCGGCGGCGGCATCACCGCCTATGAAATCGCCCAGCAACTGACAGCGGCGGGCGAGGATATCGCCGCTCTCGTCATGCTCGACACGCCCTTGCCCCAGCGCCGCCCCCTGACCCGCGCTGACCGCATGACGATCCAGTGGCTCAACCTCAAGGAAGGCGGGATCGGCTACCCCCTCCGCTGGGCCACCAACCGCGTGAAGTGGGAGTTTGAAAAGCGCCGGATCAAGACCGACCCCGAATCCGACGCCCCCCAGTTCCACAATGCCGCGATCGAAGCCGCGTTCTACGACGCCATCGCCCGCTATGACGTCAAACCGTGGAGCGGCCCCCTCACCCTGTTCCGCCCGCCGCTTGTCGGCAAATGGCAGGTCGGCCCCGGCCGCTGGGTCTCCTCCGAACGCGCCTACGTGCTGGCCGATAACGACTGGACCCCCTCCGCACCCAAAATCGAGGTGTTCGAAGTTCCGGGCAACCATGACTCCATGGTCCTTGAACCCAACGTCCGCGTCCTTGCCGCCCGGATGAAGCGTGTCATCGACGCGGCCGAACGCGCCCGCCCGCACCTCTGGCAACGGCAGGCCGCCGAATGACCGCCTCTGTCCTCACCATCATCCTGAACTGGCGCACCCCCGCCATGACGATCGAGTCGGCCGAGGCTGCCCTGCGCGAGATGGAGGGGATCACCGGCGAAATCACCATCGTCGACAACGCATCGGGCGACGGCTCTTTCGAAGCCATGACCAAATCCGTCGCCGAAAAAGGCTGGTCCCGCGTCCGCGTCCTTCAGTCCGGCCACAACGGCGGCTTCGGCGCGGGCAACAACTTTGGCATCCGTGCGGGCCTCTCTGACGGCACGCGCCCCGATTACATCTACATCCTGAACTCCGACGCCTTCCCCGACCCGGGCGCCATCCGCGCCCTGCTCGACCATCTGGAAACCCACCCCGCCACCGGCTTTGCCGGCAGCTACATCCACGGCCCCGAAGGTGACACACACAACACCACCTTCCGTTTCCCCTCCATCCTGGCCGAATTCGAGGGCTCCGTCCGCTTCGGCCCAGTCACCCGCCTCCTGCAAAATCACCGCGTCCCTGTGGCCCCGCCCACAGTCACCACCCGCGTCGACTGGCTCGCCGGATGCTCGGTGATGATGCGCCACTCCGCGCTCGATCGGATCGGTCTTTTTGACGAAACCTTCTTCCTCTATTTCGAAGAAACCGACCTTTGCCTGCGCGCCGCCCGCGCCGGGATCGCCACTGATTTCGTCCCAGCCAGCAGCGTGACGCATATCGGCGGCGAAACCACCGGCAGCAAACGCTGGACCAAGGTGCCCACCTACTGGTTCGACTCCCGCCTCTACTACTTCACCAAAAACCACGGCCGCGCCTATGCCGCCCTCGCCACGCTGTCGCACCTCAAGGGCGGCACGCTCCACTGGCTGCGCTGCAAGCTGACCGGCGCCAACCGCGCCGATCCGCCCCATTTCCTGCGCACCATGGCCTCCCACGCCTGGTCCCACCTGACCCGCCCCGCGCGCGTCCCCGCCGCAACATCCCAACCGACAAAGGCCGCCTGATGCCCGCCTTCTCCTCCCTCCTTATCGGTCACGAATCCCTTGCCATCCAGTGCGGCCAGATGCTGCTGGATGCAGGCCACCCCATCCGCGCCGTCGTCACCCGCCACCCCGACGTGCAGCGCTGGGCCGAAAAGCAGGGCCTGATGACCCTTTCCCCCGGCGCCGACCTTGCCCGCCGTCTGAACGGCCTGTCGTTCGACTGGCTCTTCAGCATCGCCAACCTCGACATCATTCCCGCCGACGTCCTGTCGATGGCCGCCCGAGGCGCGATCAACTTCCACGACGGCCCCTTGCCGCGCTATGCGGGCCTCAACGCCCCCGTCTGGGCGATCCTGAGCAACGAACCCCGCCATGGCATCACCTGGCACCTGATCGCGGGCGGCGTAGACGAAGGCGATATCCTCGAACAGCGCCTCTTCGACATTGCCCCCAACGAAACCGCCCTCACGCTCAACACCAAATGCTACGCCGCCGCGATGGAAAGCTTTCCATCCGTCATCAACCAACTGACCGACGGCACGCTCGACCGCACCCCGCAGGATTTGTCGCAGCGCAGCTATTTCGCCCGCGCCGCCCGCCCGGCCCACGGCGGAATGATCGACGTAACCGCTACCGCGGCCGAAATCGCCGCCCTTGTCCGTGCGCTCGATCATGGCGACTACCGCAATCCGCTCACCTGCGCCAAACTACTCCTCGGCACCCAGACGCTTGCCGTGGGACTGGCCGAATCCGCCTACGGATCCGCCGCCCCCGGCACGGTCCTCTCGGTATTGCCCGACTCCATCACGATCGCCACTGCCGAAGGCGCGATCCGCCTTTCCGCCCTCCGCCACCTGACCGGAGCAGCCGCCTCCCCCGTCGGCCTCGCCAATGT
>JBGSWJ010000198.1:0-6333 GCA_041752495.1 Rhodobacterales bacterium
GGGGCTGGCCGAGGCGGCGGCGATGGTCGCGGCGCGGGGGCCCTGTGCAGTGCGGCTGGCCGGGCAGCGGACGTTAAGGCGGACACAGTTGCCCGCCGATTTCGGACCTGCACCGGGCGGGTTTTGTGATGAGGTGACACCGGACCCTGCGCCCAAGGGCGCAGTGGGCCTTCCGCCGGTGCTGGCCGATCAGCTGACAGAGCGGGAGAGTCAGGTCGTTCTATTGACCTTGCAGGGCTATCCGGTGATCGAGATTGCCCGCAAGCTGGGCCTGTCGCGGGGGACGGTGAAGAACTACCGGCTGGCGATTTACCGCAAGCTCGACATCACGACAGAGCGGGAGCTGTTCGGGGAATATATGGCGGCGATCCGGGACCAGGGTCTTGCCGGGCCGCTGCCCGACGCCACCTGATGGGGATGGAGCATATCATTGACGATCTGTCGCGTCCGTTTCCGCTGACCCCGTTGGGGACGGCGTGGGAGGTGGTGACGGATGGCGTGATGGGCGGCGTGTCGCGCGGGGCGATGCGGCGCGAGATGGTGGAAGGGCGGGAGGCGATCCGGATGACGGGGGATGTGCGGACCGAGAACAACGGCGGGTTCGTGCAGATGGCCCTGTATCTGGCGCCGGGGGGCAGGGCGGTGGATTCGAGCGGCTGGGCGGGGATCGTGATCGAGGTTTGCGGGCCGCCGGAGGAATACAACCTGCATCTGCGGACGGCGGACATCGTGCGGCCCTGGCAATCCTATCGCTGCAGTTTCCTGACGGCGGGGAAATGGCAGCGGATCGCCCTGCCCTTTGCCGCCTTTGCGCCGCACCGGACCGAGGTGCCGCTTGACCTGCGGCGGTTGCGGCGGATTGGCATTGTGGCCATCGGACGGGCGTTCCGGGCGGATCTGGCGGTGGGACGGGTCGGGTTCGGGGGGTGAGGGGGGTGCCCCGGAGAATTGCCATCAAGGCATTGTAATATATACGTTATTACTGGCTGCGCTTTGTCTGTATCACGTCGGTATTACGTCGGTATTTTTTGCACGGTGACGTGACAGGGCATTAACCTTCCGTCCTGCCAGGAAGGATGGAGAAGTCGGGTTAAGGGCGCGATAAGCGGGCGCGCGGGGATGGCCGGGTGAACCGAGCCTTGGGGGAGGTGCGCAGGATGCGCACCCTACGCAGGATGGAACAGCGAAAGGCCGCGGGGAACCGGGTGCATGGGCGGCGTAGGGTGCGCATTCTGCGCACCTTTGGTCAGCCCCCCGCCTGCCAGAGTTTGATCGCCTCGACCGGATAGAGGAGCATGATGACGTTGAGGGTGAGGCCGTCGCGGATCAGCCATGTGGTCAGGAGTTCGAACCCGATCACGATGAGGACGGAGAGCCAGACCGGCAGGCGGGAGGCGAGCCAGAAGCCGAGCCACATCATCATCAGGTCGGACATGGAATTGAGGACGGAATCGCCCGAGTATTCGTCCGACACGGTTGTCGTGCGGTATCGTTCGATGATGGCGTTGGAGTTTTCCACGATTTCCCAGGCGGCCTCGATCGCTGTGGCAATGGCCAGACGCCAGCCAAAGGACAGGCGGCGGGCGACGATCCAGAGTCCGCCGAAGAAAAGGAAGCCGTGGATCATGTGCGACGGCGAATACCAGTCGAGGATATGTTTGGAATTCTCGGGGCTGGCGGGTTCGCCGTACCAAAGCTTGACCGTGCCGCAGGGGCAGATCGCGTCGCGGCCGATATAAAGAAGCCAGATGGCCGTCAGGAGGATGACGACAAAGGACACGGCATAGGGGAACCAGTTGCGGGCCATGGGGCAAGGTCAGCACAGCGCAGGGCTTCGGTCCAGCATTTGTGCGAACCGTGACCGATGGCATGGTTCACAGGCTGGCATTTTGGTCGCAGGATCGGGTCACGTAGGGGCGATGCCCCCGGCGACAGGAGGACGTGATGGCGAACAAGGTGCGTGTCGGCGTGATCGGTCTGGGCAGTGTGTCCGAGAAATATGTCCCCCATATCCGGCGACTGAATATCGAAGGCACGCCCTGCGAGGTGGTCATTGCCTGCGACGTGCGCCCCGGTCTGGCCGCGCGGGCGCGGGAATGGGAGATCCCGGCGTTTACCACCGATTACCACGAGGTGCTGGGGCGGGCGGATGTGGATGTGGTGCTGATCCTGACGGGCATGCAGACGCACGGGCCGCTGACGCGGGATGCGCTGAATTCAGGCAAGCATGTGCTGGTGGAAAAGCCCATGTCGATGGATCTGGCCGAGGCGGCGGAACTGGTCGCGCTGGCCAAGGTCTCCAAGGGGCATCTGGTCTGCGCGCCGCATGTGACGCTGTCGCGGACCTATCAGGACATGTGGCGGCATATCCATGCGGGCGACATTGGCCGCCCTCTGACGGCGCGGGGGTTTTATGGCTGGGCGGGGCCGGATTGGGACCCGTTCTTTTACGAACCCGGCGGCGGGCCGATGTATGATCTGGGCGTTTACAACGTCACAACGCTGACGGGCCTGTTGGGGCCGTGCAAGCGGGTGATGGCGATGACGGGGATTGCCATCCCGGAGCGGATTGTCAACAATCAGAAGATGAAGGTGCAGACGGACGACAATTTCCAGTTGCTCATGGATTTCGGGAACCAGTGTTTCGCAGTCGTTACGACCGGGTTTACCATTCAGCAGTACGACGTGCCGGGCATTGAAGTGTACGGGACCGAGGGCACGATCACGATGAAAGCCGAAGACTGGGACCCGCGCGGATACCGGCTGTGGCGGAACAAGGACGGGTTCTGGCAGGACCATGACATGCGGGCCAAATGGAACTGGACCGACGGGGTGCGCGACATCATCCAGGCGGTGCAGGAGGGGCGCAAGCCCGTCAATTCGCCGGAACATGCCTATCATGTGCTCGAGGTGATGGTGAAGAGCATGGAGAGCGGGCGGACGGGGCAGGCGTTGCCTATCGTCAGCACCTTTACCCCGCCCCGGTTCGACACGGCGGCGGACCGTGTTGCGCCGCATCTTGACCACGCGCCGGAGTGATCTGATGGCCTATAAATCCTCGCCCCGGCCGGTGTTCGACGGACCTGCGCCGATCCCCTATGCGAAGGTCACACGCCATATCTGGGGCGATGCGGCGGCGGGGCTGGTGGATGACTGGATCTATGTGTCGTCGGACAAGATCCACCAGCTTGTCTTTGGCGTGCCGCCGGGGGACGGGTTCCGGCATTCCGAGAGTTTCCGGACGGTCTTTGCCGCCGATGAGGTGCTGACGGTCCTGATGGGGACGATGGTCATCTGCAACCCCGAGACCGGGGAGACGCATCTGGTTCACAAGGGTGAATCGGTGTTCTTTCAGAAGGATACCTGGCACCATGCCTTTGCCTGGGGGGCGGAGGAGTTGCGGGTGCTGGAGTATTTCGCACCGCCGCCGTCGACGGGGACGTCGGGGAAATATGCGGCGACGCGGCCCTATGTGGCCGAGAGCCGGTACGAGAGGGCGGAGTTCATCGGGAACTGGCCTGCGGGGCAGGCCGAGGCGCGGGCGAGCGCCACGATCAAGGTGCTGCGGGAGGCGGATACGCTCTGGGCGCTCGACACCAGCGATTCGCGGGTGCTGACAGGGATCACGGCCTCGACCGATCAGCTGACGGCGGGGCGGGTCAGGATCACGCCGGGGGGCAAGAGCGGGACGCGCGTGCATGGCGGGGCGATGGGCCTTTATGTGCTGGAGGGGCGTGTGAATATCCTGATCGACGATCCCGAAGCGTCGCCCGTGTGGTTCGAACTGCATCCGCAGGACGGGTTCTATATCCCTGAGGGGACGCGGTACCGGGCGTTCAACATGGGGGGCCAGCCAGCCGAATACCTGTTCGGCGTGGCGCCCCTGTATCATCCGAAGGGCTGAGATGGCGGCTGGCCTGATCCCTGAGGGCTTCGGCAACGGGCGTCATGCCATTGGCATTGACGTTGGCGGGACCAAGATTGCCGGGGCTTTGGTCAATCTGGACACGGGCGCAATTGCGGCGCGCCGGCAGGTGCCCACCGATTGCCGACGCGGGGGCGAGCCCATTCTGGCCGATGTGGCGCAAATGGCGCGGGATCTGATCGCGGACGGGGCGCGCGCGGGGGTGGTCCCCGTGGCGCTGGGTGTTGGGGTGGCCGAGCTTGTGGACCGGCGTGGCCAAGTGTTCAGCGATTATCGCATCCGGTGGAAGGGGCTTGATGTGCAGGGGCGGTTGTCGGCGGTCCTGCCTGCGGTTGTCAGTTCCGATGTCCGGGCGGCTGCTTTGGCCGAAGCGCGGTATGGCGCGGGGCGGGGCTTTGGTGATTTCTACTTTCTCACCATCGGCACGGGTGTCAGCGGGGTGCTGGTGCAGGGCGGCGTTCCGTATGAAGGATCGCGTGGGGCGGCGCTGGTCATTGCCAACGGGCCGACGCGACATCATTGCCCGGAATGCGGCCATGTCACGACCCGCATCGTCGAAGATATCGCCTCGGGGCCGGGGCTTGTGGCGGCTTACGGCCTTGGCCTGACGGGCGAAGATGTGCTGACAGCGGCCCATGCGGGTGATCCACAGGCGGTGCGGGTCGTCGATCATGCAACGCATGAACTGGGGCGGGTGCTGTCGCTCTTGGTCAACAGCCTTGATCCGGCGGCGGTGATTGTTGGCGGGGGACTTGGGTCTGCGCCGGGGCTCTATTTCGACAGTCTGGCGGCGCACATCAACGCGGGACTTTGGGATGGGGACCAGCATGTGTTACCCATTGTCCAGGCCACTTTCGGACCTGACGCCGGGATCATCGGCGCTGCTGCCGCAACGATTTTGCATCAAGAGCCGGGCAACCGGACCGTTACCTGACACTGTATCACAAGGGAGACGACGCATGGCACTTATGACCAAGACATCCTCCGCGGTAAGCCGCCGCGGGTTCCTGCGCGGATCGGCTGCGGCCACCGGCGCGCTGATGGTTCTGCCCGCGCGCGCGTTAGCGCAGACCGAAGGGCAGTTGCTGTTGTGGCTGCCGGGGGGATCGCCGCTGTTTTGCGAGATCCACACGGGCCTTCTGGACGGGTTCAGCGCGGCAAGCGGGCTTGGGCCCGCGACGACCATGTGCGGGTTGGGGCAGGACACGGAATTCACGCAGGCGCTGATCGGGTCGATCGCGTCGGGGAGCCCGCCCGATATCTCCATGCTGTGGGACAGCCCGGTCGCGCTGGGATCGCAGGGCGCGTTCATGGCGCTGGACGAGATGATGGCAGGGTCCAAAATCAGCATCGATACATGGCCTGCGGGGCTGTTGTCGTCCTGCCAGTTCAAGGGGCAGACGTTCGGCCTTCCGGTCACGGCGGGCGTGTATTCGATGTGGTTCAACGAGGAAATGTTCGAAGCGAAGGGCATTTCGTCGGCCCCGGCCGATTTCCCCAAGACATGGACCGACATGCGGGCCATGTCGAAGGAGTTCACGGTCTGGGACGGTGACAAGCTGGTGACCGCAGGCTTCATGCCGCCGCGCGTGCCCGAGACGATGGCGATCTGGTCGGCCCTGAACGGGGGTATGCTGTATGACGAGGCGAACCTGCGTTATACCATTGATTCCGAACAGAATATCGAGATGATGAACTTCTTCCTTGATTGGCTGAACGAGGAATACAAGGGCGACATCAACCTGATCGACCGGTCGGGCAACTTCCTTGACGGCTATGTTAACTCGACCACCGGCCTGCCGCCCGCGTTCCGCGAGGGGCGGTTTGCGGGGATGCAGTCGGGAAGCTGGCTGATGGGCGATATCTGGGCCGATCCGACGCCGACGTTTGACCGCTGGAACCTGGCCGCGCATCCGACGGGGCCGTCGGGCAGCGCGTCGGTTTCGGGCACCTGGCCCAACTGGTTCGTGATCCCGGTGGGATCGAAGAACCCGCAGGCGGCGTTCGATTACCTGACCTATCTGTCGACCGAGGGCGTGGTGCAGTGGTACGAGCAGATCCCCGATGTGCCGACCAACTCGACCGTGCAGGCCAAGGCGCCGCAGATCCTGATCGACAAGCGCGGGCCGGAGTTCGCGGATCAGATCACGGCCTTCCTTGCGGAACAGGCGGCGGTCGTGACGCCGATGTGGAACTCTCCGGTTCAGTCGTTCGGGGCCGATCAGGTCGCCCGGGCACTTGAGAAGATCTACACCAAGGCCGCGACCCCAGCCGAGGCGCTGGCCGAAGCGCAGATGGCGTCGCAGGCAGAACTGGAACGGGTGCTGGCGGGCTGATGCCTGTCGCAACTGATCCTGTAACCGCCGGGGCGTCTCCCTCGCCCCGGCGGCGCAAACGCGCGGGGCGCG
>JBGSWJ010000199.1:0-2094 GCA_041752495.1 Rhodobacterales bacterium
CCACGACCGCCCGCCATGCCCCGTCATCCGGCCCATGCCCGTCCAGCCGCCAGGCCAGCGCCCGGCTGTCCCGGTGAATCTGGTCCCAGGAGATGTGGAAACCCTTCTCGTGCGGCAAACGGTCGGGACGGGGTTTGGTCTGTTCAGGCATCTGGGATCCTCAGGTAAGCGCGATCTTCGCGCCAAAGAAAGCGATGAGCGTCCCAAAAACCCGGTCCACCGGGGTCTTGAGCCGGATATAGGCTGCACGCGCCGTCGGAAGCGAGAATACCCGACCCACGACCACGTACCATAGAAACTCGTTGACAAAGATGGCAGCCAGCAGCGCCGCCCGGACAGCCAGTGGCGTATCGGCCGGGACAAGGCCCACAAAGACCGCACCAAAGAACACAGCCGTCTTGGGGTTGGTCGCAAAGGTCAGAAAGCCGAACCGCACAGCCGACAGCGCGCTCCGCGGGGTTGATCCCGCCGCCGGAATGTCCAGCGGCTCTGCAGAATGCCGCCACATCTGGAAGGCGATCCAAAGCAGGAAAGCCCCGCCAACGATCTTGAGCAAAAGGAAAAGCTCCGGCACGGCCTTGAACAACAGTGCAAGCCCCGCCATCGCAGCCAGCGCCCACAGGAACGCCCCCAGCGCATAGCCAAAGGCCAGCGCCACGGCGATCCGAAACCCGTCCACGGCCGCCGTCCGCACACACACGACGAAAGAGGGCCCGGGGCTCATCGCCGCGAGAAGGTGAATCAGCAGGACCGAAAAGAAGGCCGCTACCGTCATGAAACCTATTCCTTGGTGATGTCGGGCGCGTCGACGGCCTTCATCCCCACGATGTGATAGCCTGCATCGACATGCAGCACTTCACCCGTCACCGCGCTGCCCAGATCGGACAAAAGGTAAAGGGCCGACTTGCCCACCTCTTCCTGCGTTACGGTCCGGCGCAGCGGCGCGTTGTATTCGGTCCATTTCAGGCTAAGGCGGAAATCGCCGATCCCGCTTGCGGCCAGCGTTTTGATCGTGCCCGCGCTGATCGCGTTCACGCGGATGCCGTCCTTGCCCAGATCCTCGGCCATATAGCGCACCGACGCCTCAAGCGCGGCCTTGGCCACACCCATGACGTTGTAATGCGGCATGACCTTTTCCGAACCATAATAGGTCAGCGTCAGGCACGACCCCCCATCCGTCATCATCGCAGCCGCGCGCTTGACCACCGCCGTGAACGAATAGACCGAGATATCCATCGACATCAGGAAATTCTCGCGGCTCGTATCCACATAGCGCCCGCGAAGCTCGTTCTTGTCTGAAAACCCGATGGCATGGACGATGAAGTCCAGTTTGCCCCAGCGTTCCGCCAGCGCCGCGAAAAGCGCATCGACCGACGCCATATCGCCCACATCGCAGGGCAGAACGATATCTGAACCGACCTCTGCCGCCAGCGGCGTGACCCGCTTCAGCAAAGCCTCGCCCTGATAGGAAAACGCCAGGTCGGCCCCTGCGTCCCGCAGCGCCCTGGCAATCCCCCATGCGATGGACTTGTCATTGGCCAGCCCCATGATAAGTCCGCGTTTGCCTTGCATCAGGTTCGTTGCCATGCGCGTCCCTCTTGCCTTTGCGGCGTAATTTCGATCCGGTGTAGGCCATTGACCGATGGTCATCAAGTGCGGTCAGGGCCGTCCCCGGGGGCAAAACAGACCCACGACGACCAACGACAAGGAGAAGACATGACCGATCGCAGCGGCATCTTTGCAGGCGATGACCCCTTCGCACTCGCCAGCGCCTGGCTGGCCGAAGCTGCGGCGCGTGAACCCTCAGATCCGAACGCCATTGCGCTGGCCACGGTCGATGTCACCGGCCTTCCCAACGTCCGCATGGTCCTTTTGAAAGAGATCGAGGCTGACGCTTTCGTCTTCTATACCAACTACGAAAGCCGCAAGGCCACCGAACTTGATCAGGCGGGCAAGGCGGCCTTCGTCCTCCACTGGAAATCGCTGGCCCGCCAGGTCCGGGTGCGCGGCATCGTGACGAAAGAAGACGGCCCCCAAGCGGACGCCTACTACCGCTCTCGCTCGCTCCAAAGCCGGCTCGGCGCCTGGGCCTCG
>JBGSWJ010000200.1:0-1885 GCA_041752495.1 Rhodobacterales bacterium
GGCCGTCTTCAGCGGCAAGGAACGGCACTACAACCGTCGCTTCCTCCAGATGTGCAGCCACTTCCTGGTCGATCCTGTTGCCTGCACCCCGGCCTCGGGCTGGGAGAAGGGTCAGGTCGAGAACCAGGTCGGGCTGGTGCGCGAGCGGTTCTTCACGCCCCGCCTGCGGGTCAGGAGCCTGGAGGAACTGAACGGCTGGCTCCTCGACAAATGCGTCGCCTATGCCAAGGCGCACCGTCATCCCGAAGTGACCGACAAGACGGTCTGGGAGATGTTCGAGACCGAACGGCCGCAGCTCGTGCCCTATGCCGGTCCTTTCGACGGCTTCCACAGCGTGCCTGCCTCCGTCTCCAAGACCTGCACGGTGCGGTTCGACACCAACAAATACTCGGTGTCGGCCACGGCGGTCGGGCGTCCGGCCGAGGTGCATGCCTATGCGGATCGGATCGTCATCCGGCAGGACGGGGTGATCGTCGGCGAACATGCACGCGCTTTTGGCCGGAACCGGACCGTTTACGACCCATGGCACTATGTGCCTGTTCTCGCGCGCAAACCCGGGGCGCTGCGTAATGGCGCCCCGTTCAAGGACTGGGTCCTGCCCCCGGCCATGGCTGCGATCCGGCGCAAGCTGAAGGGCAGCGATGATGGCGACCGCCAGATGGTCCAGATCCTGAGCTGCGTTCGCGATGATGGCCTGATGACCGTCGAGGCCGCCTGCCGCGAAGCCCTCGATCAGGGCGTTCACTCCGCCCCGGTCATCATCAACATCCTCGCGCGACGCCGCGATCCTTCGCCACCACCCTTGCTCCTTACACCAACCTCGTTGCGCCTGACCCACGAGCCCGTGGCCGATTGCGCACGCTACGACAGCCTCAGGAGAACCAGCCGCCATGGAACGCACTCAAATCCTCGACCTGATGGGAACACTGAAGCTCTACGGGATGCGCAGCGCTTATGACGAGGTCATGGCCGCCGGCATCAAGCGCCAACACGAGCCGCCCCGCATCGTGGGTGACCTGCTGCAATCGGAAATCGCCGAGAAGCAGGCGCGATCCATCCGCTACCAGATGACCATCGCCAAGTTGCCGCTGGCCAAGGATATCGACCAGTTCAACTTCGGCGGAACGCCGATCAACGAAGGTCTGGTCAAGGAACTGGCCAGCGGCAGCTTCGTGGCCGACCAACGGAATGTCGTCCTGATTGGTGGAACCGGCACCGGCAAGAGCCACCTCGCCATCGCCATTGCGCGGGCGCTCATCCGCAACGGGACCCGCGGACGCTTCTTCAATGTCGTCGATCTGGTGAACCGGCTGGAGACCGAGACCCGCGGCGGAAAGCAGGGTCGCATGGCGGACTACCTGACCCGCCTCGACTTCATCGTTCTCGACGAGCTCGGCTATCTGCCCTTCGCGCAATCCGGCGGGCAACTCCTGTTCCACCTGATCAGCCGCCTCTACGAGCGCACCTCGATCATCGTCACCACCAACCTCGCCTTCGGCGAATGGCCCACCGTCTTCGGCGACGCCAAGATGACCACAGCGCTGCTCGACCGACTCACCCATCACTGCGAAATCGTCGAGACCGGCAACGAGTCCTGGCGCTTCAAGAACCGCGCCTGACCCCGATCACGGCCTGACCCGCCTCCACCACATGACCGCTCCGTCGGCTCAGGCCCTGATCTCCTCACCGCAAAGGGGGTCCATTTTGAGTGCCGATAGGGGGTCAGTTTTGCGCGCCGATTGACACCCCTGTGGCGCGATGCTGCCGCGACTGTCCCGAATATCAAAGCCGCACTCCTCGCCTACCTTGCCACCACCTATGGCAAACCCGTCGCCGCGCCCGACGTGATGGCCTATGTCGCAGCCTTGTTGGCGCACCCCGCCTT
>JBGSWJ010000201.1:0-7652 GCA_041752495.1 Rhodobacterales bacterium
CCGCCACCCGCGCCCCCGTCTCCTGCGCCAGATCACGGCAGCGCGCCGCGACCTCGGCCCAGTTCTGCTCGTGCCGGAACCGGATCGCCTCGGGCACCGTCAGCCAGGCCGCCGGATCACGCGTGCCCTGCATTTCGATCGAATCGATAAAGGGCGTGTTCCCGAACATGCCCTTGGCCCCCGGATCATGCAGGTCCTCGGTCCAGCCATGCGAAATGACAAGCGGGTTGATCATCCGCTGCCATTCGCGCCGCACATGCAGAAACGCCGACCCTTTCGGCGCCATCAGCCATTTATGGCAGTTCCCCGAATAGAAATCCGCACCCAGCTTTTCCAGATCCAGCGGGATATGCCCCGGCACATGCGCCCCGTCGATGACCGACCAGATGCCCCGCGCCCGCGCCTCGGCCACCGCCCGTTCGATGGGGAACACCAGCGCCGTGGCCGACGTGATATGGCTCAGGAACAGAACCTTGGTCCGCTCGGTCATGCCCCCGACAATCGCATCCGTGAACTGCGCCTCGGTCGTCAGCGGCAAGGGGATCGTGACAAAGACAATCTTGGCCCCCGTCTTGCGGCAGACATAGGCCCAGGTCTTTTCCAATGCCGCATATTCGTGATCCGTCGTCAGGATCTCGTCCCCCGGCTTCAGGTTCAGTGATTGCGCCACGATGTTCAGCCCCACCGTGGCATTCATCACGCCCACCAGATCATCCGGGTCCGCCCCCAACTCCCCGGCCAGCGCCACCCGTGCATCGCGCATCCAGGCCGCATAGCCGCGCATCGGGTCAAGAAACGCCACCGGCTGCCGCTCCAGCTTCAATTGCCAGGCCTGATAGGCTTCGAACACCGGCTTCGGACAGGCGCCGAACGACCCGTGGTTCAGGAACGCCACTTCCGGGTCCAGCAGGAACAGGTCCTTGAGATTGTCAGACATCAGCGTCACGCCCCCTTCAGCGTGGGATCAAGGGCATCGCGCAAGCCATCCCCGAACAGGGTCGTGGCCATCACCGTGATTGCCAGCGCCGCCGTCGGAAACACGGCCATATGCCAGTAGAAATACATGAAATTCATGCCGACATTGATCATCTGCCCCCAACTTGGCACAGGCGGCGGAATCCCTACGCCAAGGAAGGACAGCGATGCCTCAAGCATCATCGCCAGCGGAATGGCCAGAACGAAACCGACGATGATCGGCGAAATCGCATTCGGGATCAGGTGACGGCGGATGATATATCCGGGCGATGCGCCCAAAGCCTGCGCGGCCCGCACGAATTCCTTTTCCTTGAACGCCTTGATCTGCGCCCGCACCAGCAAACAGACCTGCACCCAACCGAACAGCGCGGCAATGACCACAATGGTCAGAAACCCGCCCCCGCTCAGCGCCCCAAGCAACATCGCAGCCAGAAGCGGCGGCACGACCGAAAAGATCTCGATCACCAGCATCACCACCCAGTCGATCCGCCCGCCATAGTAGCCCGCCAGCGCCCCCAGCGGGATACCGATCACCACCGAACAGATCGCAGCGGCAAAGCCGATCGACAGCGACACCCGCGCACCATAGACGATCCGCGTCCAGAAATCGCGCCCCAGATCGTCGACCCCGAACGGATGCGCCCAGGATGGCGGGGCCAGATTTTCGGTCAGGAATGCCTGATCGTTAGGCCCGGTCAGCGTCACGAGCGGCGCCAGAATAGCCAAAAGCGTGATGACCGCCAGCACTGCCCCCCCCGCGACCGCCGCCTTGTTGGCCCGGAACCGCCGCCATGCAAACCACAACGGCCCCCTCTGGCGCGGGGCGGGTGGCAAGGGTGTGGTCAAAAGCGCAGTCATCCCTTGCGGTCTCCATAACGGATTCGGGGGTTCAGCAGGGCATAGGCGATATCGGACAAGAGATACGCCACGCAGAACATCACCGTCAGCATCAGCATCAAAGCCATTTCCAGCGGATAATCCCGCGTCCGTATCGACGACACGAAATAGCTTCCCAGCCCCGGCACCCGGAACATCGCCTCAACAAAGATCGAACCCGTCGCCGTGCCGATGAACATGGGCAGGAACACCGTCACCATCGGAATGGCCGAATTGCGCAGCACATGGCCATATATGATCTTGTTTTCGGGCAGCCCCTTGGCCCGCAGGACCGTGACAAACGGCTTGTTCAGCGTGTCGAGCATCGCCGACCGCGTATAACGCGCATAGGTCGCCATCGGGATCGTCGCATAGGCCGCAATCGGCAGCACCCAGTTGATCGGATCACCCCAGCCGCTGGCCGGAAACCAGTTCAGCCAGACGGCAAAGATCAGGATCAGCAGCATCGACGTCACAAACACCGGCACCGTAAGGCCCAGCGTCGCCACGCCCGAGGCAAGGTAGTCGATCCACGAATTGCGGTGCAGCGCCGCTGCGATCCCCAGCAGGATGCCCAAAGGTGCGCCAATCAGAACGCCCAAGCCCCCCAGCACCAGCGACGGCACCCAGGCATCGGCGAGAAGCGAAAACATCGTCTCGCCCGGGCTTTGGAACGGCACGCCGAAATCCAGACGGATCACCCCACTCATGTATTTCAGATATTGCACCCAGACCGGCTGATCCAACCCGAACTGCGCCATCATCTTGGCCCGCACCTCGGGCGGCAGGGGCATCTCGCCCCCGTCAAACGGCCCGCCGGGGATCGCGTGCATCATGGTGAAAATCAGGATCGACACGATGATGAAGGTCACCGAAATCGACAACAGCCTCCGGATGATGAAACCAATCATGTGAGTATCGCCTCCACCAGATGATCCGCACCCACCCGCACCAGCCGTGCCGTGGCATCCGGGGCAAGGCCCAATGCCGCCGCGGACAGGCGCGGTGTCGCAGCCTCAAGCTCGGCCCGGGTCTGAAACGTCCGGTGCCGACGGTCACGCGGGTTCATCACGGGGACAGCGTCCAGCAAAGACCGCGTATAGGGATGCCGCGCATCAGTGAAAATCGCCTCGGTCGGCGCCTGCTCCACGATCCGCCCGTTGAACATAACCGCCACCGTATCCGTCAGCGATCGCACCACCGACAGGTCATGGCTGATAAACAGGATGGACAGCCCCATCTCGGCCTGCAAATCCTGCAACAGGTTGATGATCTGCGCCTTGACCGACACGTCCAGCGCACTCGTCGGCTCATCCGCGATCAACACCGTCGGCTTCAGGATCAGCGCCCGCGCAATCGCCACCCGCTGCCGCTGCCCGCCCGACAATTCATGCGGATAACGGTTCGCATAACTGGCGTGCAGCCCCACCCGTTCCAACCAATGCCGCGCCTGTTCCGCCTGTTCCTTGGCCGTCCCGATCCCATGAATATGCAAAGGCTCGGCCACGATCTGCGCCAGCGTCAGCATCGGGTCCAGCGCGGAATAACTGTCCTGAAACACCACCTGCAACTTGCGCCGGAACGGCTTCAGCGCCACGGAATCCAGCGTCGTGATATCCGTTCCATCCAGCAATATCTGCCCGCCCGTCGGTTCCGACAGCCTTAACGCCACCATCCCCGTCGTCGTCTTGCCCGACCCGCTTTCGCCCACCAGCCCCACAATCGCATTGCGCGGCAGCACCAGATCGACTGCCCGCACGGCATGGACCGTGCGCGGCTTACCCCACCAGCCCGATCCGGGCAGCAGGAAATCCTTGGTCAGTCCCCGCAGTTCCAGCGCCGGTGCCGTCACGTCAGCCTCCAGCAGGCGGCGCGGCTAGCTTCACCCGTAACCACCACAGGCGGCATTTCAACCGCGCAGCGCGCATCCGCCTCGCCACAGCGCGGATGAAACGGGCACCCCCCCGGCGGGTCTGCCGGATTGGGTGAAGACCCCGGTATCTCGGTCAACCGCCGCCGTCCGCCCACCTGCCCCGGCATCGACGCCATCAGCGCCCGCGTATAGGGATGTTTCGCGTCGTCAAAGATCGCCGCCACCGGCGCTTCTTCCATCACGCGGCCGCCATACATGACAACCACCCGGTCCACGGTTTCCGCGATCACGCCCAGATCATGCGTGACCATCACCAGACCCATGCCAAGTTCGTCCTGCAACCCCTTGATCAACTGCAATATCTGCGCCTGCACCGTCACATCGAGCGCCGTCGTCGGCTCGTCCGCGATCAGGATGCGCGGCTGGCACGACAGCGCCATCGCAATCATCGCCCGCTGCAGCATCCCCCCCGACAGTTGATGCGGATAAGAATCCAACACCGCGCCCGGAGTCCTTATTTCGACCTTCGCCAAAAGCCCCTCGGCCTCACGCCGCGCCTCGGCTTTGGAGACCTCCCGATGCGCCCGGATCGTCTCAACAATCTGCGCCCCGATCGTATAGGCCGGGTCAAAGGCCGTCATCGGGTCCTGAAACACCATCGCCGCCACCCGGCCGCGCACTCCCGCCAGCGTCTTGCGATCCGCCGCCAGCATGTTGATCCCGTCGAGCGTCATCGTCGTGGCCGTGATCCGCGCCGGGGGCTGCCGCAAAAGCCGAAGTGCGGCCATACACGTCACCGACTTGCCCGACCCACTCTCGCCGACGATGCCAACGCTTTCACCCTCGTCCACATGGAACGACGCCCCCCGCACCGCCTGCACGATCCCATCGGCCTGCGGAAAACTCACGGTAAGGTCGGTGATCTCCACCAGCCGCATATCGCCCCGTTTCTGTGGGAAGGGAAAAGAAAGGCCCGCCGGGATCACTCCCGGCGGGCCTGCCGCCGTTACTCGGCGACGTTCACATGGGCATAGAAGTAGGGCACCAGCCGCGTGCCGGGCGTCATGCCCTGCGCGTTCGGCTCCACTGCTTCGCCCGTCAGACGGTCGCTGATCACGAACTTCTGGATCGGGTGAACGATGGGAATGATCATCGCATTGTCGATCATCACCTGTTCCGCCTGACCGTACAGCTCATAGCGCTTGTTCCAGTCGGGATCAGCATCGGCCGCAGCGACAAGGGCGTCGTATTCGTCATTGTGATAGTCATGACGACCGCCATTGTAGAAGATGCCATAGAAATTCGACGGGTCGATATAGTCGTACTCATAGGGCGCAAGGAACAGGTTGTTCTGCTTTTCAAGCAGACCAGTCATCCAGTCCTGAATCGGCATCACCTTGATATTCATGGTGATTCCCAGCACGTCCTTGAACTGCGCCTGCAGGTATTGCAGCATCGGGGCCGTGATGGCACCGTTATAGCCACCCTGATCGCGATACCAGATTTCCACTTCGGGGAAGCCTTCACCACCCGGGAAACCCGCATCGGCCAGATACTGCTGCGCCTTGGCAGGGTCGAACACGGCCTGTGCCACGATATCGGGGTTATAGCCCGGATAGGACGGCGGCAGGATCGAACCGGCCGGGATCGCCAGATCCTTCAGCACCGTTGCCGTCAGCTCGTCCCGGTTGACCGCGTAGTACAGCGCCCGGCGCACGTTCACATCGTTGAACGGCGGGGAATCAAGGTCAAACGAGATATAGCTCGTCGCAAAGATCGCATTTTCCCGCAGGTTGTCCGGGAACCGCTGTTCGACGAACGGAATCTGCCCCGCGTTCAGCGTGGTGATATCCGTCTCGCCCGCCATGAACGCCGGAAGGCCAACCTCGGGCGCACCCAATGCGGCGTCGATGTTCAGACGGTCCACAAGGCTGGGCCAGGGGCCATTATAGGTCGGATTCTTGACCAGAACCATGGAATTGTTGGACTTTTCCCAGCTTTCGAGCATGAACGCGCCCGAAGAAACCAGCGTGTCCACATTGGTCGCATAGTCGTCGCCATACTGGTCGACCATGTGCTTGGGCACCGGATACCAAAGCGAGACGACCGACGGCAGATAGGGCTTCGGCGTGACCGTGGTCACTTCGATGGTCAGATCGTCCACCGCCTTCAGGCCCAGCGTCTCCACGCCTGCCGTCCCGCCGGTGACTTCCTTCCAGCCGGCAATGCCGCCCGCAAAATCCCAATACCAGGCAAAGTCATAGCCGCTCGTCGCTGCACGCTGCAGCGAGAACACATAATCCCCCGCCGTCAGAGGATGCCCGTCCGAATAGACCAGCCCGGGCCGCAGCTTGAACGTCCAGGTCAACCCGTCCTCGGACTGGGTCCAGCTTTCCGCCGCCAGACCCTGAAGCTGGAAGTCGCGGTCAAAGCTGGTCAGCGGCAGTTGCGTCATTTCCGGGAAACCGGCACGCGCATAAACCGTCTTCATATAGTCGAAATAGGTGCCGCTGGTGCTGTCACCCGGCGCACTGACTGTAATCTCGGCCATGGCCGGCACGGCAAGGCTTGCGGCAACCGCAACCCCCGTGACCCAGCTTTTGGCCCGTTTCAGGAACGACATGACTTTTTCCCTCCGTGTGCTGTGCGTCTTTGGGCTGAGAGGCCCCGGTGCAGGCCGGACGCTTGACGTACCTTCCCCGGGAGACGACCGATTCTCGGGTGAAATGTGACACCTCGGTAAATGTCTGACAAATGAAATGTCAGACTTTTGTCACCATCGATTCAAGAACCTTGCCGAAACCCTGCCCGCGCATCAGGACGGATCCTTCCGAAAAGGCCAAAGGGTGCGCTGCATGCGCACCCTACGCCGTTTCTTGACCGGAACCACTCGTTGCCCGGCCCGCTGAACCGCCCGTCAGTCCAACTGCCCCTTGGGCAACCCCGCCACCATCGCCGCGGGCCGATCGCAGGGATGGGTCAGTGCGATCCGCTGCCCGGTCTCGCCCGCCTTGATGATGCTCGTCATGATCTCCAGCACATGCAGGCTCAGTTCCAGACTGGCCCGGTGCGGCCGCCCCGTCCGGATCGCCTGCGCCATATCGGCCAGCCCAAGGATGCGGTAATTGCCGTCCCCATACAGATGCGCCTGCGGCACCTCGGTCCAGTCGCCCTTGTGGTCACTGGCCTTGACCACGCCCTGAAACTGGTTCGGGTCCGGCACGATCATCGACCCCTTGCGACCATAAAGTTCGATATGGTTATGCCAATGTTTCCACACGTCAAAACTCGTCGTGATCGTGATCTGCGCCCCATTGGCGAAATCAAGGATGCCCGAGATATGCGTGGCCACCTTCACATCAACCACCTGCCCCTGACGCGGCCCCGACCCGATGGTCCGCGTCGTATAGGCCGCCTTGACCGACCCTGTCACCGCCGCCACAGGGCCGATCATATTGACAAGGCAAGTCAGGTAATATGGCCCCATGTCCAGCATCGGCCCGCCGCCCGGCTGGTAATAGAAATCCGGGTTCGGGTGCCAGATTTCATGCCCCGGCACCATCATCGCCGCCGACCCGGCCACCACCTCGCCAATCAGCCCGGCATCCAGCGCCGCCCGCGCCGTCTGATGCGACCCGCCCAGAAACGTATCCGGCGCGCAGCCGACCGAAAGCCCCTTGGCCACCGCAAGGTCGCGCAGCGCGATCCCGTCGGCCAGTGACAGCACCAGCGGCTTTTCCGAATAGGCGTGCTTGCCCGCCTGCAAGATCGCCTGCGTCACCCCGAAATGCGCGTCCGGAATGGTCAGGTTGATCACCACATCCACCGCCGGGTTGGCGAGCAGATCCTCGACCGACTGCGCAGTGACCCCGAATTCCGCGCCCCGGGCCCGGGCCGCGTCCATGTTCACATCCGCCACGGCCCGCAC
>JBGSWJ010000202.1:0-3228 GCA_041752495.1 Rhodobacterales bacterium
CCAGAGCGGGGGTCCAGACGGTCATCGTTGCACCTCCCGCCCGCCGATGGCGGTGCCATAGAGTTTCTCCCCGAGCTGGCGCACCAGTTCCCGCTCCGGCCAGGTCAGACGGTGATCGTCGATGGCGACGGCAAGCACGCCCTGTTCACGCCATCCGTCGCGCTTGACCTCGTCGGGGTTGCGGCGATGGCCGCCGTAGCCTTTCGGCGTGAACCGCATTCCGGTCATTGCAGGCCCCCCTTGGTCTCGATCGCCCAGAACAGGATCGCGATGGCGTCGGCTTCGTTGTCGTCGACTGGGCTGAAGCCACGGGCCCGGGCGGCGGCGATCATCGCCTCCTTGTCCGCGTTGCCCTTGCCGGTGGCGTGGCGCTTGATGGTGCCCACCGGGACGCCTTCGTAAGGCACTCCCCGCAGTTCAGCCCATGCGGTCAACGTCGCCATCAGCCCGCCATAGACGTGGGCGGCGTCGGTGCCTGCGTGACGACGGACCTCTTCGAACCAGATGGTGGAGATGGGCCCGGACAGACGGTCCAACTCGCCCAGCCAGTTGGTGAAGCGGAGGTATCGCATGCCGCCGCCGTCGAAGCGACCCGGGCGGAAGGACACGGTGCCACTGGTGATCAGGCCATTTTGGCCATGAAGGGCCCAGCCTGTCGTTGTGCCGAGGTCGAGCGCCAGGATGGTGCGTTGGCCCTGCGCAGGCAGAACGGGCGTTTTCTGGGTTGCGCCAAGATTGGCGTTGGCGAGAGTCGTATCAGCCATGAGTGGTCTCCTCTTCTGGTCGGCTGCTCGGGTGGAAGACGACGGTGGTTGATGCTTGGCGGTACCGGCCGCGGTCGTCGGATTGATCTCGGCCCACCGCTTCGGCCCGAGAAGAATGCCCAGGGGTGGGTGGTGGACCTCCCCCCTTGCGGGGGAGGCCACCCACCCCTTTAGGGGTGCTTTCTGACAAATCTGAAATCTGGCAGAAGTGTCTGTTCTTGTTGAGAAATTCCAGATTTGTGAGCAGATTGGGCATGACCCTCTGGCAAATCTGGAATGCGCCCCACAAAGCATTGAAATCAAACGGATAAATCCAGATTTGAGAACCTGGCCAAATCCAGGATTTGGCAAAATCTGGCCAGATTTGGCAGCGCAAAAGGCAGATTTTGCTGGCGGATTTGCAGGCCGGGATCATGGATTCTCGCCCTCCGCATGGACCCAGACGTCGCGGTTTTCGACGGGGAGGACGGCCCCCGTCTGGGCGCATTTGAAATGGCTGGGCAGGATCTGGACGGCCTCCGGAAAGACCTCGCCAGTGGTTGCGTCGATGGCCTCTGCCCCTGTCGCAAGCGCCAGACCTTCGACGCAGAGGTAGCCGAATTTGCTGCGATCCGAGGGGAGGCCGATGGCCAAAGCCGCCTCACCCTTCACGAACTTGACGATGCCCTTGGTGGTCAGCACGTTCAGGCGGTCACGAATGCCCGCCGCGCCGCTGAGGCCAGCTTTGTTCTCGAAGGCTTCAGCAAACTGGGTCATCGTATACATCCGACCCCTGAGCGCTTCTTCCAGGAGGATGGTGGTGATGACGTCGCCCTTGCGCTCCCGCTCGGCATCATGCCTCGCGCCAACGTCCACCCGGACCAGTCGCTCGTTCATCGGGTTGATCTCGACCCATTCGCCCTTGACCTTGTCGATCAGCTTTGACGCTAACGCCGGCCCATTACGCAACTCGATCTCCAGCTTGCGCTCGGGCGCTTCCTCGTCCGGGCGGTGCAAGATCAGGCCGGAGGTGTAGAAGCCTCGCAGTGCGCTTGCCCCTGAAAGAGCCAGAAACGGGTCATCCTTGACCTGCTGCTTGCTGAGCTTCTTGGTGTGGTGGACGAGGATGACGCCACAGTCCGGGTTGATGTGATCGCGCAGGACCTCGACCCGATCCTTCAGGAAGAACATCATCGCGCCGTTATCGTTTTCGCCGCCGCCATCAGGACCGCCGTCGAAGAGGTTGCGGATCGGATCGATGCAGATGATGTCGACAGGTTCGGCTGGAAATGCGCGCCGGATTGCCGTGGCAACACGCATGCTGCCTTCGGCGTCGAGCAGCATCTGCAGCTTGGGTGTCGCGACAAGGTTGTCGCGTGCAGCCGCCATCAGCCTACGCGGAAGGGTGATCTGCTGCAGGCGTTCGCGCAAATAGTGATACTGTATCTCGGCCTGCAGATAGAACACACGCAGTGGGCGCGGCGGGGTGAAGCCCAAGAACGGCTGGCCTGCCGCCATGTGCACGAGCCAGGAGATCAGGAGATCGCTCTTGCCGACCTTGGGCGCGCCACCGAGCACCAGAAGCCCGCCAGGCGTCAGCACGCGGGGGGCGATGATGTCGGAAGGCATCGGGCTGATGTCGTCGAGCAGCGATCCCAGCGTGAATGTGGGCAGTTCGTTCGGCACGGGTGCCGCGCTGTCGAGGCGGATCAGCGGGGGCCCGTGCTTTTCGACATGGATGGCCCAGAGACGTTCGGACTCGCGCTTGAGCCGCTCCACAGGCCACTGCGGCCGCAGCATCGCAGCGTTGTAGCCGCAAATGCCTTCCCACCCTTCGTCCTTCGACATGCGGCCTTCGTGGACCATGCGGATGAAGTAGCCGATGGCCGCCGATGCTCCTTCGAAGCGGGACCAGTCATCCTGGCCGCCCTCACGCACCGGCGTGACGAGGACATCGTTAACACCGGGCTTGTCGGACGATGAGAAGTCAGGGGCAAGAGTGACCCCCGGCGCGGGCGGCATGTCGGCAACCGCCTCGATGAACTCCCCCAGATCACGCTCCAGCGTCGGGTTCAGCGCCACGATGCGGACCTGCGTTTTCAACCCGTTCTTGTAATGGACCGAGCCCGCCACCCGGATCGGCTGGTGGGCCGAGCGGAAATGCATATCGCCGCCGACCTTGGCGGCAATGCCACCGCGCAGGCGGCAGAGACGACGGATGTCGTCACCCTCCGCAGGTTCGGTCAGTTTCCACCAGACATGCGCCTTCCGTTGGCCCTCAGACGTGACCCCACCGCTTTCAACCACCATGGTGGGCGGGCCAAGGTGACGCTCGAGATGGGCGCGCTTGGCGGCGATATCGCCGTTGTCGATATCGACCACCACGGCCTGCATCTGCAGGATTTCGGCAGCCTTGGCCTGACCGGGGGCAGCGACGGTGCCGGGGATCACATAGACGGCGGCCCCTTCTCGCGAGGCCCAAGTG
>JBGSWJ010000203.1:0-2305 GCA_041752495.1 Rhodobacterales bacterium
GAAACATCAGATGTGAGAGCTAAGATGACAGATGTAACAATGATCCAAAAGGCGCCCGTCTGGTTCTGGGCAACGGCGGCCCTGGGGCTGGCTTGGAATATTTATGGACTGATCCAGTTCGCTGGCAGTCTGACCCAGACAGAGGCAAGCCTGATCGAAGGCGGCCTGACTGCCGAACAAGCCGCAGTGATGACAGGGTACCCGGCCTGGATGACAATCGTCTTTGCCGTCGGTGTGGTGGGCGGCACGACCGGCTGCATCCTGCTTCTTTTCAGAAACAGCCTTGCGGTGAAGGTCTTTGTGGCCTCGCTGGTTGGCTACGTGCTCCTCTACATTGGGGACATCGTTCACGGAGTCTTTGCGGCCATCGGCGCGCCACAGGTGGTTGTCCTGACAATGGTGGTTGCCATCGCCGTGGCTTTGCTTTGGCTGTCCCTGCAGGCGCGCAAACACTCGCTTTTGATCTAGCACCTTCACCCCTCTCGAACCAAAGGAGACACCGATGCACTACATGATTGCGTTCCACGAACTGACCGACGACTTTGCCAAACGACAGGACCCTGATGCCGCTGGTCCCTATTGGGGTGCCTGGAACGCCTATATCGGCGCGATGGGACAAGCCGGCGTCATCGTCAGCGGCAATGGGCTGCTCCCACCTGAAACCGCATCTACGGTGCGCATGCGAAACGGTCAGCGCGAAGTCCACGATGGACCTAGGCTGTGTGGAAACTCCTGCACCAACCGCCAGCAGCGATGTGACGGGTTCGCAGCAGGTCTTTTTGCCTGCTTGGGTTCATGCAACCCGCCAGTGGCGCGCATATCAGGCCCGTGAGGGCATGTTCTTCCGATTTGGGGATGATCTTCACCCTATCAGGCGGGCATCGCCGCCATCAGCCCCTTGATCCCGACCAAGGTGACCATGCGCTTGATGTTGTAGGCCAGCACGTTCAGCGCCATCTCGGCGCGCACGTTTTTCAGGCGGCGCATCAGGAAATGGGTGGTGCCCATCCAGGCCTTGATCGTCCCGAAAGGATGCTCGACAGTGCTGCGGCGCAGGGTCATGGGATCATCGGCGCTGCGCAGCCGGTCTCGCATCTCGTCCACCAGATGCTCGTATTCCCACCGGGTGACCCGGCGCTCCTTGCCTGTGGTGCAGCGTGATTTCACGGGACAGTGCTGGCATTCATTGGTCCAGTATCGCCGGACCTGGAGCCCGTCTTCCTCGCGCGTGTATCGGTAGGTCAACTCATCCCCTGTCGGGCAGATATAGACATCGCGCGCGGCGTCATATTTGAAGTCGGCCTTCACATACATGCCCTTGCTGCGATTGCCGGAGGTTTCCGGGCGCGGCATGGTCACCGTGATACCCGCCTTGTCGCAGGCGGCGATTTCGACACCGCTGTAATAGCCCTTGTCAGCCAGGGCATGCAGCTTGCCGCACCCGAGCGCCTCTTTGGCTGCCATTGCCATCGGGCTGAGTTGATCACGGTCAAAGCCCTTGTTGGTAACGTCATGGGTGACGATGATGTGGGTCTCGGTGTCCACGACGCATTGCGCATTGTAGCCCACCAGCCCGCTGTTGCGCGCGCTCGTGGCCATGGCGCGGGCATCCGGGTCGGTCAGGGAAATCTGGCCGTCCGGCGCATCGGCCAAGGCCTTGTCCATCGCCTTCAGTTTCTCGATTTCCTGCTTGAGCCGCCCGTATCGCGGCGCCAGATGCGCGACCTTCTCGGCTCGCGCCTCACCTTCTTCCTGCCGGTCGATGCGCATCATCTCGGTGATGTAACGTTCGACATCGGCCTCCAGATGCGCAAGGCGGCTGGCGATCTTGCCCTTGGTGAAGTTCTTGTCGCGGTTATTGACCGCCTTGAACTTACTGCCGTCGATGGCCACGCAGTCGCCCTTCAGCGTGCCGATCCGGCGGCACAGCTCCACGAATTGCGCGCAGGTCTTGCGGATGGGCAATCCGTTCTCACGCCGGAAATCCGCAATGGTCTTGTGATCCGGCACCAATCGCCCGAGCAGCCACATCACCTCGACATTGCGCCCTGCCTCGCGCTCCAACCTGCGGCTGGACGGGATCCGGTTGAGGTAGCCATAGATGAACAGCTTCAGAAGAATGGCCGGATGGTATCCCGGTCGCCCTGTCCGCGCATGCGCCGCGCGCACAAAGCCAAGGCCCGCCAGATCAAGCTGTTCAACAAACAGATCCACCACCCGGACCAGATGATCGTCGTCAATCCAGTCCTCAAGACGGTCCGGAAACAGCGTCACCTGATCCCGGTCTACCCCTTCAATGAAACCT
>JBGSWJ010000204.1:0-5308 GCA_041752495.1 Rhodobacterales bacterium
GTCCCCCGCGTCAGCCCGGCTTCGAACCGGGCGATCCCGTCCTCGCCGGTCACAGCCGTGCCCAGAACGGCATTGGCCTGCGACAAGAGCGTCACCTCGGCCCCCGCCATCGCGGCGCCGTCGGCCAGCTGCCGCACGACAACCGTCAGCCCGTCATTGCCCATCATCGTGGCAAGGCCGATATCGGACAGCACAAACCACTGTGTCGACGCCGGATTATCGTAGGGATCAGCCCCCGGCACCGCCGCCGACAGGACATAGACGCCCGCAGGCTGGCCCGACAAAGCCTCTTCCAGCGGGATACGTGTCAGCACATCCCGGTTCAGATCCTGCGCAACCGTCGCGGTGCCTTCCCAGATACGCTCGCCGATCTGTTCGTCAAAGTAATACTGCTGCCAGTCATAGATCGGCGCGGCAAACATCCCCTCTTGCATCGTCCGCAGGATGTTGCGGTCGCTGACCCGGGCCAGCGTCAGTTGAACCTCGGTCAGGTTCACCGTCTCGACCGGCAGGGCCACATCCCCCACACGCGGCAGAACATAGGCCCGGCTGGTGAACCGCACCGCAGGCGACCTGTCGCGCACGTAAAGGTTCAGCTCGACCGGCCGGACCAGCTTCTCCCCGCTCGCCGCAGGAAGCCCGTCGCGGATCACCAGACGATAGCGCTGCCCATGCTCAACGCCGTCGATGCAAAGCTGGGTGTCGCTGACATCGACCGTGAAATTCGCATCGGGCAACTGCACATACGGCGCATAATCCACCCCGGCCTGCGCCAGCGATTCATTGAAATTCACGCAGATGCGCGGAGTCGCACTGTCGCTGTCCACCTGCGTATCGGCCACCCGGAACCCGTAAAGCCCGATGGCCCGTTCCAGCGCGGCCTCGGTATCGCGGCGCGGCTGGATATCCTGGGCCAGCCGCAGCGCCGGGATCATCATCCGCCCATAGCCCTGCAGTTCCAGCGCAAGCGCCAGTTCGTTCAGCACATCCGCCTGCGTCCCCGGATCGCCCGCCCGCAGATAGGCGTTGATGAACGCGGGCCGCGTCCTCATCCGGGCCTGATTGACCTCATCGGAATTGGTGCTGATCGCCGTCTGCCCCAGCCGTGCATACTCAAGCCACAGGTCCGCCCGGTCACTCACGGCAACCGCAGCCCCGTAATACTTGAAGGCCAGCATCGAGTTGTTCGCCCGCCGCTGCTCCTCGGCAAAGCCGATCAGGTCGGCCGGCTTGAATTCGTCCGACGAATGATACCGGCCGATCTGCAGCGCCAGATCCCGCGCCTCATCCAGCATATAGCTGTCAAGGAAAGACAATTCCGCCGCCCGCGTCGGCGCAAAGTTCAGAACCCGTGGGTCGGTCGCGACAATCCTGCCAGATATCGCCCCCTGATACGGCTGGACAGCGTCCACGGCGCCCTTGGGAAAGCAGGCATTCGATTTCTGGTTGAAGGTAAAGGCAACACACTGGTCATTCGACAGACAGGCCGCCTGACAGGCATCCAAAGTCGTGTCGAAATAGGTGGCCAGATCGCCGCCCGGGAAATCCACATCCCGCGAAATCGCGACATGCGCGGGCGGCACAACGTCCTGAGCCACCCCGACACCCGCCGAAAGAGCAAGCACAACCGAAAGCAACAGCCTGCGCATCACAATACCTCTGCCTAAACCAATGTCGCAAAGGTCGCAGAAAGCGGCCAGAGTCGCAATGCTTGTCCTCGCTCAGGAAGGTAAGGATTGCCTTAAGTCTCGCGCAGGATTTTCCATGTCAGACCAGAACGAACGCGGCTTCAGCCCGCGCGCCATCGGCGAAATCGCCATCCGCTGTGCCGACCCCGCCCGCATGGCCCGCTTCTATCAGGACGTGATCGGCCTGACCCGGTTCGGCGGTACGGATGACAGTCCCATCATCTTTCTGAAAGTGGCCGATGGCTTTGGCGGCCATACCGCCGTCCTCGCCCTCTTCCGCCACGACATCGACAATCCCGGCGTCCACGAATCTGCCCCCGTCCCGCCCGCCGGGGGGCCCGCGTCAACCCTCCACCATATCGCCCTCTCCATGCCCTTCGCGGAGCAAGAGGCCGTCATGCGCTGGTATGACAGGATCGGCCAGCCCTATCAGGTCCAGCACTTCGCCTGGGTCGGCTGGCGCGGCATCTTCACCAACGATCCCGAAGGCAACACGGTCGAACTCGTGGCCTACGATTCGGCGCTCAAAACCGGATAATCGCGCAGGAACACCATCCTGTCGCCCTCGCTGTGGTCGGGTGCAAAGGCATAGCCGCCGGTCGTGAATGACTTGATCCCCTCCGGATCGCCGATCCGGTTCTGCAGGATGAACCGCGCCATCGCGCCCCGTGCGCGCTTGGCGAAAAAGCTGACGATGGCCGCCTTGCCATCGCGCACCTCCATGAACACCGGCGTCACCACCCGCAGTTTCAGCGCCTTGCGATCCGCCGCCGCGAAATACTCCTGCGAAGCGCAGTTGATCAGCACATTCGTCCCGACCGCCTTGGCCTGCGCATTCAGCGCCTTGGCAATCTGGTCGCCCCAATAGTCATAGAGGCTATCGCCCCGCCGCGTGCGCAGGCGGCTTCCCATCTCAAGCCGGTAGGGCTGGATCGCGTCCAACGGCCGCAACAGCCCGTAAATCCCCGACAGGATGCGCAGATGATCCTGCGCCCAGGCCAGATCCTCGGGCTCCAGCGTCCCCGCATCCAACCCTTGATAGGTATCACCGTTAAAGGCCAGAACGGCAGGCTTCACCTGATCCGCCGCAGGCTGATCGGCAAATGCCCGGAACCTGTCCCGGTTCAACCGCGCCAGATCCTCCGAAATCCCCATCAGCCCGCGCAGATCCCGCAGCCCCAGCCCCCGCGCCGTCCGCGCCAGCCGTGCGGCATCGGCCTGCCAGGCTGGCTCCGTCGGGACCACCGGCACCGGATCAAGGTTCAGGGACTTGGCAGGCGAAATCACGATTAGCATTGGCAACCCCGGTCAGGCGAACCCAACAGATAGCAGCCCAAGGCCCCGCAGCAACCCGTCAGGACGCAGTCACTGGACTACGCAACCTCAGCTCAACCTTGCCATCCTTGATCTGACCCGTCATCCGACTGATCTTGGGCGCAAGATCGGTGTACTCGCGGTATCGGTCGTTCGAAACAACAGTAAGATCGTGCTCCACGGCCAGCCGAAGGATCATGTCATCGGCTTTTGTCCCTGCCGGACAGACCAGAATGTTGCGCGCCGCGACCCCGAAGAATCGGGCAAGTTCGGCTGGGTCCAGGTGACTGTCTACAAGCTTATAGCCGATATTGGCATCAAAACACAGAATCGGATCATTGCCCGCGTTGCGCAATGCGGCCAGAACGCGCTGCAGCGCCTCGGTCGTGGGGCGGTTGTCGATCCAGTGCATCACGTTCGACCCATCAACCAAAAGCGACCGGGGATTAAGTTCGAGGACCGGATCGCTGACCTTGGGCGCGGCGCGGCGGCGGTGAACAGCCCTTTCCGGTGGCCCGCCAGAACGGGGCGGTTTGGCGTTGCGATGCGCCCGGATGAAACCGCGCAAGGCAAGGGCGACAATCAGGACGCCAAAGACAAGGACGGTCAGGGCCAGAATATCGTTCATCAGTTCAATTCCTGATTGTCTGATTTGGGGGCCTTCACAGGAACAGGCCGCTTACCCGGGCTCACGCAGCACCTCAAGGAACGCATCCCCGAACCGTTCCGCATGCCGTTCGCCCAGTATCCGCGCCAGCCCGCCAAGGTCGGTCGGTTTGGCCTGTGCGACCTTGGCCAGAAGCGACGCCGAACAGCTCATCGTTTTGCCCGCGCCGTCATCGCCACGGGCCAGATCGGCCTGCACGGCCAGAAGGCGGTCGTAAATCGCGCCTTCGTCGCGCCCGGCCAGCTTGCGGCGCGTGGGATGCACCTCCTCGGCCCCGCCATTGATGACCGACAAAAAGACACGCCCATAGCTTTCCAGTTTCTTGGCCCCGACGCCCCCGATCTTCGCAAAGGCGTCCAGCGTCGCGGGCCGTGCCTCGGCCATCTCGATCAGCGTCCGGTCGGTAAAGATGATATAGGCTGGCACCTGCGCCGCCTCGGCCAACTCCCTCCGCTTGGCCTTGAGGGCGGACAGAAGCGGCGCATCTTCCTCGCTCACCAGCGCCTGCACGCGCGGCCCGGCCTTGGCCGCCTTCAGCGCATCCGCCCGTAGCGTCACCTGCGCCTCGCCCCGCAAGACGGGCCGCGCCTTTTCCGTCATCCGCAGCGCGCCATGCCGGTCCGGATCGGGCCGCATCAGGTCCAGCCCCATGATCTGCCGGAATATCGCCTGCCACTGACGCTCGCTCCATTCCTTGCCCACGGCAAAGGTCGGCAGTTTGTCATGGCCCCGCGCGCGCACCTTCTCGGTCATCTTGCCCGTCAGGATATCCGTCAGATGCCCCGCCCCGAACCATTCTTCGGTCCGCAAGGCCGCCGACAAGGCCATACGCACCGGCGTCGTCGCATCAAACACCTCGGGCGGACGGTCGCACAGGTCGCAATTCCCGCAAGGCCCACTCTCCTCGCCGAAATACCCCAAAAGCGTCTGCCGCCGGCAACTCAGCGCCTCGGCCAACCCCAGCAAAGCATTCAGCCGCCCGTGATCGACCACCCGCCGTTCGGCCGGCGCGGCCCCCTCGTCAATCTGCTGGCGGCGGTAGCGGATGTCATCCGGCCCGAACAACGTGAGCGTCTCGGCCGGCGCACCGTCGCGACCCGCCCGGCCGATCTCCTGATAATAGGACTCGATGGATTTCGGCAGGTCCGCATGGGCGACCCAACGGATATCGGGCTTGTCGATCCCCATGCCAAAGGCCACCGTCGCCACCACGATCAGCCCATCCTCGCGGCTGAACCGGGTCTCGGCAATGCGCCGGTCCTCGGCCTCCATCCCGCCATGATAGTGCAGCGCCACGTGCCCCGCCTCGCGCAGCGCCTGGGCCAGCGTCTCGGTCTTGGCGCGCGTCGCGGTGTAGACGATGCCGGACTGGCCCTTGCGCGCTGCGGCAAAGCGCAGGATCTGCTGGCGCGGTGTATCCTTGACTGCAAAGGCCAGGCGCAGGTTGGGCCGGTCGAAGCCGCGCAGGAACGTCTCGGGCGCGATGCCGTCGAACAGACGCGTGACGATCTCGGCCCGCGTCTCTTCGTCGGCTGTTGCAGTGAAGGCGGCGAGGGGGACGTTCAGCGTGCGGCGCAGGTCACCAATGCGCAGGTAGTCAGGGCGAAAGTCGTGCCCCCACTGGCTGACGCAATGCGCT
>JBGSWJ010000205.1:0-2234 GCA_041752495.1 Rhodobacterales bacterium
GGACAGGCTGGTCACGGCGCGGCGGAGGGCCGGGTCAAGGGGCGCGGGGCGGCGGGTGGCGGCATCGACATAGACATGGACGAAGAATCCTTCGGCGCTGGTCTGGTCATCGTCATTGCGGAACAGGCCCACCTCGTACCGGACCGAGGAGGTGCCGATATGGGTGACCCTGAGGCCCGCCGTCACGCGGTCGGGAAAAGCCATTTCGCCGTGATAGCGGCAGCCGGTTTCGACGACGAGGCCGATCTGCCCGACGCGCATGTCAAGCGCGCCCTGCCCGATCAGCCAGCCGTTCACGGCGGTATCGAAAAGCGAGTAATGCACGACGTTGTTCATGTGGCCGTAGATGTCATTGTCGGCCCAACGCGTCGTGATCGGCACGAAGGCGCGGTAGGCGGACCGGTGAAGGGGCGGGGTGCGGGTGGTCATCCTAGGCTCCGTACAGGGCGAGGAGGGACTTCATCCGGGCGACCGCGTGATCGGGATCGGAGAGGAGGCCCGCGCCGTCGGCCAGACGGAAGATTTCGGTGAAATAGGGCAAGGGGCGCAGGGACTGGGCGCCGTTCAGCATGATGAAATGGTCCTGAAAGCCGTTGAGCCATGCAAGGAAGACGACCCCTGTCTTGTAGTGCTGCGTGGGCGTGCGGAAGATCAGGCGGGCGAGCGGCACGGTGGGGTCAAGCGTGGCGTGAAAGCCCGTGCGGTCGCCCTGCCCCAGACGCCCGATGGCATGGGCTGCCGCAGGTGCAAGCGGATCAAAGATGCCCAGAAGCGCGTGGCTGAAGCCCTGATCATCGCCTGCGATCAGTTCGGGATAGTTGAAATCGTCGCCCGTATACATCCTGACCCCGGCGGGCAGGTGGCGGCGCATGAGGATTTCCTTGTCCTTGTCGAGCAGGCTGATCTTGATCCCGTCCACCTTGGTCTGATTGCGATGGATGACCTCGAGCGCGGTGTCGAGCGCGTCTTCGAACCGGGAAGAGCCCCAGTAGCCTGCGAGGTGGGGATCGAACATTTCGCCCAGCCAATGCAGGATGACGGGCTGATCGCAAGCCGAGAGGACGCGGTCATAGACGGTGATGTAATCGGCCGGGCCACGGGCCACGCGGGCCAGGGCGCGGCTGGCCATCAGGATCAGCCGGGCGTCGAGTTTCTGGATCGCCTCGGCCTGTTCGAGATAGGCACGGATCACGTCGTCGATGCTGCTTGCGGCGGCGGGATCAAGGTGGTCGGTGCCGCAACCGTTGGCGACAAGCGCATCGGGCAGGTCCGCCCGCGTCCGGCGGATCAGGTCGAGCGCAACTGGCCAGTCGAGGCCCATGCCGCGCTGGGCGGTGTCCATCGCCTCGGCTATGCCAAGGCCAAGCCCGGCAAGGTGGTGGCGGAAGGCCATCGTTGCCGCCCAGTCCACGGCGGCAGGGCCGGTCGGGTCGCTTGCGGCAAAGGGATCGGCCACGACATGGGCGGCGGCGTAGACGGTGCGGACGGCACTGAGGGGCAATTTGCCTGCGGCGATGGGCGTGCCGGTCAGGGTGTAGTCGATGAGGCGCCCCTGGGTATCGGGCAAGGCGATCTTCACGGGTCGTCCTTTCAGAAACGCGGGACCATCAGCCCGGCATCGGCCGAGATGACCTGTCCGGTGGTATAGGGAAGTTTGCCGCCGGCAAGGGTGGCGATGATCTGGCCGATTTCGGGCGGTTCGCCCACGCGGGGGAAAAGGGTGAGCCCGTCGGCCGCGCGCTGACGGTAGCTGTCGATGACGGGGGCCGTCATTTCAGTGGCGATGAGGCCGGGCTGCACATCGTAGACGGCGATGTTTTCGGCGCCAAGGCGGACGGCCAGCGCCTTGGACACCATCGCGGCGGCGGCCTTGCTGGCGCAGTATTCGGAACGCTGGACGGCGACGGCAACGGCGCTGGCCGAGGTGACGTTGACGATAGAGTGGAACAGGGTTGCGGGCCTGTCGCGGGACAGGAGGCGGCGGGCAAAGGCCTGGGACAGGAAGAACATCGCCTTGGCATTGACGGCAAGGCAGCGGTCCCAGCTTTCCGGGGTCACATCCAGAAGGTCGCCGCGCAGGAGGACGCCGACACCGGCGTTGTTGACAAGGGTGGTGAGTGGGCCAAGGGCGTTCTCGATCCTGTCGAGATGGGTTGCGTGGCTGGCAAGGTCGGTCACGTCAAAAGGGGCGGCGGTAACAGGGCCGCCCAGTGCCGCGATACGGGCCACCGCGG
>JBGSWJ010000206.1:0-1644 GCA_041752495.1 Rhodobacterales bacterium
GGTCGGCCAGCATCCGCATCGCCTGCGAAAGAACCCGTGGCGCAAGCCGCGCCGTCAGGTCCCGCGCCGCCAGCGGATCGCCATTGGCATAGGCCACAAGAAGCGCGCCATCGGGATCATATCCCGGCCCTGCGGTTTCCTGTTGCGCCTCAGCCATGCTCATCCGTGCAGTCCTAAACACCCGGCCCGGTGCCGTCCATGCGAACAGATCCGGGCCGGCACTCGTCACATTACACCTCAGCCGCGGTTCCAGAACCCCCAGCCCCAGCCGCCGCGCTCACCATGGCGCTCGCCCCGGTGTTCGCCCCGGGGGCCACGGTCGTCCATCTGTTCACGGGCGGCGTCGAACTCGGCCTGCGTGATAGCCCCGTCATTGTCGGCATCCATCACGTCGAACATCATCACCGGGTTGGGCATCCGGGCCGTCATTTCTTCGGCCTGCACCTGACCATCGCCATTGTCATCGATCCGGGCCAACCGTTCGGTCATGGCGTCCGTCAGCATCTCAAGCCGCTGCGTCTCGGCCATGGCGACCATCTCTTCGGCACTCAGCCCCCCGTTGCCATCGGCATCCGCCGCAGCAAACCGGGCCGCCTGCCGGGCCTCGATCTCCTCGACAGTCACCTGACCGTCGCCGTTGGTGTCAAGCAGGGCAAAAGACATACCCATCCCCGGCCCCATGCGACCGCCCATACCGGGACCCATGCCATCCGGGCCCATGCCCATCATGCCGTCATGACCCATGCCCATCTCCTGCCCCGCATCGGCGGGGGCGGCAGTATCCTGAGCGAACGCGGCGGTGCCCAACAGGGCCGCCATCAGACCGGCAGTCACAATCGTTTTTTTCATTTTCATCATCCTCCAGAGGATTTCACGTCCTAAGCTCCGGGCTCATTCGCCGAAGTCACATGTGGAACGCGCCGCATCCGGACTTCCGTCGCACTCTGTGGAAAGATTTTCTCCGCCCTTTCACAAGCCAGCGACATGGCGCCACAAGGGCGCTTTGCCCCCTTTCCAAAACGGCCCGACAGGCGCATTGCCTTTCCGGTCAAGGAGCAGCGCAATGACGGACCAGACCATGACTATGGAAGACGACCGGCCGACATGGCCCGCGATCCGGCGCGGCCTGAACCGGCGCTGCCCGAACTGCGGGCAAGGCCACCTGTTCAACGGTTATCTCAAGGTGAAGGACACTTGCCCCGTCTGCCGGCAGGAACTCTTCCACCACCGCGCCGATGACGGCCCTGCCTATCTGACCATCCTGATCGTGGGCCACCTCATGGCACCACTGATCCTGATGTTCTTTGTCCGCTTCCGGCCCGAACCTCTGGTGACATTCACCGTCTTTACCGTTGGCTGCGTGGCGCTTTCCCTCTACCTTCTGCCAAGGCTCAAGGGCGCCATCGTGGCGATCCAATGGGCGCGGCGGATGCACGGGTTCGGCGGCACCGCCTGACGGCGGGGACGACAATGACCGACAAGACCGCGATCCGCGACGCAGCCACCGTGATCGTGGTCCGCAACCGCACGACCCGTCCCGCCATCCTGATGGGCCAGCGCGGCCAGTCCGCGGCCTTCATGCCAATGAAATTCGTTTTTCCGGGCGGCGCCGTGGACGATGCCGACGCGCATGTCCCCCTCCAC
>JBGSWJ010000207.1:0-19230 GCA_041752495.1 Rhodobacterales bacterium
GGCAGCGGCCCCGGTGGCGCGCAAGGCCGAGGTGCTGCTTGAGGTCAAGCATCTGACGACGCGGTTCCCGGTCAAGGGTGGCATCCTGCGGCGGACGGTGGCGCAGGTGCATGCGGTCGAGGATGTGTCGTTCACGCTGAACGTGGGCGAGACGCTGGCGTTGGTGGGGGAGTCGGGTTGTGGCAAGTCAAGCTGCGGGCGGTCGATCCTGCGGCTGATCGAGCCGACTTCGGGCGAGGTGTGGATCGGCGGGCGGGATATCGGGGCGCTGAACCGGCATGACCTGCGGCTGGCGCGGCGGGATATGCAGATGGTGTTCCAGGATCCGTTTGCTTCGCTGAACCCCTATCGCAGGCTCAAGGATCAGGTGGCAGAGCCGATCCAGAATTTCGGGCTGGCCAGCGGGCAGGAGTTGCGGGACCGGGTGGCCGAGATATTCGACCGGGTAAGGTTGCCGCGCGAGTTCATGTCGCGGTTTCCGCATGAATTGTCGGGCGGGCAAAGGCAGCGGGCGGCGATTGCGCGGGCGCTGGCCGTAAACCCCAAGCTGATCGTCGCGGACGAGGCGGTGTCGGCGCTGGACGTGTCGGTGCAGGCGCAGGTGCTGAACCTCATGATGGAATTGCAGGCCGATCTGGGGCTGTCCTATCTGTTCATCAGTCACGACATGGCGGTGGTCGAACGCGTCGCGCACCATGTGGGCGTCATGTATCTGGGCCGGATCGTCGAGATCGGGCCAAGGGCTGCGGTGTTCGACAACCCGCGCCATCCCTATACCCAACAGCTTTTGTCTGCCGTCCCGATTGCCGATCCGCGCAAGCGGAAGTTCAAGGACGATCTGAGTTTCAAGCCGATCACATCACCGATCTTTCCGCTGGGCCATGTGGCCGCGCCGTCGACCTATACCGAGGTCGCGCCGGGGCATCTGGTTCTGAACGGATAGACACAAGGGAGGAAGACCATGCCGATCAAGAACCGTCTGGCCGAGATGCAGGCCGAGATAGCCGAATGGCGGCGCGATATCCACGAGAACCCGGAGCTGATGTATGACACGCACCGGACGGCGGCGCTGGTGGCGGAAAAGCTGCGTGAGTTCGGGTGTGACGAGGTGGTCGAGGGGATCGGGCGCACGGGTGTCGTAGGCGTGATCAAGGGCAAGACCGACCGGCGCGGGCATGTCGTGGGGCTACGGGCCGATATGGATGCCCTGCCGATCCTGGAGGCGACGGGGCTGCCCTACGCGTCCAAGGTGCCGGGTAAGATGCATGCCTGCGGGCATGACGGGCATACGGCGATGCTTTTGGGGGCGGCCAAGTATCTGGCCGAGACGCGGAACTTTGACGGGGTGGTTGCCGTCGTGTTCCAGCCCGCCGAAGAGGGCGGGGCCGGGGGCGAAGCGATGGTCAAGGACGGGCTGATCGAGCGGTTCGGGATCAAGGAAATCTATGGGATGCACAACGCGCCGGGGGTGCCGGTGGGGCATTTCACGATCCGGCCCGGAGCGTTCTATGCCGCGACGGACAATTTCACCATTCAGGTGATCGGCAAGGGCGGCCATGCGGCGCAGCCCCATGCGTCCGTTGATACCACGGTGATGGCGTCGCAGATCGTGATGGCGTTGCAGACGATTGCTGCGCGGAATGCCGATCCGGTTGGGTCGGTCGTGGTGTCGGTGACGTCGTTCCGGACGGAAAGCGAGGCGTGGAACGTGATCCCGGAGCGGGTGGAGTTGCGCGGGACGGTGCGGACGTTTGACGCGGGGCTACGCAAGATGGCCGAGGAGCGGCTGAAATCCATCGTAAGCCTGACCGCGCAGGCGCTGGGCGGGCGGGCCGAGATTGAGTGGAAGCCGGGTTATCCCGCGATGGTCAATTCCGAGGCCGAAACGGCCTTTGCCGCCGACATCGCGCGTAAGATCGCGGGACCTGCGGCGGTGAACGACAACACCCCGCCGATCATGGGGGGCGAGGATTTCGCCTATATGCTGCAGGTCTGTCCCGGCGCCTATATCCAGATCGGCAATGGCGACACAGCGGATGTCCATCACCCGCTTTACAACTTCAACGATGACGCGATTCCGGCGGGGGCGTCCTATTGGGCGGAACTGGTCGAAACGCGGATGCCGGCGGCCTGAGGGGATATCATGGACTGGAGAGAATACCTGGACACGCATCAGGCGCGGTTCACGCAGGAACTGATCGACTTTGTGCGCATTCCTTCCGTTTCGGCGGTCGATGCGCATAAGGCGGATGTGGTTGCGGCGGGTAACTGGGTGGTGGCCCGGATGCAGGCTGCGGGGATTGAGAATGTGCGGATGATGCCCACCGAGGGGCATCCGGTAGTTTATGGCGACTGGCTGCATGCCGGGGCGGGCAAGCCCACGATCCTGATCTATGGCCATTTCGACGTGCAGCCGGCGGAACCGTTTGACCTGTGGGACAGCCCGCCGTTTGAGCCGGTGGAGCGGGACGGCAAGATCTTTGGCCGGGGGGCGAGTGACGACAAGGGGGGGATGTTCATTCCCATCGTGGCTGCCGAGGCGATGCTGAAGACGACGGGGCGGCTGCCGGTGAATGTGAAGTTCTTCTTTGAAGGACAAGAGGAGATCGGGTCGCCGCATCTGCCGCCGTTCATTTCGGCAAACGGGGCGATGTTGAAGGCTGACATGATCTTTTCGGCGGATGGGAGCCAGTGGAGCCCGGATCAGCCGAACCTTCTGACCGGCCTCAAGGGGCTGGTCGCGGCAGAGGTGACGGTGACGGGGGCGAAGGGCGATCAGCATTCGGGCCAGCAGGGGGGCGGGATTGCGAACCCCATTCAGGGGCTTGCGCAGATCATCGCGTCGATGAAGGGGCTGGACGGCAAGATCACGGTCGACGGGTTTTACGACGACGTGATCGACCTGACGGCCGAGGACCGGGCGGCGATTGCCCGTGTGCCGTTCGACGAGGCGGCCTATGTGGAGCATATGGGCGTGACCGAGGCGTTCGGCGAGGAAGGCTTTACGGTGCGGGAGCGTCTGTGGGCGCGGCCGACGTTTGAGCTGAACGGGATCTGGGGCGGCTGGCAGGGGAACGGGATCAAGACGGTCCTGCCCGCCGAGGCGAAGGCCAAGATCACCTGCCGGCTGGTGGCGAACCAGACGCCGGACCGGATTTTCGACCTTCTCAAGGCGCATATCGAAAGCCATGTGCCGCGCGGTCTGCGTGCGCGGGTCGAGCGGCTGGCGGGGAGTGCGGACCCGTTCCTTGTCCCGGGCGGGCATAATTCGAGCACGGTGGCGGGGGAGGTTCTGGCCGAGGTTTACGGCAAGACGCCCTATCTGACGCGGTCGGGCGGGTCTATTCCGGTGATGACGATGCTGCTCAAGGAACTGGGCGTGCATGCGACGGTGTTCGCCTTTGGCCTGCCGGACGAGAACCTGCATGCGCCGAACGAATTCTTTCGGCTGTCGAGTTTCACCAAGGGGCAGGAAGCCTATTGTCGGCTGATGGAGCGGCTGGGGTAAGGCGGTCGTCTCGCCGCCTTGGGCCGCTGTTCAGGCGGCGGGGCGGCGGGCTTGCTCTTCCTTCACGGCGAGGAATTGATCCCGGGTTGCCTTGCAATGTTCGGATTGGGCGGGGTTTCCGGCCAGAAGATAGGTCTTTTGCAGGATCAGGTAAGTTCGGACATCGGTCGGGTCGTGAAGAAGAGAGCGCTGGCCGTAGTAGATCGAACTGTCGAACTGCTTGGCATATTGAGAGAATGCGGCGACCTGGCAGGCGAGGCTGGCCTGGCTGGGTGCCATGGCCAGGGCCTCTTTCGCGAAGATGACCGAGGCCGCGTGGCCCTGATTGGCCGAGATGGCTGTGCAGGCCAGCCGGACGGGTTCGGATTCGGCCGGGGCGAGGGCATTGGCCTTGCGAAATGCCTCCATGGCGGCGGGGAAGCCAGCCTTGGCATCTTTTGACAGGTGTGCTGACCCGAGTTTCATAAACAGACGCCAGTTCTGTGGCGTGAGGGCGATGGCGGCGTTGAGCGCGTCAATCAGGGCGTCGGGTTCGGTTGCCTTCTGGATTTCCTCTTCGGCGGCCGACAGCGGGGCTTCCATACTAAGGTAGGCCTTTTCCTGCACATGGATGGCGTAGCGCAGGGCAAGTCTGAGAGCGAACCTGGTGATCGGATTGAGGTCTGCATGGTTGGTCAGGACGACGCGGCTTCGGTAATGCTGTACGGCCAGCCGGCGCTGGACCCAGTGGGGGCCTTCCTTGGTAGTGCCCGGACGCCGCATGAAATAAGCGGCGCGCTGGCCGCGTTTGAAAAGGTCACGATAGAAATCGCGGAGCGACTGTTTCCCCATATGAGTGACATAGATTTCGGGAGCCCATTCAACGGAGCCGATGAAATCAGCGCGGCGATTGTATTCGGAATCCTCACCAACGGGCAGGGCGGGGGCGAAGTAGCCGGTCTTGCGCAGGATATCCCGGGTGTAGGAACGACCGTAGTGCAGGGCTTCGTCTTCGTTCAGGTCGGGGGCACGGCCAGGGAAGACGAACGTCTGTTCCAGAATTCCCACGATGGACCTTGGCCGGGCCGGCATGACGGCGGTTGATACCATTTCGGCCCCCTGCCCATGTCGGGCAAGGCGTGAGGCGACCCATCCCGGGCCCGGGACGCAATCGTCGGCGAGGAAGGACACGAATTCAGCATGGCTTGCGTCGATGCCGACGTTTCTGGCCAGGCCGACATAGACACTTTCCTGAATGTCGATGAGGCGGATATGGGCGAGATGGTCGGCCAGCAGGGTGGCGGGATCGCCACCGGCGGAATTGACGACCACGATTTCGGTGTCTTCACTTTGACTGCGGAGGGCGGCGACGACGGGGAGGAGCGTCTTTGGTGATTTGTGGCCCACGACGATGGTACAGAGCCTGCCACGGCCGATGTTCGGCCCTTCGTGAAAGGTTGCGGCATTGACCCATCTGCGCCAGAGGGCATCGGGCTGATCAAAGGCCGGGTGCGGAGGTGGATTACCGTCCGAGACGCCGATGCAGGCTGAGCGGATTTCCTGGGCAAGCTGGGGCGGCTTCTGATTGCCCAAGAAGAAAGGGGCGAGAAGATCGAGCGCGTCCTGCGGATGGCCCGCCTTACGGGCCAGGTGGGCCGCGACAAGCCGCAGGCAATCATGGTCAGGCACCGCCATGGTGATGTCGCGCGCCAGGCAGGCCGCATTTTCGGCCGCGTTGTGGCGGATTGCCCGGAGGAGGGTTTCCAGTTGGGACGAGAGCGGATCAATCGCGGGTTCGCCCGAAAACTGGGACGGCGGGGCAGCCCAGAGGCCGTGATCTTCAATGAAATCGGGATCGTATCTGCGTCCCGTTGAGATTTCCTTGAGGACCATGCCCCGGGTATCGGCGAGGTAATCGTAGCCGATCGAATGGAACAACCTTTTGGGGTCTGCCGACGCATAGAAATCGCGCCTATGGCGCGTGCGCCGGACCGAGACATGGCGGAGGTGATAAAGGTTCAGCCCGCTGGCCATTTCGATATAGTTTGCGGAGTTCGCGATCCAGCGCCCGTGCAGACCGCGCTGCAGTGGCTCGATCGTTGCCTTGGCCGGATAGAGGCGCATCTGTTTCTTTTCATTCCAGATGCCGTCTGTCCGGTAGGCCAAGGGCGTGAACAGCTCACGGAGGTTGAAGGTCCAGATCAGGTTGAGTTCAGGGTCGGCCGTCATGTTGCCGATCCGGTCTGCAATGGCCCTTTCAAAGCGTTCATCCGGATCAACGGCGAGGATCCAGTCTGCGCCCATTTGCCGGGCTGCGGCGTGAAGCGCATTGCGACGCGCAGGTTCGTCCGTCATCGGAAGTGATGTCGCGCGGTCATCAAAGGCAGCGTAGCCGTGGACGAAAGGGCTGATGTTCCTGATGAGGTCCGGCACGAGATGAGCGTCATATCGAAATGAAAAGACGGCAATGATCCGCGGAACCCCGCGCGCAGGGGTCTTGATAACTTTGCAATCGATCATGCGTACTGTGACCCATCCCACATCTGGATTTGCAGATGTTCGTAATCGCGCGCCCTGGCGTGCACAAGGACTGCCGACGGTTTTGGGGGCTGAGGGCGGAGGGGGGCTCTGCCCCCCGCCTGCGGCCCCCCCGAGGTATTTGGAAGACAAAGAAACCCGGGGGCGGAGGGGGCAGGGCAGTGGGGTCGCCGTTGCGGGGATGGCGGTGCGGTAGTATGGGCAACAGGACAGCGGATACGTGAGGGATGACAGGCACCATGGCGAACCACCTTTACCGCGGCGATCTGCCGGATGGTCTGGACCTGGGTCCTGTCGTGGCGATCGACTGCGAGACGATGGGGCTGAACCCGCATCGGGACAGGCTGTGCCTGATCCAGATGTCGGGCGGGGACGGGAATGTCCATCTGGTGCAGGTGATGCCGGGGCAGACCGCCGCGCCGAATCTGTGCCGGATGCTGACGGACCCCAAGGTGCTCAAGCTGTTCCACTTTGGCCGGTTTGATATTGCGGTGCTTTATCATACCTTTGGTGCGCTGACGGCGCCGGTCTATTGCACCAAGATCGCGTCCAAGCTGGTGCGGACGTTCACGGACCGGCACGGGCTTAAGTACCTGCTGCAGGATGTGATCGGGGTCGATATCTCGAAGCATCAGCAGATGAGCGACTGGGGTGCCGAGACGCTGACGGCGGCGCAGCTGGACTATGCGGCGTCGGATGTGCTGTATCTGCACCGGGTCAAGACCGAGCTGGACCGGATGCTGGCGCGCGAGGGGCGGACGGGGATTGCGCAGGCCTGTTTCGATTTCCTGCCGGCACGGGCGCAGCTTGATCTGGCCGGGTGGCCGGAAATCGACATCTTTGCCCACTGAGATGGCCGACAGCGCCCAGTTCCTGACGACAGCCCGCCGTGTGATCGGCGAGGAAGCGGCGGCGCTGACCGCGCTGGCCGAGGGGCTTGGCCCGAGCTTTGCGACGGCGGTCCAGATGCTTTTGGATGCAAAGGGACGTGTCATCGTGTCCGGCATGGGCAAGTCGGGGCATATCGCGCGCAAGATTGCGGCGACGTTTTCGTCGACCGGGACGCCCGCACATTTCGTGCATCCCGCCGAGGCGAGCCACGGCGACATGGGGATGATGGCCAAGGGCGATGTGGTGATTGTCCTGTCCAATTCGGGCGAGACGCCTGAGCTGGCCGATCTTGTGGCCTATACGCGGCGGTTCCGGATTCCGCTGATCGGGGTGGCGGCGCGGGAGGAGAGCACGCTGCTGACGCAATCCGATGTGGCCATCGTGCTGCCGCAGCGGGGTGAGGCCTGTGGCACGGGGATCGTGCCCACGATTTCGACGACGATGATGCTTGCGCTGGGGGATGCGCTGGCGATTGCGCTGATGGAACAGCGGCAGTTCACGCCGGACAATTTCCGCGATTTCCATCCGGGCGGGCGGTTGGGGGCACGGCTGAGCCGGGTGCGGGACCTGATGCATCAGGGCGAGGCGATCCCGCTGGTGGGCCACCATACGCCGATGAGCGATACGCTTTTGACGATCAGCCAGAAGGGATTTGGCGTGGTCGGGGTGCTGGACGCGGACGGGCAATTGGCTGGGATCGTGACGGACGGTGACCTGCGGCGGCATATGGAAGGGCTACTGGATCAGACGGCAGGGACGGTGATGACGGCTCATCCGCGCACCGTCGGGCCGGATGTTCTGGCTGAAGAGGCGGTTGCGGTGATGAACGAACGCAAGATCACCTGCCTGTTCGTGGTCGATCCGGTGGCGTCGCGCCGGGTTGTGGGCATTCTGCATATTCATGACTGCCTGCGGGCCGGGGTGGTCTGACCGCCGTGGCACGTTCGGACACCAGATACACGCGGTTCGTGAACTGGTCCAAGATCATCCTGCCGATGGCTGCGCTGGCGCTTCTCTCTACGCTGTTCCTGTTTGCGCGCAGTGGTGAGCAGGGAGTGACGATCCCCTATGCCGAGATCGAGGAGATCGCCAAGGAACCGCGGATTTCGGCGCCATCACTGGCCGGGATTGCGGATGACGGGACGGTCGTGGGTGTCACGGCCAGCATGATCCGGCCGGATGCGGCCAATGCGGACAGCTTTTTCGTCATGGATATCGCGATCACGCTGGACGCGACGGACGGGTCGCGGGTTGAGATTACGGCGGACCAAGGGCATGTGAACGGACCAGCACAGGAGGCGCAGCTGACGGGCATGGCGCGGGCGGTGAGTTCGAGCGGCTATGCGATTGAGACGAGCGAATTGACGGCGAACCTGAAAGCGGGGACGGTGATTTCCGAAGTTCCGGTGACGGCGCAGGCGCCCTTTGGCACCTTGACGGCGGGCGGGTTGGTGATTCATGCCGGTGTGGACGGAGTTGGAACACAGATGGTTTTCAACAACGGGGTCCGGCTGCTATATCAGCCGTAACCTTAGGAAAGATCATTCCGCGTGAACCGTTTTGCAGCCTTGCTGATCGCGCTTGCCCTGCCGGTGATGGCCAGCGCGCAAACCAATATTGCGCTGGGGGGGATCAACGCTGATCCGAATGCCCCGGTCGAGGTGACGGCGGATACGCTGAACGTGGATCAGGATAGCCGGACTGCGAAGTTTTCAGGGAATGTCGTGATCGGTCAGGGCGATATGCGGGTGTCTGCGGCCGAGGTCGAAGTGTTCTATGACGAGGCGACGGGGCAGATTGCGCGGTTTGTGGCATCCGGTGGCGTGACCTTTGCGACGGCGACAGAAGCGGCGGAATCGCAGACGGCGGATTATGACCTGACGGCGGGCGTTCTGGTCATGTCGGGCGAGGTTTTGCTGACGCAGGGGCTGAACGCGCTGTCGGCGGAAACGATGACCGTGAACCTGCGCGACGGGACGGCGCAGATGCAGGGCCGGGTGCGGACGGTGTTCCGGACCGAGGGCAGCAACTGATGCCGGAGCTGACCGTCACCGAGGGCGACGTCGGGCTGCGGGTTGTGGGGCTGCGCAAAAGCTATCGCAAGCGGCCGGTGATCCGGGATGTGAGCCTGACGCTGGGCCGGGGCGAGGTTGTGGCGCTGCTGGGGCCGAACGGGTCGGGCAAGACGACCTGTTTTTATTCCATCGCAGGATTGGTGACGCCCGAGGGCGGGCAGGTGATCATTGATGGCTGGGATGTGACGACCTTGCCGATGTACCGGCGGGCGCGGATGGGGATCGGGTATCTGCCGCAGGAAATGTCAATCTTCCGGGGACTTTCGGTCGAGGACAACATTCTGTCGATCCTTGAGATCAGCGAGACCGATCATACCAAGCGGCGGGAAAAGCTTGAGGAATTGCTGTCGGAGTTTTCGATTTCCCATCTGCGGCGGGCACCGGCGTTGGCCCTGTCCGGGGGTGAGCGGCGGCGGGTGGAGATTGCGCGCTGTCTGGCGGCATCGCCGAAATATGTGCTGCTGGATGAACCCTTTGCCGGGGTTGACCCGATTGCGGTGGGGGAAATCCGGTCGCTGGTGCATGACCTGAAGAACCGGGGGATCGGGGTTCTGATCACCGACCACAACGTGCGCGAGACGCTCGAGATCGTGGACCGGGCCTATATTCTGCATGATGGCAAGGTACTGATGTCCGGCACGACGGACGAGGTTGTGCGGGACGAGAACGTGCGCCGTGTCTATCTGGGGCAGTCGTTCCGGGTGAACTGATCCCCGTTTCCCTGCGGCAGATTGGCCCGGCATTTGCGCTGGGTCATTGACAGGCGGGGGGAGTCTGGTGCCACATCGAGGGGATGACACGCGTGGCTTTTCCTTGCCCCGGATTGATGGTCGCACTGCCTGATGGCGGTTTCGAGGCCCGGAAACCGGATGCTGTCATCACTCTCTCCGCACAGCAGATACGGCGCCCGTTTTCGGGTGCGCGTCTTTGTGCCTGAAACGTCAGGAGGACACATGCGTTACCAGATCAGCGGAAAACAGATCGACATCGGCGAGGCGCTGCAAAGCCACGTCAAGACCGAACTGGGCGAGACGATGGCCAAGTATGCCGGCCGTCCCACGGATGCGACCGTGGTGTTTTCGCGCAGCGGATATGAGTTCGTCTGCGAGATCGTTGTGCACCTGTCGACGGGCCTGACGGCGCAGGCCAAAGGCCATGCGTCTGAAATCTATGCGGCTTTTGATTCGGGCTGCGAGAAGATGGGTAAACAACTGCGGCGATACAAGCGCAGGCTGAAGGACCATCACAAGGCGCGGCCTGACCCTGTTGAACTTTCGGCGGCTGACTCGTATATCCTCGCTGCAACAGAAGACACGGAAGACGTTGAGGCCGAACAGCTGAGCCCTGCCATCATCGCCGAAATGGAAGCGGCGATTCCGTCGCTGACAGTCGGCGAGGCAGTCATGCAGATGGAGATCGCGCATGCGTCCGTCCTTGACTTTCGGAACGAAAAACATAGCGGGATCAACGTCGTATACCGGCGTGACGATGGCAACATCGGGTGGATCGACCCGCGCAATGCGGGCTGACGGCCGCAAGAGACAGGACGGGGCGTAATGCGACTTGGCGATATACTTGATGCCGGAGCCGTTAAGGTCCTGGGGGCCACCAGCAGCAAGAAGCGCCTGTTTCAGGATCTTGGCGATCTTACCCAGTCGGCCTATGGGCTGAATTCCGGTGAGGTTGTCGAGTCGCTGATGGAGCGCGAGGTTCTGGGGCCGACGGGTGTGGGGCATGGCGTGGCCCTGCCCCATGCGCGGATGGCCGAGGTGGAGAAGATCAGGGGCGTGTTCATCCGGCTGGAAAAGCCGCTTGAGTTCGATTCGATTGATCGTCTGCCGGTGGACCTGATCTTTGCGCTGATCGCGCCGGCGAGTGCCGGGGTGGAGCATCTGAAGGCGCTGGCGCTGGTGTCGCGGACGCTGCGGGATGTGAATCTGCGGGCCAAGCTGCGGGCCAACAGCGATCCGGCGACGCTGCACACGATCCTGACCGAGGCGCAGGCCAGCCAGGCGGCGTGAGGCGTTAACACTTTGTCAGGAAAGGCCGTCACGCGGGTGGCGGCCTTTCTTCTTTGGCCTATCCTTATGTTTTCAATGGATGATCGCCGTCTGTAGCCTGTCGGTAATGCGTCGGTATCACGTCGGTATTTTTTCGACGGTGGCGTAGGGATGCGTTTACGGATGGATATAGCGGACGCCGGTTACGGCCGGGTTACGGGGGCGTCCGGTTTGGCGGGGTGGTGGGTTTCACCCACCCTACGCGGATGACAGGTCAGGCCCAGGGGGCGAAGCCGAAGGTCATGTAGTCGCGGGTGTAGGCGTCGCGGGCCAGCGATTCGAGGTCGGCGTCGTAGATCGCGGCAAGGCGGGCGTGGTGGGGGTCTGTCGGCATCGCCAGTTCCGGCGCGTCGGTTTGGCCGATGGTCCAGGCGACGATGGCGATATCGGCGGCAAGGCGGTCTTCGCGGAGGATGAAATCGGGGAGGGCGAATTGCGCCATGCCCTGAAGATGGGCGGCCTGCCCGGCCCAGGCGGCATCGGTGCGGATATTGGTCTGGCCGCCAAGGTTGGCCTTGAGGAAGGTCAGAAAGACCTTGAATGCAGCGCGGTGTTCAGCGGCCGGCAATGCGTCGGGAACGGGCCCTTCGGGAAGGGGCAGGGCGAAGGTGCGGCGCAGGTTTTCGCGGATTTCGGGAAAGCTGCCTTTGCCATTCGACAAAATCCGGTCGCAGAAGGCGGCGTGCGCGCGGGCGAGCGGATGGCGGACCACGGTAAAGCTGCGATGGCCGGGGCGGGCGTTTTTCCACTGGCGGAGCGTCTTGTTCGTGAAGTCCGACACGGGCGGAGCGCCATCGAGGGCGGTGAGCCAGTCTGTGACCGCCTGTTCGGGGCCGGACTTGACCGGCATGAAGATCAGCGGGCTTTTCGCGGCGGCAAGGTAGGTGGGGATTGCCGGGCCGCGCCGGGGTTCGAAATTGGGGGTGCGGCTAAGGTTGAAACGGTCGAGCCGGGCGAGGGCCGTTTCCATCTCGGCAAAGTTGATGACCTTGTCGTCCAGCGGTTCGGGGTTCTGTTTCTTGAGCTTTTTATCCAGCCCTTCGATCCGTTCGTCGCTGCCGAGGAAGGTGGCAAGGCCGTTCATGACGTCGACGTCCTGAAGGTCTTCGTAATCGACATAGAAGGCGGTCTGGCCGGTCTTTTGCAGGGTGTTGAGGAGGCGGACCTGAAAGGCCTGAAGGCGTTCAAGGTGATCTTCGAACTCGGCCCCGTTGAAGCGGATGGATTCGCTGCGTGCGTGTTTGGCGTTGGTCAGTTTCCACTGGCCGGTCGCGGCGGCGATCTTGCGGCTGACGTAGCTTTCGATGGGGTTGCGGGTGAGGATGATCTTGGCACAGCGCGGATCGGGGAGGATCAGGTCGAGCACACGGGGATCGTGGTCGTTGAAGAAGCGGAAGCCGCCGAGGGTGCCGGGCTGGGAGCGGATCGCTTTCAGGAGGCGGGCGGGGTCGGCATCGCGTTCGGCCTGTGTGACGCCGAGGATATCAGTGGAGTTGGGGTAGCCGATGAAGGCGGGATTGAACGCCTCTCCATGGCATTTGAGGTCGCCGAAGCTGTTGATGTTGGCTTCGAGGAAGTTGGAGCCCGTGCGCATTTCGGCAAAGACAACGAAGCAATCAAAGCGGGGGGCCATGGGTTATTTGACCAGATAGGGCTTGCGCTTGGGCGTGGGGGCGATTGTGGGCGCGGGATCGACGGGGAAATCGCCCATGAGATAGGGGTGCATGCCCTGATTCTTGAGGTTCTGGAGGAACTGGCCAAAGCCGGTGAGGCTGACCATGCGGGGGGCTTCGGTCAGGCGGCGGGCGGAGCCGGTGCTGATCGTTTCGACGATGGATTGCAAGATTTCCATCGGGGATTCGACGAATTCGGCCATCGTCCAGATCTGCACCTGCGCCTTGGCATGGGGCGAGCGGAGGGCCTTGAGATGTTCGGCCTCGATCTTTTGCAGGAGGGCGGCCTTGGTCCTCAGGTCGGCGAAGTTGCCGCCGGACTGGAACAGGGGGACGGCCCATGCGCCAGAGATGACCGAGATGCGGGCGTTCGGGTCTTTGGCGAGGTGCCAGCTGATGTCTTCGGTATCGGCGGGGCCGTATTGGAAGCACTGGCGTTCGCCGCGGGTGTTCCAGATCAGGTTGGTCAGGAACATGCGTGGGGCATAGTCGCGGAGCGTGGCGCTGTCGGAGAGCGCACCGGAGAAGGCGGGCTGGCGGCCTTCGAATTCGGCGCGGTCGGGGGCGAAAAGGTGGCCGTGGACACGGTTGCCGGTGGCGCGGGCGAGCCAGGATTCGAAATCCTCGAACAGTTCGGTGAACCCTTCGAAGACGGAATAGGGCGAGGAGGTAACGCCGTTTTCCCAGCCGTCATTGGGAAAGCGGCTTTGCATGTAAAGGCCGGGGCGGCCACGGGTGCGGCGGTCAACCGCCTTGGCAAAGATGCGGTCGATCTTGCCGGGGTTGGGTTCGGTGCCGTTGGTGGCGTCGCCGCCGGCGGACAGGAAGGTATCATAGAGCAGATCGGCATGGGGCCAGATCTTGCGTGCGACAAAGCAATCGGACCGGCGGAGAAGCTGCAGGTGGTCGTCGTAGAAGATGTGCGGTTTGCCCTGAAAATCGAACTTGGACAGGGTGAGCGAGCGGCTTTCGATCTGCTGGGTGTAGAGGCGGGCGAGCGTCTGGAAATAGCTTTCGTCGGGGATCCAGACCCTTTTGAAGAAGCGGTCATAGGTCGGCCGGTCGGGGTCGTTGAGGACAGCGGCCAGGGTGCGGCGCGTAAGGCACCACCATTGCGAGCCCATGTGAGGCGTGATCCCGGCGGGGATGCGGCGTTTGAAACCAAAGCGGCGCTGGAGCGCGACGTATTTGTCAAAGAGCCGGCGCTGGCGTTTCCATGAGAAGGGAAAGCGGAGGGTGAAGCGTTCTTCGGACAGGCCGCCGACTGTCCAGGGGACATCGGCGGTGGTCGCGCTTTCGATGAAGTCGGTATTGGGGCGGGCGGAGAGGTAGGCCGCGAGATCGGCCACAGGGCGGAGTGGCAGGCAGGAGCCGGAGGCAAGGTAGACGTGCTGCACCTGCGGGAAGCGTTCGAGCATGAGTTCGCCGGCGGCCTGACTGGCCTGCACCATGCCCCAGGAGCCCCATTCGGTACGGAAGCGGCGCGAGAAAAGCACCTGCGGAAGGTCGGAGAGCTGACCTTGGAAATGACTGTAGGTGGTGGCGCTGACGGCCTGATCGATATGGACGACGACGGGGCAGCCGCCGGCGACCCAGTGACGGATCACCTGTTCGGCCCGGTCAAAGGCGGTGTGGACCATGATGACCACGCCAAAGGTCATGCCCAGTTCCCCTTGGACATGAGCCCCAGAATTTCGAGCTGGCGCCAGTTGATGTACTTCTCGCTCCACCGGCACCAGAGATCGGGGTTGTCGCTGAGCCTTGCGGCGTAGGCCTTGTATTCCTTGGAGGCGCCGTAGTGCTGTTTCCGCTCGAGTTCCTCTTGCGCCTTGGTGGTGAAGGTGTCGAGGAACTTGGTGTGGAGGAGGACGCCAGAAGCCTTTTCCCCGCCCCATTCGTCATAGACGAGGTTCAGGCCGCGGGGCAGGAGATTGTGCGTTGAACTGACGTAGGTGTATCCCTTGTCCCATTTGACGAGTGGTATCTTGTTCAGGGCGGGGGCGAGTTCGGGGCGGTCGGCAAAGAACATGCGGGCGCGAGGGCCGCCCTGAATCCAGAGGTTGCCGAACTTGCGGTTGCGTTCGATCGTGTAGTTGCCGGAGTCGAACCACGACGCGATGGCGATCGGGTCTTGATTGCGCGCATAGGGGGTCTGGTCGATGCGGCCCTTGGGATACATGTCGAGCAGCATGGCGCCGAAGGATTTGATCGAGGAGGCATCGAGCCAGTCGGTCAGCGCGCGCAGGGGGCGCGTATCGCAGAAGGGGTAGACGAGGAGTTCGTCGGGATCGACGGTCAGGCACCAGTGGCCGGTGCCGTGTTTCATCTGAAGCCAGTTCAGCCAATCCACGCCAAAGCGGGCGCGTTTGTAGCTGGCGTCGGTGTGCCAGAGGCTGACATCGGCCTGGGACGCCAGGTATTCGGCACCGCCATCGGTGCTGCCGTTGTCGACCATGATGAAGTGGTTGACGCCAAGATCGCGGTAGTAGCGCAGGAAATACGGGAGCCGCACGTCTTCGTTCCGGAGGGTGGAGAAGACGAGGATATCGGAGGGGCGGATCTGGCTGGTGCGGTCATGGACCACCGTCAGGTCACGGCTTTTGCGCCAGGCGCGGATGCGCCAGCGCTTGCGCTGTAGCCGGAGGCGATATGACTGAAAGAAACCCACCTTACCCTACCGTCGTCCCTGCTTTGCCTGCTTTTGCGCCTATCATGTCACGCTTAAGGCGATCTTGAAATGAGACCACCAATCAGGGGGAACAAGTCTGGATTCAGGGCGATGGCGTGGATTTTTCGCGGCATTGCGGATTTCCCGCAACCAACCCGAGGCATCGTTCGCGTCAAGGTAGATTGCAGCGGGGCCGAGTACCTCGTGAGTGATGGGGAGGTCGCTGCAGATAACGGGCGTACCGAGGGCGGCGGCTTCGAGGAGGGGGAGGCCGTAGCCTTCAGCGAAGCTGGGAAAGAGGAGGGCGCGGGCGTTGGCGAGGAGGGCAGCGACGGCGGCGTCAGAGAGGCCCGGGCGTTCGAGGATGCCGGTGGGGTGCGCGTCGAGGCGGGCAAAGACGGCATCGTTGCGCCAGCCCCGGCTGCCGCAGATGACGAGTGTGGGGGGATTGGGGCCGAGGTCGGGCCAGAGATCGAGCAGGAGGGCGTGATTCTTGCGCGGTTCGATCGTGCCGAGGATGACGAAGTAGGGATCGGGGGGGAGTTCGGTGGCGGGATCGGGGGTGGCGAGATCCACGCCAAGGGGGGCCACGGTGAGGGGCGGACAGCGGCCCATTTGTGTCAGGTGGCGGGTGAGGTCGTCGCGTACGGCGTTTGACTGACACAGGATCACGTCGGCATGGCGGCTGACCCGGGTGAGTTTGGCGCGGAAATCGGCGGGGGTGCCGTCGCGCTGAAACTGGGGCCAGTCGAGGGGGATTGTGTCGTGGATGAGAACAGTGATCCGGGTGTCGGGGAGGGTGCGGAGGGTGGTGAGCACGCGGTCGGTCAGGTTGCTGTGGCCTACGTTGATATAGGCGGTGCGGGGGGGAAGGTGGCGTTTCAGCATGGAGCCCAGCGCGAAGGGCAGTGTGCGGGCGATGGCGTGGCGGCGGGCAAAGGATTCGGCGGCACGGGTGGCGGGTGATGCCTTGCGCGAGAGGCGGGAGAGGCCGGAGGCGGTGCCGAACTGGCCTGATGTGTTGGCCATGTCGAGCGCAGTCATGCCGGCGCGGTCAAGCAGGAGATAGCCGACCGTCGTGCGGATCAGGCCGAACACGGGGACAGATTCCGCGATGAGAGCGCTGAGCCAGGCGCGTTCGACGCGGTCGATGCCGGTCGGCGTCCGGCCTGCACGCGAGATGAGGCGCGTCAGGTCGAGAAGCCGTGCGGCGGGAGTGGGCATGGCGGGGGCCTGAGCGGCCCGGACCTATTGGGCGGCGTCGCGCATCGACATGAGCTGATTCAGGTAACCCGAGAATTCGTCGCGCAGATCGGGACGGGCGAGGCCGAAGGCCACGGTCGCCTGGAGGAAGCCTGCCTTGGAGCCGCAGTCGAACCGTTCACCCCGGAAGCGGTAGCCATAGACCGGGCGGCCTTCGGTCACTTCCATCGCGATGGCGTCGGTCAGCTGGATTTCGCCCCCCGCGCTGGGTTTGATCTGGTTGAGGTTCTGCATGACCTTGGGCGTGAGGATGTAGCGGCCGATCACAGCGAGGTTGGACGGGGCGGTGCCTGCCTTGGGCTTTTCCACCATCCCCTTGACCGAGACCATCGAGCCCATGTCGTCCTTAATGTCGAGGATACCGTAGGAGGAAGCCTTGGACGGCGGAACCTCCATCGCGGCGACCATGCAGCCGCCGGTTTCGGCATGCGCCTCGACCATCTGCTGAAGGCAGGGGGTTTCGGCGGCGATCACGTCATCGGGGAGCATGACGGCAAACGGTTCGTTGCCGATCAGGCGGCGGGCACACCAGACGGCGTGGCCGAGGCCCAGCGCGCGCTGCTGGCGGATATAGGCGATGGCGCCGCTGTCCATGTTGGTGGTTTTCAGGATTTCGAGAAGGTCATCCTTGCCGGCCTTGCGGAGGGCAGATTCGAGTTCGGGGGCCTGATCGAAGTAATCTTCGAGAGCGGATTTGCCGCGGGTGGTGACGAAGATGAATTCCTTGATGCCGGCGGCGCGGGCTTCGTCAATCGCGTACTGGATCAGGGGGCGATCCACGAGAGTCATGATTTCCTTGGGGACGGATTTCGTCGCGGGAAGGAAGCGGGTTCCCATGCCTGCAACGGGGAAGACTGCCTTGGAAATCTTGGTTTTCATTGTCTCAAATCCTTGAACGCCTATGGGCGGGTCGTTAGCAGCAATTGCCGCACGATGCACCAGACTGACCCACGTTTGTGCCATGATTATGGCGATTGGTGAGACAATAACTTAACACTTTGCACAATTCACGGGCTTTTCTGGCCAGTCTGACTACCCGTGCGGATTAGTGCGACACGGCGGAATTCCCGTTGGACGCGATCCTTGAAGCGCCAGAAGCGGAAGGGCGGATCGGTGCGGAGGGATTTGCCGAAAAGGCCGCCGGTTTGCAGCCAGAAGCCAGCGGGATGAAAGCGGACACGGTGCGGGCGGGCCGTGGGAGAGAGAATCACGGCGGTGACGATGTGGCCCTGCGCGGCGAGGGCCGTGGCGTGGGGGGTGATTTTGTGGAGGCGGCGGGCGGAGAGAAGGTCGTGGGGGCCGGTTGGGGTCGCGATGGGGAGGAAGGGTTCAGTGGCGGGAGCGACAGGAGGGAGGGGGGCGAGCGGGCGGGTGAGGCCGTCTTGCCAGCCGGTTTCGAAGGTTTCGAGGATGCGGCCGACATCGCGGGGTTCGAGGCGGCCTGCGACCATATGGGACAGAAGGCGGCGGCGCTGGGCGGCGCGTTCGTGGGCGTGGATGGGCTTAAGATCGCCCTTGTGGTGTTTGCGGAGGAAGGCGGCGAGGCTTGCGCCGATGTCGTGCAGGTCGCGGGGGGTACGGTCGGGGCGGCGGCGGTCGCTGGGGGCGAAGCCGTGGTGGACCTGGGCCAGGGGGACAACGGCTGTGCGGGCCATGAGGCGCAGGTTCAGGTCGGTTTCGTCGAGGTAGAAGCGGAAGGCGGGGTCGAAACCCCCGGCGGCGGCAAGGGTTGCGCGGCGGAAGGCCATGTTGGTGCCTTCGGTCTTGATCGCGTTGCCGTGGGTCGGGTCGAGGATGGTGGGGGTCTGGGGGTCAACGGTCAGCGGGTGGCTGGAGCCGTCGGGGCGGGCATCGCGGGCCTGCCATTGGAAGGAGATGCCGTTCCGGGCGAGGACGAAGCCGGTCGCGACCATGACCGAGGGATCGGCAAAGGGCGCGGTCAGGTGGGTGAGCCAGGTGGGTTCGGGAACGGCGTCATCGTCGATGAAGGCCACGATTTCCCCGGCCGCGGCGGCAAGGCCGAGGTTGCGGGCAGCGGAGATGTTGGGGGTGTCGTAGGGGATGGTCTTGATGCGGTGGGACCAGCCTGCGGCGGAAAGCGCCGCAAGACCGGCGGGGTCGGCGACGACGACGACTTCGAAAAGGGGGTAGCGGAGTTGGGCGGCTGCGGTGACGCAGAGGACGAGGGCCTGGGGCCGGCCACGGCTGACGATGACGACGCTTCTGGCGGGTGCCGTCACGCGACGCCCATCTGGGCGAGCATCGATTCGATGCGGGGCACGTCGGCGGGGTTGTTGAGTTCCCAGAACTGGCGGCCTTTTGCCTCGACCTCGACACACAGAACCGGGGTGCCGTTTTCGAGGAAGCGGAGCTGTTCCAGCCCTTCGAGTGTTTCGAGGGGCCCCGGTTCCCAGCCGATATAGGCGGCCAGCGCCTCGGGCCGGTAGGCGTAGACGCCGACGTGGTGGAAGACGGGGGTGGCGTCGGTGGGGCCGAAGGTCTGGCCGGTGAAGGGGATGACTTCCTTGGAGAAGTAGAGCGCGCGGCGGTCGGTGCCGAAGACGGCGGTGGTGCC
>JBGSWJ010000208.1:0-21689 GCA_041752495.1 Rhodobacterales bacterium
GGCCTTGGCCACCGAATCGACATGCGGCACGACCACACCCACAGCGCCCGCATCCATCGCTTGCAAGATATCCTGCGCCGTCGCCGCCCCGACCCGCACCAGCGTCGGCAGGTCCAGCGCCCGGGCAATCGCCAGACAGGCATCCATCCGCCCCCGGTCAAAGGCACAGTGCTCCGCATCAAGGCAGATGAAATCCAGACCGGCCAGCGCCATTACCTCGATCACCGTGACCTCGGGCGTCTTGACGAACGTCCCTACCAGCCTTTCGCCCGCCGCCATCCGCGCCTTGAACCCTGCCGTCCGCATTGCCGTCCTCCCTGATTGCAGGCGGGACGGCACCACAGCCCGGGTCAAAGCACAAGCCCGCTTTCCTTGGCCCGTCCCTGCGCTAGGCTTGGGTCATGGACGACGTTCTGACCTTCACCGACCGGGGCATCTATTGTCCCGCAGGCGATTTCCACATTGACCCCTGGAGGCCCGTGGCCAGGGCGCTGCTGACGCATGGCCATTCCGATCACGCAAGGCCGGGGATGGACAGCTACCTGTCCACCGACATCGCCGCCCCCGTCATCCGCCACCGTCTGGGCGAGATCCGCCTCGACCAAGTCCACTATGGCGAAACGCGCCAGATCGGCGACGCCCGCGTCTCCTTCCACCCGGCAGGCCATGTCCCCGGTTCGGCCCAGATCCGGGTCGAGGTTGCGGGCCAGATCTGGGTCGTCTCAGGTGACTACAAGACCACCGACGACGGCCTTTCGACCCCCTTCGAACCCGTCCGCTGCCATGCCTTCATCAGCGAATGCACCTTCGGCCTGCCCGTCTTCCGCTGGCCCGCGCAGGATGTGTTGCGCGACCAGATCAACCGCTGGTGGGCCGCCAACGCCGCCGAAGGGCGTTTCTCCCTTCTTGGCGCCTATGCCTTGGGCAAGGCGCAGCGCCTTCTTACCCTTCTCGACCCCGCCATCGGCCCCATCCTCACTCATGGCGCGATCGAGGCGACGAACGCGGTCCTCCGCGCGCAGGGCATCCCCTTACCCGCCACCGAACAGGTCACCCAAGGCACCGATCTCAAGTCCCGCAAGGGCGCGCTGATCCTTTGCCCGCCTGGCGCCCCCGGCACGCCATGGGCCGACCGCTTCGGGTCGTCTTCTGCCGCTTTCGCCTCGGGCTGGATGGCCTTGCGAGGTATCCGCCGCAGACGGGGGGCCGACATGGGCTTTGTCGTGTCGGATCATGCCGACTGGGACGGGCTGAACTCCGCCATCAGCGCCACGGGGGCCGAACGGGTCTACGTCACCCACGGCTACACCGCCACGTTCCGTCGCTGGCTCGAAGAGCAGGGCTACGACGCCCGCATCGTCGCCACAGCCTTCGAAGGCGAGGCTGCCGATGCGTCTGAAAAAGACCCGACCGAGGCCGAATGAAACGCTTTGCCGCCCTCTATGCCGCCATTGACGGCACCACCCGCACCTCGGAAAAGGTCGCAGCCCTCGCCGCCTATCTGGCCGACGCCCCGCCCGAAGACCGCCTCTGGACCGTCGCCCTCTTCTCGGGCCGTCGCCCCCGCCGCACGATCACGGCTACGACACTCCGCGAATGGGCCGCCGAACGGGCGGGCCTGCCGCTTTGGCTGTTCGAGGAAAGCTATGCCGTCGCGGGCGATCTTGCCGAAACCATCGGTTTGATCCTGCCTCCGCCGGCAACCTCAACCGATCACAGCCTGACCCACTGGATCACCTATATTCGCCACCTCGCCACGCGCGACGAACCCGAACGCAAGGCCGGCATCCTTGCCGCCTGGGACAGCCTCGCCCCATCCGAACGGTTCCTTCTTATCAAACTCCTGACCGGGGGCTTCCGCGTCGGCATCAGCCAGACCCAGATGATCCGCGCCCTCGCACAGGCCACAGCACAGCCCGTGGCCGACCTCACCCACCGCCTCATGGGCAACTGGACTCCGGACAGTATCACATGGGACGCGCTGATCGACGCCAAGACCCAAACCGACCTGTCCCAGCCCTATCCTTTCTACCTCGCCTATGCTCTCGAAGACCCGGCAGACCTTGGCGACCCCGCCCAATGGTTTGCCGAACGCAAATGGGACGGCATCCGCGGCCAGTTCATCCTGCGGTCCGACACCCACTATATCTGGAGCCGGGGCGAGGACCTCATCACCGACCGCTTTCCCGAACTGGCCCAACTGGCCGACTTCCTGCCCCAAGGCACCGTGATCGACGGCGAAATCCTCGCCTTTGCGTACAACCGCCCCCTTCCTTTCGCCGACCTACAGAAACGCATCGGCCGCAAGTCGGTGCCCCGGAAACTCCTGACCGAGGCCCCGGTCATCCTGATGGCCTATGACATCCTCGAAGATCAGGGGCAGGACATCCGCCCCCTCCCCTTCGCCACCCGCCGCGCGCGCCTGGAAACCCTCGGCGCGACGATCCCCGCATCAGCCCCCCTCCGCCTCTCTCCCGCCGTTCCCTTCGCCGCAACCGCCGACCTCGCCCGCGAACGTACCGCCTCACGCGATCTGGGCGCCGAAGGGCTGATGCTGAAACGGCTGGACAGCCCCTACCAGACAGGCCGAAAACGCGGTGACTGGTGGAAATGGAAGGTCGATCCCCTGACCGTCGACGCCGTGATGATCTATGCTCAGGCCGGCCACGGCCGGCGTGCAAACCTTTACACTGACTACACTTTCGCGGTCCGCGACGGAAACGCCCTCGTCCCCTTCGCCAAGGCCTATTCCGGCCTGACTGACGCCGAGTTCACCGAAATCACCAACTGGGTGCGCAAGAACACGCTCCAGCGCTTCGGCCCCGTCCGGCAGGTTCCGCCCGAACTTGTCTTTGAAATCGCTTTCGAAGGCATTCAGCACAGCCCCCGCCACAAATCAGGCATCGCCCTCCGCTTTCCCCGCATGGCCCGATGGCGCCACGACAAACCCGTGTCCGAGATCAACACGCTCGATGACCTCAGGGATCTGCTGAAAAGCCAAGGTTGACGCGCGCGTCCCCGAACCTGCCCTTCATTTACTTTGTTCCTGAAATACTCCCGCCGGAGGCGTCCGCACTTTCCTCCACGCCCCCGCTCTCTTATGTAGTGCCCAAACAATCAAAGGCGGAACCCATGACCCGACCCGTATTTGACGCCCATATCTCAGGCGGCAACAGCTTTGGCGCCCTCCCTGAATGGGACCTGAGCGATCTTTACACAGCCCCCGATGCGCCCGAACTCAAGCGCGACCTCGCATGGGTGGAAACCGCCTGCGCCGAATTCGCCGCGGCCTATGAAGGCAAGCTTGCCACTCTTGACGCCGCAGGCCTTCTTGACGCCGTGCAAAAGGATGAACGGATCAGCACGGTTGTCGGCCGCATCATGTCCTATGCCGGGCTGCGCTACTACCAGATGACGACCGACAGCGAGCGGGCCAAGTTCATGGCCGACTGTCAGGACCGCATCACCACCTACACCACGCCGATGGTCTTCTACGGCCTTGAATTCAACCGTCTCGACGAAGCGCATCTGTCCGGCCTCCTCGCCCAGAACGCAGACCTCGCCCGCTACAAACCGGTGTTCGACCGCATCCGGGCCATGAAGCCCTACCAGCTTTCGGACGAGCTGGAAAAATTCCTGCATGATCAGTCCACTGTCGGCGCTTCGGCCTGGAACCGGCTCTTCGACGAAACCATCGCGGGCCTCACCTTTTCGGTGAACGGCGAAGAACTGAACATCGAAGGCGTCCTCAACCTTTTGACCGAACAGGACCGGTCACAGCGCGAAGCCGCTGTCCACGCCCTTGCCGCCGTTTTCCGCGCCAATCTCAAGACCTTCTCCCGCATCCACAACACGCTCGCCAAGGAAAAGGAAATCGAAGACCGCTGGCGCGGCATGCCCACGCCCCAGACCGGCCGCCACCTCTCGAACCATGTCGAACCCGAAGTGGTCGAGGCGCTGCGCAATGCCGTCGTCGCCGCCTTCCCCCGCCTCTCACACCGTTACTACCGGCTCAAGGCCAAATGGCTGGGCCTTGACCGCCTCCAGGTCTGGGACCGCAACGCGCCCCTGCCGATGGAAGACAGCCGCATCATCCCTTGGGACGAAGCCGAACGCACCGTGACCGAGGCTTATGCCGCCTTTGACCCTGCGATGGCCGACCTTGCCAAGCCTTTCTTCACTAAAGGCTGGATTGATGCAGGGGTCAAAGCCGGCAAGGCACCGGGCGCCTTTGCCCATCCCACCGTGACCGAGGTTCACCCCTACGTCATGCTGAACTACCTCGGCAAACCGCGCGACGTGATGACGCTCGCCCATGAACTCGGCCACGGTGTCCATCAGGTACTGGCCGCCGGTCAGGGCGAACTTCTGTCCTCAACCCCCCTCACCCTCGCCGAAACGGCCTCCGTCTTTGGCGAAATGCTGACATTCCGCAAACTGCTGGCCGGGGCGAAGACCCAGGGCGAACGCAAAACCCTGCTGGCCGGCAAGGTCGAGGACATGATCAACACGGTTGTCCGCCAGATCGCTTTCTACGATTTTGAATGCAAACTCCACGCCGCACGGGCGCAGGGCGAACTGACCCCCGATGACATCAATGCGCTCTGGATGTCCGTGCAGTCCCAGTCGCTAGGCGATGCCTTCGACTTTGCCGACGGCTATGAAACCTTCTGGGCCTATATCCCCCATTTCGTCCACTCACCCTTCTACGTCTACGCCTATGCCTTCGGCGACGGCCTCGTGAACGCGCTCTATGCCGTCTACGAGGAAGGCGATCCCGATTTCCGGACGAAGTATTTCGACATGCTCAAGGCGGGCGGGTCCAAACACCACAAGGAGCTTCTCGCCCCCTTCGGTCTCGACGCCTCGGACCCGAAATTCTGGGACAAGGGCCTGTCGATGATCGAAGGCATGATCGACGAGTTGGAAAAGATGGAAGCGTAAGGGAAACGCGTGGGTTCCACCCACCCTACGCCAGCCATCATGCGTAGGGTGGGTGAAACCCACCTCCCACGTTTCCCACCCTGCGTAGGGTGCGCATCCTGCGCACCTCCCCACCCGTCAATCCAGTTCCGTCCACGGCCAGGGCTTCACCTCGCTCGCCGCCGTCTGATACCGCGCCGCCTTGGCGATCCATATCCCCAGGGACGTCCCGAACTCGGCCAGCGCCGGGTTCGGTTTGCCCTTGCTGATCAACAGGATGACAAACTGGATCATCGTGGCGACCCCCAGCACCGTCTGTGCCGCCCCGATCATGATCGAAATCAGGATCATGAACAAAAGCCGCATCCAGATGCTGTCGGGCGTGGCGGGCTCCCGCTGTTCGCCCGTCATCCGGCCCATGGCCTTGTCGTCATCACTCATCGGCATGGTGTCCTCACGACTTTGCGGCAGCGAAAACCATGTCGATCATCGCCTGCGTTCCCCGGCTGAACTCCAGCGGGCAGGGATAGGCGGCGCCCTCGCGCACTGACCGGCAGAAGTTCTCGACCTGCAGCACATAATGGTTCACGCCCGGAAACCGCTCCGTCCGCGCCTGCATCCCCGCCGTTTCCACCGTGATCTGGGCCAGATTGAACACATTGGCATTGAACGGACAGGTCAGCGTCAGCACTCCCTTGTCGCCGTGGAACACCACCTGCTGGCGCGGGAACAACCGCATCGAAACAACGGCCGAATAGGTGAACCCCGGAAACTCTGCCGCCATCTGGACGAATACATCCACGCCCTTTTCGAAATCGATCCGGGCGTAGGTGACCTTCTCCGGCTCTTTCCCCGTCACGAACCGGGTCGATCCAAAGGTATAGACACCGATATCGGGCAGTCCGCCGCCCCCGGCCTCGGCCTTGTTGCGGATGTTCTCCGGCGCATCGGCGTTGTTGTAGGTGAATGTCGCATCCACGTGGCGCAACGTGCCGATAGCCCCCGACTGCACAAGTTCCCGCGCCCGGATGAACTGCGGGTGATGCACGATCATGTAAGCCTCGGCCACCAGCAGGCCCGAGGCATCGCGCGCCGCGATCACCGGGTCAAAGTCCGACGCCTTCATCCCCAGCGGCTTTTCGACCAGCACATGCTTGCCCGCCGCGATCGCCTTCAGGCTCCATTCGACATGCAGATGGTTCGGTAGCGGAATATAGACGGCATCAATCCCCGGATCAGCCAGCAACGCCTCATAGGTCGGATGGATCACCAGACGCGGCGCAATGGACTGGAACCGCGCCGCCTTGGCCGGGTCCGATGTGGCCAGCGCCACCAGATCGGCACCCCTTGCCAACAGGATGGCCGGTGCCATCTGTTCAAAGGCGAAATTCGCCGCCCCCAGAATGCCCCAGCGTACCGCCTCTGCCATGGTCCCGTCCCCCTCATTGCGTGGTGGGGCCCCGTGCCGGCATGGCCTGTCCCCGTCAGGCGACGACGCTATCACAGCGCGGCCCGTCTGCAACGCCCAAGGGTCTGGGCCTGCAGCCGGGGATCAAGGGCAAAGCGTTCGGACTGCACATCCCCGAACCCGCCCCCCGCCGCACCTGTGTCAAAGATCACGTTCCAGTTGTGCCGCGACAGGACGCTCGGGATCAGCACAAACCGGTGCGCCAGCGTCAGTTCATCCCCGAACCGCTGCCGATTGCTGTTCGGCGTGCCGGGATTCAGCCTATGCGCGTTCGGCATATCCCCGGGCCAGACCGCATGGATCGCGCCCGGATCGCCGATCCTTGCATGGATCAGCCGGTGCGGCTGACTATCCATGATCGGCCATTTGCGACACTTGTCGTATCTCGGGTGACATCTGTCGCAACAGTTTTCAAGACTCTCTGCCCCGGAAACGCAGACAGGGCGGGCCTTCGCCCGCCCTGCCCCAATCTGCGCCGGTCCCGGCCTTACGCCGTTTCCAGCATCCCTTTTTCCCGTGCCAGTTCCTGCATCCGCTTCTGCAGCTTCTCGAATGCCCGGACCTCGATCTGGCGGATCCGTTCCCGGCTCACGTCATATTGTGACGACAGGTCTTCAAGCGTCACTGCCTCGTCTTGCAGACGCCGCTGCATCAGCACGTCCTTTTCGCGGTCCGTCAGCACATCCAGCGCCGCCGCCAAAAGCTCGCGCCGCGCCTCAAGCTCGTCCCGCTCTTCATAAGCGCCGGCTTGATCGGCGTCCTCATCCTCAAGCCAATCCTGCCATTGCGTCGCCGAATCGCCCTCGGTCCCGACCATCGCATTCAGCGATGCGTCACCACCCGACAGGCGCCGGTTCATCGACACGACTTCCTCTTCGGTGACACCCAGATCATGGGCAATCTGCTTCACATTCTCGGGCCGCAGATCGCCTTCTTCAAGCGCGCCGATCCGGGCCTTGGCCTTGCGCAGGTTGAAGAACAGCTTCTTCTGCGCACTCGTCGTGCCCAGCTTCACCAGGGACCACGACCGCAGGATATACTCCTGAATCGACGCCCGGATCCACCACATCGCATAGGTCGCCAGGCGGAAGCCCTTTTCAGGGTCAAACCGCTTCACGGCCTGCATCAGGCCCACATTCGCCTCGGATATGACCTCGGCCTGCGGCAAACCGTAACCGCGATAGCCCATCGCGATCTTGGCGGCGAGCCGCAGGTGAGACGTCACCATCTTGTGGGCGGCGCCCGCGTCCTCATGGTCGATCCAGCGCTTGGCCAGCATGTATTCTTCTTCGGGTTCCAGCATCGGGAACTTGCGGATTTCCTGAAGATACCGGTTCAGACCCTGTTCGGGTGACGGTGCGGGAAGATTTGCGTATGTCGTCATGTCTGTCCCCCTCCTGATGTATAAGGGCTTAACATCCATATGTGGGTCTTTCGACCCTACGTCAAGAACCCTAAGGACAAATGTAGAAAGGCAATATGAACCTGCTTCCGTCGGGGGAATAGTCACAGATCAGTGCAATCACGCACATGCGATGGATATTTCAGGCCGGTCTGCGGAACAGAGTCAATCGGCGCGGCGCGGCTCATAGATCATCTGCACAAATCCCGGAGTCCAGCTGCGTGTCCCCGCCAGCGCGAGCGGTATCGTCCCGGTATCGCTGAAAAGCGGCAAGCCACCGCCGATCAGCACCGGCGCGACCGTCACAGTAAGCCGTGTCAGCACGCCTGCCCGAAGGCAGGACGAGATCAGCTGCCCCCCGTCGACATAGACCCTCCGGTGCCCTGCCGCCCCAAGGCTGGCCAGCACCTCGTGAAGCGGCCTCCCGTCGACCATCACAGGGCCCAAAGGGCCAGGCCGAAGGCTGCGGCTCATCACCGTAACGGGCAGACTGTAGGGAAAGGGGGTAAAGGTCTGCACCTTTTCCCAGGTGCCGCGTCCCATAAGGATCGCATCAATCCCACCCATGAAGGCGGCATAGCCGCCATCTTCGCCCTCGGCCACGGGGATGCCGGTCAGCCAGTCGATATCGCCATCGGCCCGGGCGATGAAGCCATCCAGCGAACAGGCGATAAAGGCATGGCATTCGGGAAAGCGTGTCACGGCGTCCTCCGTCTCTCTGGTCTGTCAGGCTGGCCCGCGCAGCGACGCAATCAGGCCGGCCATGTCCTGCGGCAAGGGTGCCTCGAAGCGCAATGATTCGCCGGTCACCGGATGCACAAATCCTAGTGTGGCCGCATGAAGCGCCTGCCGGGGGAACTCCCGCGCCGCTGCCACGCCCGCAGCCCCCACTGCCTTTTCCGACAGTTTGCGCCGTCCGCCATAGACCGGATCCCCGATCAGCCCGTGCCCGCAATGCGCCAGATGCACCCGGATCTGATGCGTCCGCCCGGTTTCAAGCCAGCAGTCCAACAGCGCCGCAACCGGCGGCGTGCCGAACGCCTCGACCACCCGCGCCCGGGTCACGGCGTGACGGCCACCGTGAAACAGCACCGCCTGTTTCTGCCGGTCATTCTTGTGCCGGGCGAGATGGGTCTGGATCTTGAGGATACCGCCGGGCTCAAAAGACGTCCCCTTGATGCCATGCAGACGGGGGTCATTCTGATCCGGCACGCCATTGCAGATCGCCAGATAGTGCCGCTCCACATCATGCGCCTCGAACTGCGCCGCCAACCCGTGATGCGCCCGGTCGGACTTGGCCGCGACAAGCAACCCTGTCGTCTCCTTGTCGATCCGATGGACGATCCCTGGCCGCTTCATGCCCCCCACGCCCGACAGGCTGTCGCCGCAATGATGGATCAGCGCATTGACCAGCGTCCCATCCAGGCTGCCCGGCGCAGGATGCACCACCATCCCGGCGGGCTTGTTGATGACAATCAGGTCGTCATCTTCCCAGACCACATCCAGCGCAATATCCTCGGCCACGATATGGCTTTCCGCTGCCATCTCGACCGTGATCTCAACCTGCGCCCCTGCGACAACCGTCGCCTTGGCATCCAAAACCACAGCCCCATCCAGCCGCACTGCCCCCTCGGCAATCAGCCGGACAAGCCGCGACCGGCTCAGGTCTGCCTCGTCTGGCACATCCCGCGCCAGCGCCTTATCAAGACGGGACGGCGGATCAGGCATGATCCGGAAACTGACAAGGCTTTCGCCCATGCAAGATGCTCCTGACGACGATCCCGTCCTGCCGCCAAGCCTGCGCATCCTGCGCACGCTTGTCTTTGTACTGACGGTCGTGATGATTCTGGGCTTCGTAGTCCTGATCGGCGCATTTGTCATCCGCCTGAACGCAAACCCTCTGACGCTGCCCGACGCGATCGACCTGCCCGACGGGGTCAAGGCCACCGCCTTCACGCAGGGGGGCGACTGGTACGCGGTTGTGACGGATGACAATCGCATCCTGATCTATGACCGCACGAACGGCGCCCTTCGGCAGACGGTGACTCTGGAGTAAGCATAACCCCCGCCAACCTCGTTTTCCCGTCACAAGACCATAGGAATGACTTGATCGACTCCCGATCCTGACATCCGACAGACCTTGGGGAACAGAGATTTTTCCGGCCCTTGGCCCGTCCCTCCTTCCCGGCAGCCAGTCATGTTATTGCTGTGCAGGTTCCTTATGTCATCCTTCGCCGCCGTTCTCTTTGCCGCCCCTCCTCCTTGCCTCTCCCGTCCTTGCCGATTGCAAACCGCCCCCGCCGGGCCTTGATTACAACCAGTGGCTTGCCCTTTCGCCCGGCTGAAATCAACCTTGCCTACCAGATCTATGGCAATGGCATGGACGGGAGTATTTCGCCCGGTCGCGTGACATGTGCTACGTCCAGGTCGGGGTGCAGGCCTAGACCTGGGGGCGGCATGCCCGCGCCCATGGCCCCCTGCGACGCGGCAAGCAACGGGGCCACCTTCTGCCCCTCGTCGGGCTATCTTCTCACCTGCAACGGCCAATACTGGTTGACGGGTGCAGAGACCTGCCAGGACCAGCGGCACGTCAGCGGGGCGGTTGCGTTCCGCCTCGCGCCGGATCACTCTGAGGCCGATCCGCCCCAAGGTGACCCCATGTTCGACCCCGCCGCCTTCACCTTCCTGACCGACCTTGCCGCCAATAACACCCGCGACTGGTTCACCCCGCGCAAGGCCGATTACATCCGCCTGCTGAAAGCCCCCTTCGCCCATGTCCTTTATGGTGTAACCGAACGCCTCCGCGACACCGCCCTGCCTCTGTCCGGGGGCGACGATACCATGTTCCGCATCAACCGCGACGTCCGCTTCTCCAACGACAAGACCCCCTATCAGACCCATGTCAGCGGACTTCTCACCCGCGACGGGGCCAAGGTGAGGGACGGCGCCATCGTCTATGTGCATCTTGATGCGCAGGGCGGTTTCTGTGTCGGCGGGGTCTACATGCCCCCGCCCCCGAGGCTCGCCGCGATCCGCGACCGGATCGCGCGGCAGCAGGATGCGTTTCTGTCCATCACGGGAACGCTGAAATCAAAGGGGTTTTCACTGGACAAGACGCAATCCCTCGTCCGGATGCCCAAGGGTTTTGAAGGGCAGGCCGATACGCCTGTGGCCGACTATCTCCGCCTGAAGAGCTTCTACACCGAACGCGCCATTGCGCCAAAGGCATGGCTTGACGGCAGCGTGATGGACATAGTGGCGGATCATGCACTGACCTGCGCCCCGCTTCTGGCATTTCTGGATGACTGAGGGGGGGCCGATGGTACCGCCTCCCTGGCTTGAACAGGGGACCTCTGGATCCACAATCCAGCGCTCTAACCAACTGAGCTAAGGCGGCACGGGGGTCGGATTAGCGCCGGGGCGGGACGATTGCAAGGGCTGATCGCGCCCTTGCCAAGCCGCCATGGCCCGCGTTAGGGGACAGAAAGGTGGCAAGGACAGGCATCATGGGCATCAACACCGAACGCGACATCGAGGCGAACCTTCAGATCGGGCCGACCGATCAGGGCATGGTGCGCATCTTCATCGAAGGCCAAGGGGTCGAGATCCCGATGGATTTCGACCCCGAGGAAGCCGACGAGATCGCCGACGAAATCCGCGCCGCCGCGCAGGCGGCAAGAGCTGTCGGTAAGCGGTAGTACCTATCCGGCGTTCAAGGCGCAGACCACCCCGAAACGGCACCAGAGCCTGCGGTTTCCCTGACACTGGCCGGGTCTTGATGACCGACCGACCGGCCTAGCCCGTCAGCCCCACCTGTGGATCACGCGCCGCGTGCCAGCGCAGCGCGGCATGGCGGGCGAATTTCTGCACCATGACCTTGCGCCGCGCCGGAGGCAGCTTGCTCTCTTGCCCCAACCGCAGGATTTCGGCGTCATAGGCATCAGCCAGCATCAGACCCGTCCCATCCGGCAAAAGCTCGGTCGGGAAATCCGCATCCACCGCCCAGAAGAAGCGGTCGCACCATTCCAGATAGTGATGCCATTTCCGATCCGTCTGGAAATCCGACCTGCCCGACTTGCACTCGATCACCCAGATTTCGCCCTTGGGCCCCAGCGCCATCACATCTACGCGCAGGCCGGACGCTGGCACCAGCTCTTCGACGGTCACGAAATCATGGCTGAGAAGATGCCGGCACACACCCCGGGCCAAAAGCTGGCCGGGTTTGGGTCGCGCGGGGGACAGGTCATCAGGCATGGGTGATTTATGAACAATCCGTGAACATCGGTCAAGTCCGGCCAGATTCCACGCAACACCTGTCACTCTTCAAACAAAATGCCCGAATCTTCCGCGGCCTCGCCATCTTCCTGCCATGCCCCGGCGTCAGCCTGCTCCAAGTCCAGACAGGAGCAGCCATGTCCCTACTCTCGCAGATCACGTTCTTTGAAGTCATGATGAGCCTGCTCGCCGTCGGTCTTGCCGAACGCCTTCTGTACAGGCTCCCTGTGACTGTGGTCGGCCCCGGCGGATGGCTCGTCGATACGGGCTCTGCCGAATAGGCCCAGAGGAAGTCCTTGCGCCGGGCCGCCTGCCGCCCTACCTGTGAGAGTGGCGGGTTTCTGCTCCTCACGTGACCAGGGTCAATTCCAGTGGCCTTAAGCAACTCCGAGGGAGCTGGCTCTGTTCAGGCCCTGGCCTGTTTATCTGGCGCCCACCTGTACACACAGGTCCTCGGGAATAGTACCCCCACGGTTGCTGCGGTTCCCGCCACCCTACCCATACGATGGACATGAAAAAGGCGGGGAAATCCCCGCCCTACAACCGTCGTTTGCCCCGGGTCACCGCCCGTCGCGGCGCACCGGAATGGGGATCGGCACATAGGCGGGATGTCCGCCGTCCTGATCGTCATCGTCGTCATCGGCCATGCCCATTACCGCAATGGCAAACTGCACCGCGCCGAACACGATCCCGTTGAACGCCCAAAGCAGAAACACCGCCAGCACCCCCATGTCGGAATTACGCACCAGATGGCCCAGATTTGCAAAGTTGAACCCAAGCATCAGCACCACAAGGACCCCGGCAAGGGCGAACCCGATCGCGGCTTGGGTGATGAACAGGCGGATCAACTGCGGCATTTCTGCGACCTTTCTGTGACAACTCCAGAATATGCCTGATCCGGCCCTTTGCAAGTGCCGCGTAGACCGGACCCGTTCACTTCTGGAAAGGGCCGGCGCCAATTGGCCCATAAGGTCGAAAATGTCGCAGAAACAGAGCGTCGGGCTTCACGAGGGCCGGGAATAGCCGACTCAGGCAAAGGCCTGCGGCCGCGCCTCGCGCGCCATATGGTCAAGGACCGCGTTCACGAACGACGGCTCCTTGCCATCCGGAAAGAACGCAACCGCCACATCGACATATTCCACGATCACAACCTTGGGCGGCGTCTCAGACGCCACAAGCTCGGCCCCTGCGGCACGGAACAGCGCCCGCAGCGTCGGGTCGATGCGCGCGATGGGCCATTTCGCCACCAGCGCGCGGTCCGTCATCTGGTCGATCTTTGCCTGATGGTTCACCGCATCGGCCATGACCGACCGGAACGTATCCACATCGCCCTCGGCCATTTCATCGCCGTCATAGACCGCGCCGAAACGATGCGTCTCGAACTCGCCCATGATGGAATCGACCGTCTGTCCGGTCGCCTCCATCTGGAACAGCGCCTGCACGGCATAAAGCCGCGCGGCGGATTTCATCTTGCGGCGCTGGTTGTTCGAAAGTGTCATGCGGCCCCGGGATTGAGCAGGTCGCGGGTGAACCCCACGCCCTTGGAAGAGCGGCCCCATTTACGGGACAGCGCGATCAGGTGCAAGGCCGCAGCCGCAGCGCCGCCCCCCTTGTTCTGCTGTGCCGGATCGGCCCGCACTTCGGCCTGCGCGATGTTTTCGACCGTCAGGATGCCATTTCCCACACAGAACCCGGCAAGTCCCAGCGATGCGATCCCGCGCGACGAATCGTTACACACCGTGTCGTAATGCGTCGTCTCGCCCCGGATGATGCAGCCCAGCGCGACATAGCCGTCAAAGCTTTGCATCCGTCCCGCGATCCCGATGGCGATGGGCACTTCAAGCGCGCCCGGCACCTCGGCCAGTTCCCATTCCGCGCCTGCCGCCTCGATCTCGGCCGTGGCCCCGGCGATCAGGTTGTCGGCAATCTCACGGTAGTACGGGGCCACGACGATCAGGATCTTGACCGGCTTGTCAAAGGTCGGGCGGGGCAGCGAATAATGCGATTGTCCGGCCATCACAGGCTCTCCGATATCTTGCGTGTTCCGACGATCTCAAGGCCGTAGGCATCCAGCCCCACGACCCTGGGCTTGGGCGAGTTGGACAGAAGCACGATCTTGCTCAGCCCCAGCGACGACAGAATTTGCGCGCCCAGCCCGTATTGCCGCAAGGTCTGCGGCGAAACCTCGCCGCCGGCGGCAAGCTTCATATGCACATCGCGCAACAGCACGACGACCCCCCGCCCCTCGGCGGCGATCACATTCATCGCATCGGCAAATTCATTCGCCCGGCCCTTGTGCCCGGCTCCCACGATATCCAGAAGCGGGTCCAGCGCATGCATCCGGACAAGGATCGGCTCGGACCCCGTGATATCGCCCTTGATCAGCGCGATATGCTCGGCCCCCTGCGTCTCGTCCGTATAGATCCGCAGCGTCCAGTCGCCGCCGAATTCGGATGTGATCTGTTGCTCGGTCCGCACCTTGACCAGATTGTCATGCCGCCGCCGATAGGCGATCAGGTCACTGATCGTCCCGATCTTGAGGTTGTGGCGCTGCGCAAAGGCCACCAGATCGGGCAGACGGGCCATCGTCCCGTCGTCATTCATCACCTCGCAGATCACGCCCGACGGGTTCAGCCCCGCAAGACGCGAGATATCGACCGCCGCCTCGGTATGACCCGCCCGCACCAGCACGCCGCCATCCCGCGCCCGCAGCGGGAACAGATGGCCCGGTGTCGCAATATCAGTTGGCCCTTTGCTCGCGTCGATCGCGACCGCCACCGTCCGTGCCCGGTCACGGGCGGAAATACCGGTCTCGATCCCCTCGCGCGCCTCGATCGACACGGTAAAGGCCGTCTCGTGCCGCGACGAGTTCTGCGACGCCATCAACGGCAAGCCCAACTGGTCCACCCGTGTGCCCGTCAGCGACAGACAGATCAGCCCCCGGCCATAGGTCGCCATGAAGTTGATCGCATCCGGCGTGGCCATCTGTGCAGGGATCACGAGATCGCCCTCGTTCTCGCGGTCTTCGTGGTCCACAAGGATGAACATCCGCCCGTTGCGGGCATCCTCGATGATATCCTCGATGCTGCTGATGGCGTCAGACCAGTCCCGCTCGACGGGTCCGGGTTGCTCGTAGGCTATACTCATGTCTGTCCCTCGCGTGTCAGGGCGCAGATATCCCCTGCACCCGCATTTGCAAAGGGGGAAGCCACCGGCCCGCCGCCCGCGCCGGCGAACAGTCAGGCTGCGCCGATGCTGTGCAGAACCGTCGCCCCGCCCCTAGTGAACCTGCGCCAGCTTGGCCGCCTTCGACCCGGCCAGAATATCCCGCGCCAGCGGAATCACCTTGCGGCCATACAGATCAATCGACGTCATCAGATGCTCATGCGGCATCGTCCCCATCGAATACTTCATGTCGAACCGGTCCAGCCCCAGCGCCCCGACCGTCGCCGCAATCTTCTTGGCCACCGTCTCGGGCGAACCCACATACATCGATCCCAGCTGCACCTCGTTGCGGAACTCCTCGGGCGAGGTCGGGCCCCAGCCCCGTTCCGCCCCGATCCGGTTGCGCAATTCCTTGTAGCCCGGATAGGCCTGCTCTATCGCCAGCTCATCCGTCTCGGCCACATGCCCCGGCGAATGTACGCCCAACGCGCGCGGGTCACGCCCCACCTGGGCCGACGCGCGATGATACAGGTCCACATAAGGCAGGAACCGACGCGGATCGCCCCCGATGATGGCCAGCATCAGCGGCATGTCATACCGCACCGCCCGCACCACCGATTCCGGACTCCCACCCACACCAATCCACACCTTCAGCCCCTTGTCGGACAGCGGCGGATAGACCGTCACCTTGTTCAGCCCCGCCCGCGTCTTGCCTGACCACGTCACTTCCTTTTCCCGGATCAGCCGCGAAAACAGGTCGAGCTTCTCCTCGAAAAGAACCTCATAATCCTTCAGCGCATAGCCGAACAACGGATAGGATTCCGTGAACGAGCCCCGCCCCAGAATGACCTCGGCCCGCCCGTTCGACACCGCATCCAGCGTCGAAAACCGCTGGAACAGCCGCACCGGATCGTCCGACGACAGCACCGTCACCGCCGTGCCCAGCCGGATATGCTTCGTCTGCCCGGCAATCGCCGCCAGCACCACCTCGGGCGAGGAAATCGCGAAATCATCCCGGTGATGCTCACCCAGCCCGATGAAGTCGATCTTGTGACTGTCGGCCAGCACAGCCTCGGCCACGACATTGCGCAGCACCTGATCATGCGGGATCAGCTTGCCATCGGCCCCCCGCGTCACATCGCCAAAGGTATCCAGACCAAACTCGACTGTCGTGCTCATCGCGGGGCTTTCTCTCGGAAACTGCATCGCATCCCAGATAACATGCCCCGCGCCCGATTTCATGTGCGCAATCGCACAACGGCTGTGGTGATCCGCCCTTCCGGACCTCAGTCCGCAGGCATGGGCAGCACCTGCCCCGTCACCGCCCCGCCATCAGTCACGAACTCGGTCCCGGTGGAATAGGTCGCCTCGGTGAACATGAACCGCGCCAGACGCGCCACTTCCTCAGCTTCACCGAACCGCGGGATCGGTTGCGCGGCGGCAATCTCGTCGCCCATGCCATCCGTCATCGGGGTCCGGATCGGCCCCGGATGCAGCGACATGACCCGGATCTTGTCCGCAGCAAGGTCCAGTGCTGCAGCCTTGGTCAGACCGCGCACGCCCCATTTCGACGCCACATAGGCGGCAATCCCGCCATAGCCCTGCAACCCGGCCGTGGACGAGGTGTTCACGATCACCCCGCCGCCCGCCCGCGCGATCACTGGCGCCGCCGTATGGAGCCCCAGAAAGACCCCCGTCAGATTGATGTCGATGACCCTCCGGAACTCATCGGCAGAGCAGGCCCCGATCCCGCCAAAGGAAACGATCCCGGCATTGTTGAACAGGGCATTGACACCGCCGAAAGCAGTCTCCGCCTCTGCCACGGCTGCCGCCCATTCGGCTTCCGAAGTCACATCCAGATGGCGATAGATCACGCCTCGCCCGATATCGGCAGCGAGCGCCGCTCCGTCGGCATCCAGCACATCGGTGATGAACACCTTCGCCCCGCCCTCGGCCAGAAGGCGCGCCGTAGCCCCGCCGATCCCGCGCGCGCCTCCCGTGATCACAATCTTCAGGTCTGCGACAGAAGCAATGGTCATGATGGTTCCCTCCGGTTGATGGCTCGACCGGGATGCTACCTGCCGCGCCCGGCGACCGCCTTGACCCAGATCAGCCGGAAAGCCGTCCACCTTTGCGCCAGATCAGAAAGGGGCTCAGCCCGCGCCCCGGAACGGTTCAGCTCTCGTGACCATGCACATGGCGATGATGCAGGTCAGGATAATGCGGATGCCGGTGAACCAGTCGAGCATGGCGGTGCCGGTGGCTGTGCGCCTCACCCGGTGCCACAGGATGGTCATGGTCATGTTGGTGATGGGCGTCATGCACATGGGCATGGTCATGCTCCATCGGCTCATGCTCATGATCATGCTCGTGCCTTTCTGTCAGGTGCAGCCACAGGCCGATCCCCATAAGGACGCCCGCCAAGACCAGTTGCAGCGTCGGCGCCTCCTGAAAGATGACCAGCGCCAGCACCGCCCCGACAAAAGGCGCGGTCGAGAAATAGGCCCCCGTCCGCGCCGCCCCCAGATCGCGCAGCGCCAGCACGAACAGCGCAAGGCTCAGGCCATAGCCCAGAAACCCCACAACCCCCGCCGCGATGACCACGCCAAACCCCGGCACCCCGTCGACACCGCCCATCCACAGCGCGATCCCAGTATTCACGATCCCCGCGCAGACGCCCTTCACCGTCGCAATCTGCAACGGATCGGACGACGACAGTTTGCGCGTCAGATTGTTGTCGATCCCCCAGCACAGACAAGCCAGCGCTATGAACACCGCACCCGCACCCAGACTGGCACCCCCCTGCCACGACAGCACCACCGCCCCCGCCAGAATGGCCAGCGCGCCCAAAAGCAACCGCCCGTCCACATTCTCGCGCAGCACCACCCAGGCGATCAGCATCGTCGCCAACCCCTCAAGGTTCAGCAACAACGACGCTGACGCCGCATCCGTCTGCGTCAACCCCAGCATGAGCAACAACGGCCCGCCGATCCCGCCAAACAGCACGACCAGCGCCAGCCAAGGCAGATCAGCCCGCGCCAGCGGCGTCTCGGCCGACACGGCCCGCGCCTGCATGACCTTCCGCAGGATCAAAAGCCCCGCCCCGGCCCCCAGATACAACAGGCCCGCCACCATCCACGGCGAAGCCTCGCCTAACAGCAGCTTCGCCAAAGGCGTGCTGGCCCCGAACAGGACCGCCGACAGCAACGCAAGGCGGATGCCCCGCGTCATGCCTCAGAAATCCGTCGGCGCCCCGCCTTCGGCTTTCCGGCGGGCCACGAAATCGGCCAGTTCCTCGCGGTGCGCCAGATCCATCGGCGGTTCTTCGAACGACCCGATGATCTCCTTGAACAGGCGGTGCGCCCGTTCCTGCGTCCAGACGCCGCCCGCAATCTCCCAGGCTTCAAAATTGCGCCAGTCGCTTACGAACGGCGCATAGAACGCGTCTTCATAGCGGTCCTGCGTGTGCTGGATGCCAAAGTAATGCCCCGACGGCCCCACCTCGCGGATGGCGTCCAGCGCGATATCCTCTGGCCCCGTCGCCCAGACCTGCGGCTCCATATACCTCTGAATCATCTGGAGAACTTCGCAATCCATGATGAACTTTTCAGGCGACGCGATCAGCCCGCCCTCAAGCCAGCCCGCCGCGTGGTAAACCACGTTCGTCCCCGACTGCACGGCGGACCAGAGCGAATTCGACGTCTCCCACATTGCCTGCCCGTCCGGCACGTTCGCCGCACAGACGCCCGACGCCCGCATCGGCAGGCCGTAGAACCGCGCCATCTGCCCGGTCATCTGCGTCGCACGCATGTATTCCGGCGTGCCAAAGGCCGGCGCACCCGACTTCATGTCCACGTTTGACGTGAACGTCCCGATCACACAGGGGCAACCGGGCCGGACATACTGGAACAGCGCAATCGCCGACAAAGCCTCGGCAATCGACAGCGTCACCGCCCCCGCCATCGTCACCGGCGCCATCGCCCCGGCCAGCGTAAACGGCGTCACGATCACCGCCTGCCCGCGCCGGATCAGCCGCAGACAGCCGTCGATCATCGGAATGTCATGCTTCAAGGGGCTGGTCGAATTGATGTTGGTGTACATCCGCGGCGTCGCCTGAAACTCTTCCTCGGTCAGGCCGCCCGCGATGCGGACCATCTCCATCACATCCTCGACCCGCTCAGGCCCCAGCGAATAGGCGTGGCAGACCTTGTCTGTGATCGTCAGCTTGTCAAACAGCACGTCCAGATGCCGGACGGAGGGGTGGATATCGACGGGTTCCACCGGATACCCGCCCGCGAAATGGATGCAGTTGAAATACTGCGTCAGGCGGAACAGGTCGGCGCAATGCTTGCGCGTCCCCGACACCTTCTTGCCGACCTCAAGGTCATAATAGTTCGGCGGGGATGACACGTTGCCGAACAGGATATGCTTGCCCCCGATGGGCAGGATACGGTCCGGGTTGCGCGGCGTGATGGTGAATTCCTGTGGTGCCTTGCGCACCATCTCCATCACCCAATCGCGGCCCATCCGCACATTGGTGCCGTTCACCTTGCATCCGGCCTGCTTGAACAGCTCGATCGCTTCGGTGTTCAGGAACTCGATCCCGATCTCCTCGAGAATGCGCATCGCGCCGTCATGGATCGCCGCCACCCCTTCCGGCGGCATCGGCTCGGTCGGCCGGTCATGGTTATACGGGATCCGCCACGGCATCTGCTCGATCACCGAAGTCCCCCGCCGCGCCGAATTCCCGGCCCGTCCGCCGGACCGCTTCTTGCGGGTCAAAGTATCTGCCATGGCCGGTCTCCCTTGCGTCTGGGTGCAACTTTGGCAGCCACGGCACCGGAACGCGGCGCAGAAAGCGACAACAGGTGTCGTTCTTTGCAGGACCGGTCACACCCCCGGATGGTCAAGCCACTCCGGCAATTCTGCAATCGACCCCAGTACCACATCCGCCGACTGATCCAGCGTCGGCTCGTCCGCCATCCCGGTCAGCACACCCACCGCCACCATGCCCGCCGCCCGCGCCGCGTGCAGGTCGTGCAGGCTGTCCCCCACCATCGCGCAGTCTTTCGGGTCCAGCCCCACCGCGCTCGCAAAGGCGAACAACTGCCCCGGCGCGGGCTTGCCACCCCAGCCCGAATCGAACCCCGCGATGAAATCGAAAAGATGCGTGATCCTCGACGCCGCCAGATGCGCCCGCGCCGGCGCCTCGGTGTCATTCGTGGCAATCCCCAGCTTCAGCCCCCGTGCCCTCAGCCCCGTGAACAGGTCCAGCAAAGGCGCCGCCTCGACATTCTTCAAGGACATCGCCCGGGCATCCATCCGCCCCCGCAATGTCCGCAAATCATACTGCGGCAGGAATGGCAGGACCATTTCCGCGACCTCTGCCGTTGTCGCAGAAATCACCGGGCTTTCGGGATGGAACGCGCTCCGGCCCAGATCAAACCCCAGCGCATCGGCCAGACTGTCCTGCAACACCAGATCGCCCGCCGCCTCGTCCAGGATAAAGCCCCGGGTCCAGACGCCCCAGGTCGCCTGAAAATCGAACAAAGTCCCGTCCTTGTCGAAAACGATGCCCTTGATTGTCCGCATATCCGCTCCTGTCCTGCCGCGCCAATTCTGGTGAACCGGTCATCACAAAGGTGACCACCGCGTTCACATTCCCTTCAGGTCCATTCGACCCGGGCCTGCCCCGGCAGCGCATACCGCGCCCGCAACGGCTGGTCATAGCCCAGATCCGTCGCATCGCAGAATGCGATGATCCAGGCATCATCCATCGTCAGGAACGACAGCACCGCAACCAGAAAGCTCGGGTCAGTCGCCCTTTCCCGGAGATCATCCGGGCTCGCCCCCGTCGAACCAAGAAACAGCGGCCGCAGTTCCTCATTCGCAACCAGCCAGCCCAAAGCCTGCAATGCAATCGTCTCAGCGCGTTCAGGAGTCATTCAAGTCCCTTACGTAATCGGCAACCGTTTCTTAACCATTCCGGCCCAGAGTTCCATGCAGGGAACAGGGTGGAAAACCCAATCAAGGAAGGTTTCATGTCAGGCCGGATCGTTATTGTCGATAGCATAGCCACAAACAGGATCATGATGCGCGCCACGCTCAGATCCGCCCATCACGATGTGACCCCCTGCGCCACACTTGCCGAAGCCGAAGCTCTCGTGGCTTCGGGCAATATCGATATCGTCCTGTTCGATCTCGCCCGCACGCCGACCGCCTCGCTTGATTTCTGCCAGCGGATCAAGGCCGACCCGGCCACGGCTCCTGTCCGGCTGATCGCCCTGGCCAGCCGCATCCGGCCCGACCGCGACGAAGGCGGGACCAACCCCTGGCGGCAGAACGGATCTGACCGGATCGCTGCCCTCCGCGCCGGGGCCGACGATGTGCTTGACAAGGATATCGCCCCCGACCTCCTCCTCGCCTCGATCCGCGCGGCCCTGCGCGCCCGCAACA
>JBGSWJ010000209.1:0-2788 GCA_041752495.1 Rhodobacterales bacterium
GCGGTGGTTATGCCGAGTATGTGGTGACACCCGCCGCCCACTGCCTGCCTGTGCCTGCGGGGATGGACCTGAAGCGGGCGGCCTGCTTGCCCGAGACGTTCTTCACCGTCTGGTCCAATGTCTTCATGCGCGGTGGGTTGAAGGGGGGCGAGCGTTTCCTTGTCCATGGCGGATCGTCTGGGATCGGCACAACGGCGATCCAGATGGCCCGCGCCTTTGGTGCCCGGGTATTTGCGACCGCCGGGGATGACGCAAAATGCGCCGCCTGTGTGGTGCTGGGAGCTGAGAAAGCGATCAACTATCGGACCGAGGATTTCGTGACCGTGCTGAAGGCCGAAGGCGGGGCCGACCTGATCCTTGATATGGTCGGCGGCCCGTATATCGCCCGCAACCTGTCGGCGCTGGCCGACGATGGCCGCCTTGTGCAGATCGCGTTTCTGCAGGGGCCGAAGGTGGAGCTGAACCTGTCCACGCTGATGATGCGCCGCCTGACTTTTACCGGTTCAACGCTGCGCCCGCAGTCGGATCTGGCAAAGGCCCGTATCGCGGACGATTTGCGCGCGCATGTCTGGCCGCTATTGGCCGCAGGGACCGTCGCTCCTGTGATGGATCAGGAATTCGCTTTTGAAGACGCGGCCCTTGCCCATGCCCGGATGGAATCGAGCGCCCATATCGGCAAGATCGTGCTGCGCGTGTCGTAACCTTTTGCGCCGTTCCGTGGCCATGCTAACCTTGGCCTGACCAACCCGGACAGGAAAGGTTCCAGCATGGCCAAGGACGCCACCAAGACCCCGAACCCCAGCCCGACCGTCACGATCCAGGGCACGACCAAAGCCCCCGCGTCCAAGGGAACGAAGAAGAAGTAACGCCGGCCCCTGACGCTAATGCGACAAAACGTGGCGTCTGTGGACGCTGCCGCGTCGATTTTGCACTGTCACAGACCGCCCCGGCACGGTAACACGCACCCCATATCCATTCCGTGGGAGATGTGCCGATGAAGGTTCTCGTGCCGGTCAAGCGCGTGATCGACTATAACGTGAAAGTCCGCGTGAAGGCGGATGGCTCGGGTGTCGATCTTGCCAACGTGAAAATGTCGATGAACCCTTTCGACGAAATCGCCGTCGAAGAGGCGATCCGCCTGAAAGAGGCCGGAAAGGCCACTGAAGTCATCGCCGTGTCCATCGGCGTCCGTCAGGCGCAGGAAACGCTCCGCACCGCTTTGGCCATGGGGGCCGACCGCGCCATCCTCGTCATCGCGTCCGAAGACGTGCATCAGGATATCGAACCGCTGGCCGTGGCCAAGATCCTCAAGGGGATCGTGGATGCCGAACAGCCGGGCCTTGTCCTGTGCGGCAAGCAGGCTATCGACAATGACATGAACGCCACCGGCCAGATGCTGGCCGCGCTTCTGGGTTGGTCGCAGGCGACCTTTGCCTCGGAACTGTCGGTCGACGGGGATCATGCGACCGTGACGCGCGAAGTTGACGGCGGCCTCCAGTCGATCAAGGTCAAGATGCCCGCCATTGTGACAGTGGACCTGCGCATGAACGAGCCGCGCTATGCATCGCTGCCCAACATCATGAAGGCCAAGAAGAAACAGCTCGATGAAAAGACGCCGGCTGACTACGGCGTGGACGTGACCCCGCGCCTGAGCGTGGTCAAGACGACCGAACCCGCGACACGCAAGGCCGGGATCAAGGTCAAGACGGTCGATGAACTGGTGGCGAAACTCAAGGAAGTGGGGGCGATCTGATGGCTGTTCTTCTTCTCGCAGACGTGGTGATGGGCCAGCTGGCCACCGATTCCGTGGCCAAGGCCCTGACCGCCGTGGCCCCGCTTGGCCCGGTGACGGTGCTGGTTGCAGGCACGGGCGGCGAAGGCGCTGCGGCCACCGCCGCAACGCTGACAGGTGTGTCCAAGGTGCTGTTCGCCGGGGATCATTCCTATTGCCACGCGATGGCTGAATCTGTCGCCGGTCTGGTCGTGTCGCTGGCTGGTGGGTATTCGCATATCACCGCTGCGGCGACTTCGGACGCCAAGAACATCCTGCCCCGCGTTGCGGCGCTGCTGGATGTGATGATCGTGTCCGATGTGACGGCTGTGATCGATGCCGACACGTTCGAGCGCCCGATCTATGCCGGGAACGCGATCCAGACGGTCAAATCCTCGGACAAGACCAAGGTTCTGACGATCCGCACCGCCGGTTTCGATGCCGCCGCCGCGGGCAACGCGGCCCCGGTCGAAAACATCGCCTCCACCCCCAACCCCGGCCTGTCGGAATGGGTCGAGGACAAGGTCGCGGCCTCTGACCGCCCCGAACTCACCTCGGCCGGGATTGTCGTTTCGGGCGGGCGTGGCGTTGGGTCGAAAGAAGACTTTGCGATCATCGAAGGGTTGGCCGACAAGCTTGGCGCTGCTGTCGGCGCGTCGCGCGCGGCGGTCGATTCGGGCTATGCCCCGAACGACTGGCAGGTCGGCCAGACGGGCAAGGTCGTGGCGCCGGACCTTTACGTTGCGGTCGGGATTTCAGGCGCGATCCAGCATCTGGCGGGGATGAAGGATTCCAAGATCATTGTCGCGATCAACAAGGACGAAGAAGCCCCGATATTTCAGGTCGCGGATTTCGGCCTTGTCGGCGATCTGTTCGCCGTCGTCCCGGAACTGACCAGCAAGCTCTGATCCGGCACCCCGGTCAGTTACAAAGGCCCGCCACACCGGCGGGCCTTTTGCCGTCTCAGGCCAGCGCTGACCGCAGGGCGCCGGTCACGGCAGCCGCTGCCTCGTGATG
>JBGSWJ010000210.1:0-5659 GCA_041752495.1 Rhodobacterales bacterium
CAATGGCCCCGCCCAACGCCTTGCCCAGCGTCCCCGTCATCACATCGGCCCGCACCCCGGCATGGGCCGGCGTCCCCTTGCCCTTGGGCCCCATGAACCCCGTCGCGTGGCAATCATCCACCATGATCAGCGCGTCATACCGATCCGCCAACGCCCGGATTTCACGCAAGTTTGCCAGATACCCGTCCATCGAAAACACGCCATCCGTCGCGATCATCACATGCCGCGCACCCCCGGCCCGCGCAGCCTTCAGCTGAGTCTCCAGATCGTCCATGTCCGAATTGGCAAACCGGAACCGCTTCGCCTTGCACAGCCGGATGCCGTCAATAATCGACGCATGGTTCAGCGAATCCGAAATGACAGCGTCTTCCTCGCCCAACAGCGGCTCGAACAGCGCGCCATTGGCATCGAAACAGGCCGCGAACAGGATCGCGTCATCCTGCTCCAGAAACGCCGCCAGCCGCCGCTCCAACTCCCGGTGCAGATCCTGCGTCCCGCAGATGAACCGCACCGACGCCATACCGTAGCCATGCTCATCCATCGCCGCCTTCGCCGCCGCGATCAGCGCGGGATGATCCGCCAGCCCCAGATAGTTGTTGGCACACAGGTTGATCACCTCGCGCCCCGCCACATCCACCCGCGCCCCCTGCGGCCCGGTGATTTCACGCTCGGTCTTCCACAGGCCCTCGCCACGGATGTCCGTCAGCCGGGCCGCGATATCGTCAAGAAAACGGGACATGCGTCACCTCCTGACCTGCGTCCTACGCGCCAGTCAATCACAGACCTGCGTCACATGCGACATCCCGTGACGGTTTCGCCCCACCAATTTTCTTCCCAGAAAATTGGCAAATTCCTTCGAAGGAATTTGCCGCCGGACCCAAGTCAGGCCGCGATCGCCACAGGCCCGCGCGACTCCCGGATCGGCAAATGGATCAGCGCCGAAAACGCCCCGATCCCGATGCCGATCCACCAGACAATGGTATAGCTCCCGTAGGCATCAAAAAGCCGCCCGCCCAGCCAGACCCCCAGAAACGCCCCGATCTGATGGCTCATGAACACGATCCCATACAGCGTCCCCATATACCGCACCCCATACAGATGCGCGACAAGGCCCGAGGTCAGCGGCACGGTGGCCAGCCACAGGCTCCCCATCACCGCCGAAAACACCAGCACGGTGAACGGGGTCATCGGCAACAGGATGAACCAGACACAGATCAGAGTCCGCCCGGTATAGATCCCCGACAACAGATACTTCTTCGGAAAATGCTTGCCAGCCCACCCTGCCGTCAGCGTGCCCGCGATATTGGCCAGCCCGATCACCGAAATCGCAATCGCGCCCAGCGCACTCGTCGTCGTGATCCCCATCCCGTGCAGCACCGATCCCGGCAGGATCGGCCCGCACATCTCGGTCACGAAGGCCGGGAAATGCGCGGTGAAAAACCCAAGCTGATAGCCGCAGGAAAAAAAGCCCAGAAAGATGAACGTATAGGACGGGTCCCGGAACGCCCCCTTCAGGACCGTCCCCATCGACGCCTGCAACTCCCCTTTCGACGCCGCCGCCGGGCTTTTCATAAAGGGCAGGGCGAACAGCGTGCACAGCATCATCACCGCAAAGACAATGAACACCGACTGCCACGCCATGAACGTCAGCAGATACTCGGCCAAAGGCGGACCGAACACCTGCCCCGCCGACCCCGCCGCCGTCGCCACAGCCAGCGACATGCTCCGGTTCTCGGGGCTCGACGCGCGGCCCACCACGGCCAAAACGACGCCAAACCCCGCCCCGGCAATGCCGAACCCCACCAGCACCTCAAGCGCCTGCATCGCCCCCGGCGTCGTCGCAAAGGTCGACAGGATCAGCCCCGCCGCATACAGCAGCACCCCGGCCACAATCGCCTTCCGGTCGCCGATCTTCTCGGCAATCGCGCCAAAGAACGGCTGCCCGATCCCCCAGGCCAGGTTCTGGATCGCAATGGCCAGGCTGAATTCGGCCCGGGGCCAGCCGAACTTCTCGGCAATCGGGATCTGGAACACGCCAAAGGCGCCCCGGATCGCAAAGCCGATCATCAGGATGACACAGCCCGCAATCAGGACCGGCGTGACAAGGGGGGCAGGGCGCGTCGACATGGCCGCATCTGTCCCATGCTGCGACAACCTGTCAATTCGTCATCTGTGCACCACGCCATCACGCCGTGTGATCCCCCGCACCAACGTCGCCTTTCCCAACCGGAAACGGCAGGTTATGCCTTTTCCATGACCACGATCCCCGATCTCTACGCCGCCCGGATCGCCAGCGGCACGCTCCACCCCGATCCGGCGCAGGCGGCCGTGCTGCCCCTGCTCGAACGCGTCAGGACCGAGGTTGCCCACCCCGTCCGCCGCGGCTTCTTCCGCAAGGCCGAACCGGTGCGGGGCCTCTACCTCTGGGGCGGTGTCGGACGCGGCAAATCCATGCTGATGGACCTGCTGACCGAAACCATCGAAGTCCCGAAATGGCGGCGTCACTTTCACGCCTTCATGCAATGGACCCAGGCCGAAATGAACAAGGCCCGCGCCCGCGGCGTGGACGATGCCATTGCCCCCGTGGCCGACATCATCGCCGATCAGGTCCGCTTCCTTGCCTTTGACGAAATGCAGATCACCGACATCGCCGATGCGATGATCGTGGGCCGCCTGTTCGAACGCCTCTTCGCCGCCGGCGTCACCATCGTGACCACCTCCAACCGCCCGCCCGATGATCTTTACAAGGACGGGCTGAACCGCGCCCTGTTCCTGCCCTTCATCCAGATCCTCAAGGACCATCTCGAGGTGGTGGAACTCTCCAGCCCCACCGACCACCGTGAAGGCCGCTTGACCGGGGCCCAGACCTACTTCACGCCCATCAATCCCGCCTCCCGGGCCGAGGTTGACCGCATCTGGACCGCCCTCAGCCACGGACAGGCGCATCCCCTTGTCCTGCGCGTCCACGGCCGCGACGTCGAAATCCCGGCCTTCCACAACGGCGTCGCGAGGGCCAGCTTTTACGACCTGTGTGGCCGCCCCCTCGGCCCCGCCGATTACCTTGCCCTGGCACAAGCCGCCCGAGTTCTGATCGTTGACGACATTCCCCAGCTTTCCTCCGAAAACTTCAATCAGGCCCGTCGCTTTGTCACGCTGATCGACGCGCTGTATGAGGGGAAGGTCCGCCTGATCTGTTCGGCCGCCGCGCGGCCCGACATGCTCTATGTCGAAGGCGAGGGCAGCTTTGAATTTGAACGCACCGCCAGCCGCCTCAAGGAAATGCAGGCGGCCGACTGGGGCCGCACGGTGGGTTAAGCCGTTTCACACCCTTCACGGCGCATGATCCCCAAAGGTAAACAGATCCCTGAACCACCGCGCAAAAAATACCGACGCAATACCGACGTAATACCGACGCGATACCGACAGGCTACAGACCGAATAAACCCTTCAATATCAACACCCTGCACCCCATACCCCAGGACACCCCCCGCATCCCCCGCAAAACCCGGTTCGCGCAACGCCCGGAAGTGCGCCACAGGCCACAAAATCACACCCCCACGATCCCACCAATAAGCGAGGTCGCACATCGCGCCGACGAGCGTCCCCTTCACCACATCGTCCCGGCCGCCCGCCCCGGCCATTCCGCATCATAGGTCCGCCCGTCAAACCCCGCCTTGACCCCCGCCAGCATCTCGCCCACCGTCGGCAGCCCGGCACTCTCATCCCCCGCCGCCCACAGCCCCGACCGGAGCAAAGCCCGCGCACATTGCGAATAGACCTCAGCAATCGACACGACGACCACAGACCGCGGCCTTGCCCCGTCCCGCTCGAACGAAGCCAGCATATCGGGATCGACCGTCACGACGGCCCGCCCGTTTACCCGCATCACATTGGCCGAACCCGGCACCATGAACATCAGGCTCACCCGCCCGTCGCGCACGATATTGCGCAAACTGTCCATCCGGTTATTCCCGCGCCAGTCCGGCATCAGGAGCGTCCGGTCATCCTGTATGCGCACCACCGGCCCGTCATCGCCCCGCGGGCTGCCATCCGTCCCCTCCGGCCCGACAGTCGTCAGCACACAAAACCGCGACACCGCGATCCAGCGCCGGTATTCCTGCGTCAGCCGGTCCGTGACCTTGATGACCGAAGCCTCGCCGGGCTGGCCATACAGCGCCTCAAGCTCAGCCACATCGCGTATCTCGAACCCGCTCATGCCTTGCCCTTCCGTGGCTTCTTCGGTTTCGGTTCCGGCAATTCCTCGGCAATGCCCGCGACGATCCGGCTCAACCCCGCCCCATCCTCATGCATGTCGTCGATCAGCGCATAGGGCTTCGCCCGGGGAAAGGGCGACACCAGTTCCACATCGCCCAAGGCCGCCAGCGCCCCCGGTGTGGGTTTGAGGAACAACTGGTTGTCACACAGAACGCCCACCATCTTTTCGCCCACAAAGACACCGTATTCCCCGAACATCCGCCGCAGCGAAATGCCCGAAACAAGCCCGGCCACATGATCGGCAAAATCCTTGTCGGTCGCCATTGCACGTCCCCCTCTCAGGCGGCGACAAAGCCCGCCTCGGCCATCAGCCTGTCCGACGCCGTTTCAATCGCACTTTCCAGCCGCGCATTGTATTCGGGCAAGGGCAACCCCGTGGGAATCCTTGGAAGAAACTCCACCACCGCCAGCCCCGGCTGACGGTAGATGCCTCGCCGTCCCCAGAACACGCCCACATTGCAGGCCACCGGCACGCAGTCCTGCCCCAACTCCTGATACAGCACCGCGCTGCCGATCTTGTAGGGGGCCTTCACCCCCGGCGCGATCCGCGTGCCCTGCGGAAAGATGATCAGCTGCCCGGCCACCGCCCGCCCCGCCGCCACATCGGCCACCATCTTCTTGATCGCCAACCCCCGCTTGCCCCGGTCTACCGGAATGCACCCGATCCGGAGCGCATACTGGCCCAGAAGCGGCGCCCACTTCAGTTCCTTCTTCATGATGAACTTGCCGCGCGGGACCGAGGCATAGATCATGATGATATCAAGGAACGACTGGTGCTTGGCCGCGATCAGCACCTCATCCGTGGGCGGCTCGCCCCGCACTTCGGTCCGCAGTCCCACCATCCACCGCGCCGTCCAACGCACCCAGCGGCAATAGGCGTGACAGGCGGCAAAGGCCCCGTCGCGACTGATGATCGCCCAGGGCGCATAGATGATCGCGATGGGCAGCATCATCACATACATCTGCCCCACAAAGATCAGGGACCGCAGCCATTGAATCGCAAACATCATGACTGTTCCCTCAGACTGCGCAGCGCGGCACCTCGCGTCGCGATAAAGGCCACAACAGCCGCCAGCGGCGGAATCGCCAGCGGCCACAGCCAGTGCAGACCGTGAAAGCCCAGGCCGGTCAGGAAACTCCCCGCCTCGTCCGCGCTGGGCAGGAACCAGATCGCCGCCATCCCGACCGCCGTCCCCACCGCCGCCCCGGTCAGCGCCCGCAGTGTGAACCGCCGCACAAAGGCCCGGGCGATATAGATATCCCGCGCCCCCACCAGCCGCAGAACCCGGATCACCTGCGCATTGGCCGCCAGCGCCGCCTGCGCGGCCAGCGTGATCATCGCCGCCGTCGACAGCCCGATCAGCAAGATCGCCACCAGCCCCAG
>JBGSWJ010000211.1:0-2763 GCA_041752495.1 Rhodobacterales bacterium
CCGATCAGCCAGGGCGGCAGGGTCGACGCCTTGCGCCCCGCATGGGCCAACTGGATCCCCGCCGCCGCGCCATAGCCCTGTAGAAACGACGTGATCCGCCGCAGTCCGGGTGTCTGGCCATCCTCCCAAAGACCAGGGCAGCCATAGGTGATCCGCCCCTCTGGCGTGATGCCGGTCGCCTCCACGATGACAAGGCCGAAACCGCCCAGCGCGAACCGCCCCAGATGGACAAGGTGATAATCCCCCGTCACGCCCTGTTGCAGCGAATACTGGCACATGGGCGACACGGCCATCCTGTTGCGCAGCGACAGGGACCGCAGGGCATAGGGCGTCGTCAATCCGGTCATGCAAACTCCCGTTCAGCAAAGGTAAGGCACGTCAGAACCCTGCAATCGCATGGGGCGCATAGGGCGCCTCAAGCGCCGCGATCTGTTCCGCCGACAGGACAAGATCAAGGCCCGCCACCGCCTCTGCAAACTGGCCTGCACTGGACGCCCCGATGATCGGCGCGGTGACTCCCGGCTTCTGCCGGACCCAGGCCAGTGCCACCTGCGCCATCGGCCGCCCTATCTCGCGCGCCACAGTTTCGACCGCAGCGATGACAGCATTGTCCGCAGCTTCGGACCGCGAATACAGAAGCTTCTGATACTGATCCAGATCGCCCCGCACCGTTACCGTCCCCGCTTGCCGCGCCAGCCGCCCCCGCGCGATGGGCGACCACGGGATCAGCCCGACCCCCTGATCCTGGCACAGCGGAATCATCTCGCGCTCTTCTTCGCGGTAGATCAGGTTGATCTGGTTCTGCATCGAAACGAACCGGGTCCAGCCATTGGCCCGCGCCACCTCCTGTGCCTTGGCAAACTGCCAGGCATACATGGAAGACGCCCCGATATACCGCGCCTTCCCGGCCTTCACGACATCATGCAGCGCCTCCATCGTCTCTTCGATGGGCGTATTCGGATCCCAGCGGTGGATCTGGTAAAGATCGACATGATCCGTCCGCAGCCGTTTCAGCGACGCATCGATCTGCTGCATGATCAGCCGCCGCGACAGGCCCTGCCGTTCAGGCCGCACATCGCCATGCACCTTGGTGGCCAGGATGATTTCCTCGCGGGGGGCAAGGTCCCACAGGCAATTGCCCAGGATTTCCTCGGACGACCCGTCGGAATAGACATTGGCCGTATCGAAAAAGTCGATCCCCGCCTCCCATGCCGCACGGATCAGCGGGCGCGACTGGTCTTCGGGTAGGGTCCAGGGATGGTCGCCCCGCAGCGGTTCGCCAAACGTCATGCACCCCAGACAAAGCTCTGACACCCACAGGCCCGACTGGCCCAGCTGCTTGCGTTTCATCTGCCCCTCACCTTGATCTCGTCGCGCCGGTCGGCCCGGCCTTCGGAACGGATCATAGGCCCTGTGGCGGGGGCGTCATGCCAAATCGTGCATCTCCGCCCGCCCAGCTTTCCGGGCTTCCGGTTGCCGTTCGGCCCGGTCATGGTCGGTCACGCGCCGCGCCCGTCCCTTTCCTGAAAGCCGTCCGTCCCATGCCGATTGTCGATCCCCGTTACCGTGTCCTGTTCCTGGCCCTCTTTGGCGTCTTCACCATTTTCGGCATGTCGATGACGATCATCGGCGCCGCCCTGCCCAAGATCCTCGCCAGCTTCGGGTGGAGCTATTTTGTCGCCGGGCTTGTCCTTGCCGCCAATGCCATCGCCTATTTCAGCTTCACCTTCGTCGGCGGCTACGCGATCCGCTATCTCGGGCCGAAACGGACGATTCTTGTCGGCCTGTTGATTGCAGCCCTCGGCCTCATGTTCTTCGGCTCTACCGCCGATCCGCTCACCAACATCCTTCTGGCCGCACTGATCGGGATCGGGCAGGGCTTTGTCGAAATCACCGTGAACTGGACAACCCTGCGGATTGATACCGCGAAAACCGGGCGGCCCATGAACCTCATGCACGGGGCCTTTGCCATCGGTGCCATCATCGGCCCGCTCACACTTGCCGCACTCCTGCGCGCTGAACTCGACTGGGTCGCGGTCTATCACATCATGTCGGCGGTGTTCCTCGCGCTGTTCGTCCTGTTCCTCCTCCTGCCCATGCGCCTGCCCCCCGACGCCCCCGCGCCGGAAGAAGGCGAAACGTCCCAGCGTCTGACCGCCCATCCCGCCTACTACCTCTCCTTCCTTGCACTGTTCCTTTATGTCGGCGTCGAAATCGGTGTGTCGAACTGGCTGGCCGAATACTTTGTTGCCGTCTTCGACTACCCCCCGGCGCAAAGTGCGCTTCTGGTGTCGCTCTTCTGGGCCGGGCTTCTGGCCGGCCGGTTCGGCGTCCCGCTCCTCTACCACGGCGCACGGCAAGATCTTATTCTTGTTGGATTTTCGCTGCTGGCCACCCTGACCATCGCCATGCTCAGCATTCTTGGCTTCGCGCCCATCGGGGCCTTCACCCAGCCCGTCGCAATGGTCATGGTGCTTCTGGCGGGGCTGGGATCGTCGATCTTCTACCCGATCGTCATCACCCTACTGGGCAACTGCTTTCCCCATGCGCAAAGCCAGGCCATCGGCTTTGCTGCAACCGGGGGCGGGATCGGTGCCTTCGTGTTCCCCTTCCTCATGTCGGCGCTGGCCGATGCCTGGGGCATCCGCGTGGGCTTTGCGACCTATGCCGTGTTCAGCGTCGCCATGACCCTTGCCGCCTACGGCCTTGCCCGCGCCGCACTGCGCCGCTGACCGCCCAGGTCAGCCAGAACCGCAACACACC
>JBGSWJ010000212.1:0-2115 GCA_041752495.1 Rhodobacterales bacterium
GGCAAGGCGATCCGGGCCGAACCGGTTGCGGCGCTCTACGAACAGGGCCGCGTCCACCACGCCCGCGGCCTTGCCCTGCTTGAAGACCAGATGGGCCAGATGACCGTGCAGGGTTTTCTCGGCACCGGTTCACCCGACCGCGTCGATGCGCTTGTCTGGGCACTGCACGAGGCTCTGATCGTCCCCGCCCAGAACTGGCATCAACCCCGCTTCCGGGCTCTCTGACAGCCGCAGGACCGGCCAAACGAAAACGGCGCCCGCTATGGGGCGCCGTTCCGTCTCAAATCTTGTCGATAGCCGCTTACTGGGCTTCCGAGATGAACTTGACCGCATCACCAAAGGTCTGGATCGTTTCGGCGGCGTCATCGGGGATCTCGATCCCGAACTCTTCCTCGAAAGCCATCACCAGTTCGACCGTGTCTAGGCTGTCGGCACCAAGGTCATCGATGAACGAGGCGTTCTCGGTCACCTTGTCATCTTCCACCCCAAGGTGTTCCACAACGATCTTGCGCACGCGGTCTGCGACGTCGCTCATGTCCTGTCCTCATGTCTTTCCGGGCTCTCTGCCCACTTTTCTCGCATGCCCCGAGGGGCGGCTCAACTGCCCTGTCAACAGGACAAACCGTCCGTTGCCCGAAAGCAACCCCCGGCAAATCTGGAGGCGCTCATAGCAGAGTTTAGGCCCAAGGCAAACGGTTTCCCAGCCCGAACGCCCCGCCAGTGACCTTCCTGCAGCGGGCACCCGTCCAGTCCCGCCACCTCAGATCATCGCCATTCCGCCATTCACATGCAGCGTGGCACCTGTCACATATCCCGCCTCAGGCGAAGCAAGGTAAAGCACCGCCGCCGCGATCTCCTCTGCCTCGCCCATGCGGCCCGCAGGCACCTGCGTCAGGATGCCCGCCTTCTGCTCCTCGTTCAGCTTGTCCGTCATCGCCGTCGTGATGAACCCCGGCGCCACACAGTTCACCGTGATCCCGCGCGAGGCGACCTCATAGGCGATGGACTTCGACATCCCCACCATCCCGGCCTTGCTCGCCGCATAATTCGCCTGCCCCGGATTCCCCGTCGTCCCGACGACGGAAGAGATATTGATGATCCGCCCCCAGCGCGCCTTCATCATGCCCCGGACCACGCCCTTGCACAGCCGCATGGTCGACGTCAGGTTCACCTCGATCACGCTGGCCCAGTCCTCGTCCGACATGCGCATGAACAGGTTGTCCTTCGTGATCCCGGCGTTGTTCACCAGAATGTCGACCGATCCCATCGCTTCGGTGGCCTGCTTCGGCAAGGCATTCACCGCCTCCGCATCCGACAGGTTGCAGGGAAGCACATGCACCCGATCACCCAGTTCCGCCGCCAGCGCCTGCAACGGCTCGACCCGCGTCCCCGACAGCGCCACCGTCGCCCCGGCCCCATGCAGCGCCTTGGCGATCGCGCCCCCGATTCCCCCCGAAGCGCCCGTGATCAGCGCCGTCTTTCCCGTCAGATCAAACATGCCTTCGGTCCTTCTTCTGGTTCCAAATATCCCGGGGGGCTCTGCCACAGGCAGAGCGGGGGCAGCGCCCCCTCCGCGGCCCGTCACCGCGTCGTGGCGGCCGCCGCCACAACCTCGTCCGGCGTTCCGATGTTCAGCGTCGAGATTTCCTTGGCGATCCGGCGGATCATCCCGCACAGGGCCTTGCCCGATCCGATCTCCCAGATATCGGTCACGCCCTGCCCGGCCATCCACAGGACCGATTCACGCCACCGCACCGAACCCGTCACCTGCTCCACCAGCAATGCCTTGATTGCTACCGGATCGCTTACCGCCTCGGCCCGTACATTGGCCACCAGAGGCACGACCGGGGATTTCATCTCTACGCCCGCCAAGGCCTCCGCCATCACAGCCGCCGCAGGCGCCATCAAGCTCGAATGGAATGGCGCACTGACCGGCAGCAACAAAGCCCGCTTGGCTCCCCTGGCCTTTGCAATATCCAGTGCCCGCTCGACCGCCGCCTTGTCGCCCGAAACGACCACCTGCGCCGGATCATTATCATTGGCCGCGTCACAGACCTGGCCCTGCGCAGCTTCGGCCGCGACCTCGCGCGCCGCAGCCAGATCAAGGCCCAACAG
>JBGSWJ010000213.1:0-6242 GCA_041752495.1 Rhodobacterales bacterium
TGACCGATGCCAACGTGGTCCTCGGCTACCTGCCGTCCGACGCGAAACTTGGCGGCGATATGGTCATCCGCCGCGACCTCGCCGTGCGGGCCGTGCAAAAGATTGCCGACGCCCTTGGCAAATCACTCGAAGATGCCGCCGAAGGCATCGTCGCCATCGTGAACGAAAACATGTGCGGCGCGCTCCGCCTCGTCTCGGTCGAACAGGGCTACGACCCCCGCGACTTCGCCCTTATCGGCTTCGGCGGCGCGGGCCCGTTGCATGGCAATGCGCTCTCAAAACTGATCAACTCCTGGCCCTCCATTGTTCCTCCCGGCCCCGGCGTGCTCTGCGCCTATGGCGACGCCACCACGCGCCTGCGCAACGAGGCGTCCAAGACCTTCGTCACCACCACCGCCAACACCTCTGACCGTGAAGTCGGCGGCATGCTCCGCGATCTGGCCGACCGCGCCTCGGGCGATCTCGAAGACGAAGGGGTCCCCCGGTCTGAACAGGAAACGATGTACCAGATCGACATCCGGTATCAGGGTCAGGGCATGAAGCTTACCATCGACGTCACCCCGGATGAATTCAACCGTGGCGGCATCGCGGGCATCGCCCACAGCTTTGACCGCGAACACGAACAGCTCTTCACCTTCGCCCTCGACGCAGCACATGAACTCGTTGGCCTCCGCGCCGTCGTGCAGGGTCAGGAAAAGCCCTTCATCGGCCGCGACTACGGTCAGGGCGGCCAAGACAGCAGCGCCGCTGTCATGCACGCCACCCGCGTCTATGCGGATGGAAAATGGCACGACGCCAACATCTATGACCGCTCGAAACTCAAATCCGGCAACCGCATCCACGGCCCGGCCATCGTGACGGAAATGGACGCCACCGCCCTGATCCTGCCCGGCCATGTCGGCATCGTGGACAAGGTCGGCAACATCCTCATCTGGCCCGAAGGCCACGAGAAGGCCCGGTGACCAAATGAACAGGTCCCCTGCTTCTTCTGGTCCCAAATATCCTGGGGTCCGGGGCAAAGCCCCGGGACTCTCCATCCACGCCCCGCTTGTCGGAAAGGCCCTCTGATATGCCCGCAAAGATCATCCAGACCAACGCCACCCCCTTCACCCGGGTCAAGGTCGATCCGATCACGCTCGACATTGTGGAAAACGCGCTGCGCAACGCGCGCGCCGAAATGGACGCGGTCCTCTTCCGCACCGCGATGTCGCCGGGTATCCGCGAACAGCATGACGCCTTCCCCATGATCGCCAATCAGGAAGGCAAGATGGTCGTGGGCCAGTTCGGCTCCTTCCTCTACGGCTTCATGCAGGGCTATCAGGGCACGATCGAGGATGGCGACATCTTCCTCACCAACGACCCCTATTCCTGCGGCGGCGCGGTCAGCCACCTGAACGACTGGCTTCTGATGATGCCGATCTTCCATGACGGCCGCCTTGTGTCGTGGTCAGCCATGTTCGGCCACATGACCGATGTGGGCGGCAAGGTGCCGGGGTCTCTGCCGACCGATGCCAAGATGATCTACGAAGAAGGGCTGATCATCCCGCCCTCCAAAATCTACAAGAACGGCCAGTTGAACGAAGAACTGTTCAACATCCTTCTGGCCAACACCCGGATGCCGGAATGGAACAAGTCCGACTTCCTCGCCATCATCGCCTCGCTCCGCTTGGCCGAACGCCGTGTGCGCGAAAATATCCAGCGTTTCGGCGTGGATACCTATATCTCGGCCATGTGGGACATGCTCGACCGCAACAAGGTCGCGATGGGTGCGATCATCAAGCTTTTCATCCCCGAAGGCAAAGAAAAGGCCAGCCAGTTCCACGACTGGATCGACGATGACGGTCAGGGCAACGGCCCATTCAAGATCGCCTGCACCCTCTGGCGCGAAGGCGACGTGGCCATCTTCGACTTCAACGGGTCCGATCCGCAGTCGCTCTCCTCGATCAACTTCCTGTTGAACGAAGAGATGTTCAAGATGTTCTTCGGGGCCTTCACGATCAACCTCTTCGACCCGCAGATCCTGTTCAACGACGGCTTCTATGACCTCGTCGACGTCCGCATCCCCGCAGGATGCATCCTGAAACCGAAAAAACCCGCCGCCCTCTCCTGCCGGACCCACATGCTCGGCCGGATCTTCGACCTCATGGGCGGTCTCCTCGGTCAGGGTGCCCCCGACGCGCTCAACGCCGCCGGTTTCTCGGACAGCCCGCACTTCATGTATTCGGGCTTTGACAAGGAAGGGAAATGGTTCCAGCTCTTCCAGATCGGCTTCGGCGGCGTCCCCGGCCGGCCTGTCGGTGACGGCCCCGACGGCCACTCTATGTGGCCCGCCTTCACCAACGTCCCCAACGAATTCTTGGAGGCTTATTTCCCCCTCCGCATCCGCACCTATGCGACCATCCCGGACTCGGGCGGCGCGGGCCTGCATCGCGGCGGCAACGGCATCAACATCGCCTACGAGATGCTGGAAGCCGGCGAAATCTCGATCCACGACGACCGCTGGCTCACCTATCCCTGGGGCGTCAACGGCGGTGAACCCGGCCTGCGGTCGACCAAGACGCTGGTGCGCAAGAACGGGACGACGGAAAACATCCCGTCCAAATGCGACCGCATCCAGGTTCAGCCGGGCGACATCCTCCACTTCAACACCTGGGGTGGCGGCGGCTGGGGCGACCCGCTCAAGCGTCCGGTTGAAAAGGTCTTGGCCGATGTGGAACGCGGACTTGTCACCGTTGCAGGGGCCCGCCGCTATGGCGTCGTGACCGACGGCACGACAGTCGATCAGCGCGCGACGGACAAGCTCCGCGCGGAGATGGCCGACAAGCGCGGCAAGACCGCCCTCTTTGACCGTGGCTTTGAAAACCTCAAGGAACTCAAGGCCCGCGCCAAAAAGGAAACCGGCTTTGAACCACCCAAAGACCCGCAGTTCTTTGGCCAACGGATCGCTGCCGAATGACCCTGGCGCGGATCAGCCTTTGTGCGGGACGGTCCGGGCAGGACCACGCCGCCGGACACGCCGCGCAGGCGGGACGCAGCCGCGCAAGGGGCTTCGTCCTGATCGCGTCCCTGCTTGTGCCGGGCGCAGCGTTGGCTGATTCGCTGCTGGATCGTTACGCCGCCGCAAGCCTTGCGATGGAAGAGCGACTTTTTGCCTTTTATGTCCTGCGCGCGCCAGAACTGGAACCTGTCCTCCCAGTCATGGCCTGGGATGACGAACTCGCAGCCATCGCCACCTGCACCTTGGACGGCATCCGCGCCGAACAAGGCGAAGCGGGGGTCGAGGCCTTCGTAGCCGCGTTTGAGAGTTTTGCTGAAACGCCGATCACTTCGCTCAGCACCTTTGGTCGGGATCAGCCGCCGGTCTTGCAGCAACCGCTGATCCTGGAACTTGCCCAAAGCTGTGGCTCGTTCGATCTTACCGCACGGCGAATGCTGGCAAGCGGGATGACCGAGATGCTCCAGACCGATCCATCCATTGCTGAACGGTTGATGGCACCATGACTGAAACACTCGATCAGAACTATGCCCGCGCGGGCTACCACGCCCGGCAGACATGGGGAAAACGCCCCGTCGTCCTGATGGTCGACTTTGCGCAGGCCTATTTTGATCCCGCCTCGCCCCTTTTCGGGGGCGAGGGCTGCGCCAGCGCCCGCGACCATGCCATCGAACTGGTCAAGGCGGCCCGCGCCACCAACACCCCCGTCATTTGGACCGAAGTGCGCTACACGCCCGGCGGCGCCGATGGCGGCATCTTCTTCCGCAAGGCCCCGGTCCTGACCTGCTTTGTCGGTGACAACCCGCATGGCAACAATGTCGCCGGTCTCGAACGGCTCCCGTCCGAGATAATGGTGACCAAACAATACCCCTCGGCCTTCTTCGGCACCTCGCTGGCCGCTACGCTGACGGCAATGGGTGCCGATACTGTCCTTCTCGGCGGCCTTTCGACCTCGGGCTGCGTCCGCGCCACCTGCGTGGATTGCATGTCCCACGGCTTCATCACCCTTGTCGTAAAGGACGCCTGTGGCGACCGCGCCGACGGCCCCCATCAGGCCAACCTTTTCGACATGAGTGCGAAATACGCCGACCTCGTGACCACAAGCGAGGCGGCGGAATATCTGTCCAACATCCACCAATCACAGGGAGTAACCCCATGAAATACCTCGTCTCTGCGGCGACACTGGCGATCCTCGCCAGCCCCGCTTTGGCCGATATGGACGCCGCCAAGGCGCTGGTCGACCAGTATACCGCCCTGCCCGCCTTCGTGGCCCCCGGCGACCCGTTCGACGCCAAGGCCTGCATGGCCGACAAGTCGATGTTCGTCGTCCCCCTGACCAACGCAAACCCCTTCAACGCCGCGATCAGCGCAGGCATGCAGCAGGCCGCCGAAATCGTCGGCTTCGAACTGCGCGCCTGGGAAACCCAGATGGACCCCACCCAGTGGATCCAGGGCATGAACACCGCCGTCGCCGAAGGCTATGACCTGATCGACCTGCAAGGCGGCATCCCCGCCGAAATGCTGGCCCCCCAGATCGGTGAAGCCCAGGCTGCCGGTGTCAAGGTCACCGCAACCCACCTCTGGGATGCGACGACCCAGACGACCGCCGAATTCATGGATGGTGCTGCCAACACCGACTATGTGACCTTTGGCAAGATCATCGCCGCCTGGGCCATCGTCCAGACGGGTGGCAAGGTCAACGCGCTCGTCGTCGGCCCCGATGAAATTCCGCCGACCGCGCCGCTCCGCGATGCGATCATCAACTACCTTGCGGAAAACTGCCCGGACTGCACATCGACCTACATCAACGTCCCCGTGAACGACTGGGCGACGCTGGGCCAGTCGGCCGTGCAGAACGCGCTTCTGGCCGATCCGTCGATCAACTACGTCCTGCCGGTCTATGACTCCATGGCGCAGTTCATCGCCCCCGCGATCCAGATCGCAGGCTCCTCGGCCAAAATCGTGTCCTACAACGGCACACCCTTCGTGCTCGACATGATGCGCGATGGCGACATCGTTGAAATGGTCGTCGGCGAAAGCCTGGGCTGGGTCGGCATGGCCGGCGTTGACGCCAACATGCGCGTCCTCTGCGACCTGCCCAAGGTGACCGTCCTCAACACGCCCGCCTACATCTTTACCGATGCCAACGTGGCGACCGCAGGCACCCCGGCCAACTACAACGACGGCTATGGCGATACCTTCATCTCGGGCTTCAAGACGCTCTGGGGTATCGAGTGACCGACACGCCGGCGCTCCAGGTTTCGAACCTTTCCAAACGGTTCGGCGGCGCGCTGGCGCTCGACCGCGTCGCACTCACCGTGCGGCGCGGCGAGGTGCATGGGCTGCTCGGCTCCAACGGGTCGGGCAAATCCACGCTGATCAAGGTTCTGGCCGGGTTCCACACACCCGAACCCGGCGCAGAAATCCGCCTTTACGGCCATCTTGCCCCTCTGCCGATCCCCGGCCCCACTGTGCGCAAGCTGGGCCTTGCCTTTGTCCACCAGCATCTGGGCCTGATCCCGTCGCTGTCCGTCACCGAAAACCTGCGGCTGGGCGATCTCGCTACGAAACCCAACTGGCGCATCGACTGGGCCGCCGAATACGACGCCGCAGCCCGCGTCTTTGCCCGCTACAACCTCGCCCTTGATCCCCGGGCCGAGGTCGGCCGCCTCTCCCCCGTCGAACAGGCCCTCCTCGCCATCGTCCGCGCTGTCGAGGATCTGCGCGGCGCATCCAAGGAACCGGGCGTCCTGATCCTTGACGAACCCACCCCCTTCCTCCCCCGTGCCGGGGTCGAGCAACTCTTTACCCTCGTCCGCGCCGCCGTGGCAGAAGGGGCCAGCGTGATCTTTGTCAGCCATGACGTGGACGAGGTCCGCGAAATCACCGACCGCGCCACGATCCTGCGCGATGGCAAGCTGATCGACACGGTCGACACCAAGACAACCTCGCACGACGCCTTTGTCGAACGCATCATCGGGCGCAGCATGTCGGCCTATGGCGGGGCAACCAAGGCGCTCTCCGCCACCGAACCGCAGATCGTGATCGAAAACCTGTCGGCCCCCGGCCTCGGGCCCGTGTCCCTGACCATGGCTTCAGGCGAAATCCTCGGTCTCACCGGCCTCATCGGCTCGGGCTATGACGCCGTCCCCGCCTTCGTCTATGGCGCTCGCAAGGCCAAAACGGGCCGCCTCCGCCTCGGCTCCCGCTCGCTCCCCCTCGCGGCCATCGACCCGCAACAGGCGCT
>JBGSWJ010000214.1:0-11070 GCA_041752495.1 Rhodobacterales bacterium
CCCAGATGGCCGCCATCCGGACCAGCCTTTGCCTCAACGGCGCGGGCGGTCCCATTCACACCCCCCGGTCCCGGTCTTGCCGCGAAAGACCCAACTGGACCAGGCCGTATAGCCCGGGATCACCGGGATGATCACGACAGCGCCGTCAATGCCCCGGATCAGGCCCGGCCCGGCCGGCGCTGCGATGACGGGCAGCCTCATACGGCATCGCCCGATGACCTCATAGGGCTGGCGGCGTTCAAGAACAGCACCATCCGGTTGCCCCGGACACCGCAAAAGCGGTCCTTGTCAGAACAGATCGTCGACTTGATCCGGCCCTGCGGCCAGCCAAAGGTCAGGCCCGTCAACGGGTCACCTTTCGTTGACGTGGCTCCATGCCGCCCCTTCCGCGTCGCGAACCTGGCCCTTCATCTGGGGCTCCAAGTTCCCCCTTGATCTGACAGGGCGATCCAGCAAACTGCGCCGCATTTACAGCTGCCGGAGCATTCAGCCCCGGTGTCTGGCAAGCCTGCGTGCTCCGCTCGCCTTGCGGCCCCGACAGCAAGGCCAACTGGTCCGTGCCGCCTTCATTGGAGATTGCTTGATGCCCGACTACCTTCTGACAAAAGACTGGAAAACGGTTCTTAATCTCAAGGAACACAGCAAGGTCAAAAAGACCGGCGTTTCCGAAATTCTTGAAGATTATGCCAGCGCCAGGAAGAAGGACGACCTCGGGCAGATGGTCTCGGCGCTCAAGCGGATCCGGGTCAAGGCGAAAGAGGTGAAAGAGGCTCAGAAAGCCTATCCCAAGATCGTCACCCATCTGGACAAGATGATCGAGGCGGCCAAGACCGCCGAAACGGATCTGGGTCCGCGCCTTGCGAGAATGTCCGAACAAGCGACCGAAGATGGCAGCAGCGGCGATCTGGCCAAGGCGCTCAAGACGGTCAAGCTTGTCGCCAGGGAAAGGGCCTGGAACTTTGTCCTTGTGCCGGGCAAGCCCTCGTCCGGCCTGGTCCTGACCAAGACTTCGGTCAAGAAGGACCACATGACCAAGGCTTTCGAAATGCGGGGCAAGAAGGGCCCTTTCTTTCTCGGCACCTGCTATGGCGAGAACAGCAAATATGTGTTCGAACTCCCAGACACCCCGCCCAAGGGCCTTGCCACCTCGATCAGGAAGGCCGCCCTTCTGCATGCCGAAATGGCCATCAAGCTTCTGGTCCGCGGTGGCGGCGTCGAACTTGACTCAGACACCGATATCGACGGCGCAGAGGAAAGTCTTGGAACCGGCCCGATCCATTCCGACGAAACGGGGGACAACAGCCAAGTGCTCGAGACCCGGATCGGGCAACTTGAACTGCTGGTCGGCCGCATGGAAAACGACCCGAACAGCCGCCGCGAAGGCGCGTTGGACGGTTTGATTGCCGGGGTAAACCGCGTGCTGATACAGGTCGAAGAAGACACGACGATCGACGGCCTGACGCAAACTCAGTTCAAGAACCGGCTCAATGACCTGCTCCGCCGCGCCAATGCGGCGGGCGACACGCCAAAACCCTCGGCCCTGTCGAATTACCCCTCGCTCGACGACTGGCGCAACCTTGCCCAGCAGATCGACAAGCTTGACCCCTCCAAGCACGAAGAGGCGTGGAAACGTTACATGGCGCGCTACCGAAAGGTGGCCGAGGACGCGGGCAAGGATCAGGCCATCGTCGGACCCGACCGGACGAAGATGGACGATATCCTGGACAGGGCGCTCCAACTGGCTGAAATCGGCCTGAACCGCGCCAGCCGCCTGCAAACTGCGGGGCTCGAAAACGATGACCTGAGCCAACGTTTCATCCAGCTGGAACGCAACTACGACAAGGTGATGAGCGCGGGCTTGCCCGGCGATGTGACCGACAACGTGGTCAACGCGTTCATGTCGCTACGGATGGACTTCCGCAACCGCAAGTTCAACGAGGTCACCCGCTTCATCGGCAGAACCGAAGAACTGGTCGACAACGCCCTGACCCTCGCGCTCCGCAAGATCCGCCAGGAAACCAGCCGCCAGGATCAGGCCGAAATGCACCGCACCCTCGCCCCCTCGATGGAGCTGATCAAGAAGGCGGCCTTCTCGCCCGGCATGATCAGGGATCCGGCGTCAATGCGCGACGCGATGAAGCAGGACCCGAACCTGCTCAAGCTCGTGCAGGCCGGGGCCAGCTTCGGCAAACGTGTCGACGAACAATCCATCGCCGAACTGGAAAAGGCTGCCCGCGACCTTTTGGCCGGTGTCGATAACCGCAAACCCGGCCCGCCGCGCAAGCTGACCTCCGAAGATCCCGAATTCGACCAGCTGAACCCCAACCCGCAATTCGCCCCAGCCCTGCCCAAGGACACGCCCCCGTTCCCCGGGGACGAGGAAAGCGAAAAGATGGCGCGCGAGGTGCTCAAACGCGCCTCGATGGCTCGCATGGCGATCCAGTACCAAAGCCTCGGCGCGCCCCCCTGGGACGAAGGCAAGACCGAACTTGCCTCGGAACTTCAGGCACAGCTCTTTTTCCTTGAAAGCGCAATCGCCAAGGGCGAACCCAATTTTCGCGCCCCGTCCAGCAAGGATGCAGACGATGGCGGTGCCAGCGGCGCATGGTGGATCGAACGCACCGAAGTCAACCGCGGTCAGGGCGACGATCCGAAATCGAAAAAGACCTATATCTTCAAGCCCGGCTCGCGCGAAGCGCCGGTTTTTGCAGGCCTCCCCCAGGGCTCGGGCGCCCCGCGAGAGGTTCTGGCCAAGAAGCTTGACGATTTCCTGTCCGGCGCAGGCTTTGACATCGGCGTCAGCCCCACGACGCTCGCCAATCTCGATTCATCGCAACTGGGCGGCGACATGGATCCAAAGGCCGGGCCACAGCTTGGCTCCATGCAGCGGCTGGCTCCGTCTGACGGCAGCATCGACGATATTGTCCTGGCCTCAATGGGAGGCGGGACTGCTGTTCCCATCCAGAAGAGCAGCTATGACAGCGTCGCCGTCTTTGACATGATCTTCGGCAACCTTGACCGCCACGGCGGCAACATACTTGTCCAGAAGGATCCCGAAACCGGCACGGGCAAGCTTGTTCCCATCGACCACGGTTCGGCCCTGCCCGATCCTGACGCACTTCAGCTCAACCGCGCAGCCCTCTTGCCGCCCGAAAACGCCATGGCCGACCCCCGCAAGTTCCCTGGTTGCGCCGAACCCCTGAGCGACGAGGCCATCGAATCCCTTGCCCGGCTGAACCCCGACGACATGGTGCGCGAGATGAAACAGCAGCGCGACGACATGGCCCGCCGCCACCCCGGCGCACAGGGCATGATCAGCGATGCCGCGATCGATTCCATGGCGGCCCGCGTGCGCTTTATCAAACAGATCGGCAATTCGGTCCCGGTGGCCCAGCTGTTCGACTTGCTGGCCTTCGGTGCCAAACGCATCGCCGACTGTGCCCCCGATGACATCCCGGCGCTTGCCCAGACACTTCTTGCTGAATCCAACCGCCGCATGGATGGCGCGCAGATCACCGATAAGGTCATGGGCATGTACAGGGGCCTCAACACCTCGAACATCGCCGCGGACCTTGACAACGACCTCAAGTTGCTTGGCTGGGGATGGGCCATCGCGCAGGACGGTATCCTGGCCTGGGCCCGCAAGAACCCCGATCTCGTGGGCCGCATCCTCAAGACGCGGATGGAAAACCCGGCCGCCGTACGCGAAGTCCAGCGTCTTCTGCCGCTCGCGCGGGTGATCGACAACCGGGTCGATGCCGAAGTCGCCAAAATGAATCTCGGGGCAAGGCTGAAGTACCTGATAGGACTCGTGAACAAGAATATGTTCGAGGCTCCGAACCCCAATGATACGCCCCTCACTGCCCTCATGCAGGAATACCAAACCCGTGGCGGCGACGCAGGCTTTGCCGAAGTGCTGCGTGTCCTTCCGGCGACCCAGCTCGAAAATGGCAAGCCGGATGAGACCGCCTCGGATGACAGAAAGTTCGAATACTACGCCCCGGTCGTCAAATCGCTTCGCCTCTGGGAAGAATTCCAGCGGCAGGGCGGCACCGCCGAAATCGTCCGCCTTGGCGGCGAAGTCCCCCGCAACGTGGGCGTTGAAATGGTGCTTCAGGAACTGATGGCACTGAAAATCGAACATGCCGACGTTGAAAACATCATGGAGATGTCCGATCAGGACGTCGATCAGGAAATGGTCAACGCTTACCAGCTTTATGAGCAGGAGACCGACAGGTTCGTCCAGCGACTGGCCAACCCGGACTCGCGGCAAACCATTGCCCAGGCCCGGACGGACGGCATGAATACCTGGCAGAACAATGAACGCGAAGCCGGACTGGCACGGATCATGAAGGCCTACCGCGATGCCGTCTTCCTCGAGACAGAGCAGATCGACTGGCTCCGCAGGAACAGCGCCACGCTGCAAAAGAGAAGGACCGACCTGTCCCTTCTGGACTTCCAGATCCAGAACGCCTTTGAATTCCATCGCAGCCGGCTTGATCCCGTGTTGCAGACAAGCCTCGACGAAATCCGCAAGGTCCAGTTCTCGCGGTATGTCCGCGAATGGGATGCACGCCTCGAAGAAGTCACCCTTGGCGATCAGGCCAAGATCCGCAAGCGCTTGGCCGTGCTGGCCGGGCTTGAACAGCGGGTCAACGGACATGCCGGCACGCCGTGGCATGACGCGGTCAAGGAAGGGACGGACAAGATGCGCGGCACACTTGATCTGTTCGACTTCACCGCCGATCAGGGCGAAGGGAATGCCATCCTGCGGCTGGATTGCGCAGACAAGCTCGCGGCAACCCTTGGAAATACGCCTATCGGCAACCTCAGCAATGACATGCAGCAGAAGGTGGCCCGGTGGATCGATGCCATCCTCAGGTTTGACCGGCTGAACGTGTTCGACGACTTCATCAAGGAACTGTCAGACGAACTGAACGTCAACGCAGTCTGACCCAACAGACGCCGCCTTGATATGGGGCTCCGCTGCCGAATGGCGGCGCGCCCCTGTTCTGGCCGCATGATCCAAAGGCACATGCCAGGACGGCCTCCAAATTCATCCCGCCCCGCTGACCGAAACAGGGCAGGGGGGGGGGCGGAAAGCCAAGCCTTTCCCCGCCGCCCACCCGCCTCAGTCGTTTACTTAGCGTCAACAAGCGACCTATAGTCGACGACAAGAGGCAACCTGCACAAAGTGCATTTGACCTTGTTGTTCTGGGAGAGTGATATGGCCGACGGGGACGACCGTAATTTTACCGATACGCAGATCGATTTCCTGCAAAAATTCTGTTCGATCAACATCTTCTTTGAACGCAAGGCCAGCCAGCAAAAGCGCGAGGCGCAGGAACAGGAGTTCCGCGTATTCAACGCGACGGCCAAGGGAACCCAGCTTGCCATCGACCGGCTGAACGACAAGCAGGTCGCTGCCGAGTTCACGAAACGGCTGGAAAACGCCAATACCGTGATGATCGGCTCGGGCGGCAAGACCAATGTTAAGGGCGCGCTTGACGAGTTGAGCAAGATCAGCGCCGACATGGAAATCCACGAACTGCGCGACTCCTGCCGCGAAGGCATGGCCAAGGCCAGCACGCGGGCCCAGGAACTGCTCAAGTCCAAGACCGACAACGATATCCAGATCAAGGCTTTCCTCGATTTCGCTGCCGACTGCACCGAAAAGGCGCTGGCCAGCGACAGCAAATCCGAACTCAAGGCCGGTGCCGTCGCCGTCGAACGCCTGAACCGCCTGATGGACAAGGCCGCCCCCGGCAGCGAATTTCTGGGCCTCGAAGGGGGCGCTGAAAAGGGCAGGCACGCCCTTGCCGTCAAGGGGATGCAAGAGCAGCAGAAGCGGTTTGACACCATGGCCATCCGCTGCAGCGAACCCTTCCGCCCCGGCTGGCCCCCCACGCTTGTCACCCTGCGCGATGATGCCGTCAAATCGCTGACCATCCGCGCCGGCGACGATGCCGATACACTTGAACAGAAGACCAAGGAAGCGGCGGCCAAGGTCACAGCCTTCATCGATAAGGCCGAAAACGTCCTCAAGGATCACGACGCATGGACACGCGCCCGCAAGACTGCCGCCTCAGCGATCACCGATCTCAAGGCGCACAAGTTGGCAAGCAACACCGTCTACATCGCGCCCGAGATCACCAAGCTTGACCAGAAACTGACCGCCGGCACGAACAAGGCCACCGCCTTCGACTACCCCGGCGCCACGACCGAAGTCGCAGGCATCCCCGCACGCGTCGCCGAACTCTTCATACTGGCCGATTCGGTCGCCAAACTCGCGGCCGTCCGCACGATCCGCGAAAACCTCGTCGCGACGTCGATCCCCACGACAGCCTCGACCTTCACCCAGGTCCAGACTCTTGAAACTGCCGTCAACACCCTCCTGACCGAGGCCCAGGACGCCGCCGACAACGGCCGCCTGACCGAAGCCGTCACCAAGTTCGACCAGATCCCCGCCGCCGTCGAAAAGGCGCAGGCAATGCGCCGCCATGCCAAGGAATACGAGGACGACTATCAGGACCTGAAAGATAGGCGCGACGATCTCGCACTGAAGTCCGGTGTTATTGCGACGGCAATCGCAACAGACCTTGCAACCTGCACGACGCAACTGAACGATGCGCAAACGGCCTCAGCAGCCGATCTCGAAAGGGCCGTAAACAAGCTCAATAGCCTCGGCAACTTGCTGAGTGCTCTCGAGGCCAGGGTCGATGACGTTGAAGAGTGGCTGACCGACAAACAGGATTTCGACAACCGGCTTCAGATCGTCAAGGACCGCGAAGGCGACAATGGCCGTGTCGCCATCGAAGACTTCTATCAGCGCATGCTTGCCGACAAATCCCGTGCCGAGGCCCTGACAGCGACAGGTGTCGCGATCAAGGAATGGAAAACGGCCAGCAAGATCGTCACGGCGACCAAGGATCTGCATGACGACAAGATCGATCTGGCTGTATTCGCCAAAGACTATCTGGCGCGCAAGAAGGAACTTGAAGACAAGATAAGGGAGGTCGAGCCGAAGTCAGGCGCGGCAGCAGCGTCCCGCCCCATTGCGGGCATCCGTGTTCTCATTGCCAACGCCGCAAAGCAGACCACGGCCAAGGACTGGCAAGGCGCGGTCGAGACCCTGAAAGAAGCCGAGTACCAGCTTGATCAGGTCGAGACGATCGTTGCCGAAAGTGCCAAGGTCGAAGAAGGCCGGTCGGACCCCGCCCTTACGGCGGTGGCAACAGGCGGAATCGGGCCAGCAATGGCAGCCTACAACAAGGCCAAGTCCGGAGCGGATGCCGCCGATGCCGACCAAAAATTCCAGAGCCTGCGCGTGCTTGCTGCAAACAAGGCGTCCCAGGCCCAGGCTGCCATGTCTGGAACGACACCAAATCCATCAGAAGCACAACGTCTGATCGGCGAGGCCGTCAATGAATGCGGGACCGTCGTACGGCTGGTCGGTGAGCGCTTTGCATTCAACACGATGTGGAACGCCGCCGACACCGAAGAACAGAACTTGCGGCCTCGCGACGTTGATGATTATGCCGAGTCCACTCTGGATTCCGCGCGGCAGCAACTGGACCAATCCTCCAACAACATGAGGTCTTCGAACGAGGGCTATGGTGCTGGGATTGCCGTTGTCACTGCCGTAAACGAACTCATTGCCAAGGCCGGTCGGATTCTTGATGCCTATGACGACACTGCAACAGATCGGCAGACCCTCGAAGATGCAATAGACGACGTCGACGATACAGAATTCAAGCCGCTTTTTGATCCCGAAATTCTTCGTCTCAAGAATCTCAAGACCGAACTGGAAAATCTCATCAAGAATGGTGAACGCGAGAAAGCAAACGCAAAATCAAAGGAGGCGGCAAAGCTCGCCGAGGCGATCAAGGCTTCCTCTGAAAGCTACATCGAAGCTCGTGACGACATCGAGGCTAGCATTACCAATAAACGCAACGAATTCGACTCAGCGGGGACGCCTGTCGAAGTTTCTGCCTTCGCATCTGGCGAACTCAAAGAACTCAATGATGCCGAAACAAAGGCCAATGCCCTTCTTACTGCCAAGGCATTCAAGGCCGTAGGCGGAGAGACGTATCGTGCTTATTTTGCGATCGAGAATGGCGCCAAGAAAGTGACCCAAGGCAAGGCTTGGGAAATCGCCCGGGCAGCTGCAGAAACCGAACTGAAAAAGCTGACTGCCCGCCGCCCGATCACCAATCCGTTCATTTTCTCAAAGGTCGATGGCCTGGAAAAACGCTACGAAGCTGCAGTCGATCAGGCGGGACTTGGGAACTTTGTCGGTGCGAAGAAGCGCCTCGACACTTTCGTCACCGACTGTCAGGTCGAAGAGCCCCTGATGCTCAAGTTCGATCAGTATCGCACCGCGCGGGACAACGCCGGCAAGGCGATTGCCGAACTGTTCAAGGTAAAGAACCCCGACGCCATCGCGCCGCTTGTCGCCAATCTGCGCACACTCGAGGCCAGCGCGGCAACCTCTGCCAAGCAGGGCCATCTCGACGAAGCGATTGCCCTTCTGGCCGAAGTCACGACCGGCGTCGAAGCGGCCAAGAAGGCTGCCCAGGAGGATGACGATTTCGCCGATCTGGCCGAACAGACCAAAGCGGTCCCCCAGGGCGACACGGCCAAGATGAAGGAACAGATCACCAAGGCGCGGGAACTGGTCAAGAAACTGCGCGACGAAACCGACTACACCATCGCCATCGCCGAAATCATCGGAGCCGAAGGCGAATTGACCGCTGCCGACAAGATCGTCGATACCGATACCGACAAGGCAGGGACCCATCTCGAAGAGGCGATGCGTGTCTGCGCGCTGGCGCGCATGGCCATTTCGGTCTTTGCGCAACTGCGTGCGACCGAGGACAAGTCAAACAAGCTTATAACCGACTTCCTCGCCAAACCCGAAGCGACCTTTGTCCGCGATGAGCTGATCGCTTTGCAAAAGCGCCTTGATGGCGCGGTTACCCGCGTCCGCATTGATCCCACTCCGGCAAGCCGCAAGGCAGCTGATGACGACATGACCAAGATTATGAGGGAATTTACCGCCCTCGTTCATGCTGCAAAACAGCAGGTCGTGTTCGACAAGCTTAAGGGCGAAGTCGAAAAAGATCTGGCCAATATGGATCGTCACGATCAGCGCTTTGCGATGAAGGACGATATCGCGGCCATCCGCCAGATCGTTGCCACGACCACGATTCAGTGTGAAAAGCATGAACACGACAATGCGATCGCAAGCCTGACAAAGGCGCAACACCGGCAAGAGGCCGCGCTGATCAAGGCCGACATGGTGGGCGACAAGGTCCCGTCCAAGGACAAGATCGCGGAAATCCTGAAACGCGAAGGCGGATCAGAGGTGATTGATGAAATCGTGGCCTCGCTGGATGACACGGCCAAGAAAAAGGTGCTCCGCGTCGCCTTCGAAGCCCGCTACGGCTGCAAGCTTGAAGTCAACAAGGCTGACACCTCGGCCTATGATACATGGCTTTCGACAAACAGCAGCGCCTCGGACGAAGAGAAAGAAGAACAGAAAGAAAAACTCACAACCTATCCCGAAAAACAGGACAAGGAGAAACGCGATGGCGATCTCCAGAAGTTCTACAAGGTGATGGCCGATCTCCCGGATTCAGACACATTGGACAACGATTCGATGATCGAATTCGAAATGACGGTCAATGAAAAGGGCTCATTCTACGGCGGCAGCAAGAAGCGCGTAACCATGCGCGAAGGCAAATTCGGCGACAGCGGGATTTATGGACTGGGTCTCAAGCACGAACTCGAAACCACCGACCCCGACAGCACCCCCGAAGACGTCCCCGCTATCAGTTACTTCAGCTGGAACACCCTGCACGAAGTCGGCCATGCGGTCGACGACAAGAAAGGCTTCATGAACAAGAACATGGGAGTAGCCAAGTACGGGGGCTGGCAGAACTATGAAGGGAACACATACCCAGTTGCCGAAGCCGTTGCGACCAAATTCGAATTCGACGCTCCCTATATCTCCGAGTATCTTGGCGGCGTCGAAGAGCCGCCGATCCCCGAACCGCTGAGCGGGGTGTCTCCTGAGGAATGGGAACGCCGCCGCGTCATGGCCACCGCCTGGTGCGACCGCGCCCGCGTTGGCAATGAAGTCTGGCAAAGCGCCGCCCTCGCCAAGGAAGTTGCCATCAACGGCATCTGCTACCAGGAAAGTTATCCCGGCACCTGGACAAGCTACCCGCTCTCGGCCCGCAACAAGGGCGTCAGCGGCTATCAGTTCCGTGCGCCTGGCGAATGGTTCGCCGAACTCTATGCCGCGTTCCACACCGGCAAGCTGAACAAAAGCCATCCCGCCCGGGAATGGCTGGCTTCACTCTAGGCGAAAGGTCCCGCGCCATGTCCCTTTTCTCCAATTCGAACGTCACCTGCCCGAACTGCGAATCCATCGTCAACATGCCGGCGGCGGGCAGTGTCAATGCCGACCGCCGCCCTGACCTGCGCGAAGGCATTCTTGACGACAGCTTTCAGGTCACGACCTGCCCCGCTTGCGGCGAATCCTTCCGCCTCGCGCCGCTCTTTACCTATCTCGACGTCGGCAACGGCCAGTGGATCGCTTCACTTCCCGCCGATCGCCTGCCCGACTGGGCTGTGGCAGAAGTCGAGGCGAAGGATGATTTCAACGCCTCCTACGGCCCGACCGTGCCCGCCTCGGCCCGCGAAATCGCGGACCTCTTGCAGGTCCGCCTCTGCTTTGGCTGGCCCGCCACCCGCGAAAAGATCGTGCTCAAGGCGGCGGGTCTTGATGATGCCATCATCGAGATGATGAAACTTGACCTCATGCGCCGCATGCCAAGTGCCCCCTTTGGCAACGGCATCGAAATGCGCGTCGTTTCGGCCATCGGAGAGGTGCTCGAAATGGTCTGGATCGACCGCGAAACCGAAGAGGTGGACCAGTCCTTCCGCGTCCAGAAGGCGCTTTATGACGCCATCGCCGCCAAACCCGATGCCTGGGCCAAGATCAGCGCCCGCCTCACCGGCGGGCTCTTTGTGGACATGCAAAAGCTCTACATCGGTGGTGCG
>JBGSWJ010000215.1:0-1837 GCA_041752495.1 Rhodobacterales bacterium
CTGCCGGAACCAGTCGCGCGCGCGGGCCATCCGTGCCCGGGTCTGATCCGGAAACGCCTCCCAGATCTTGGCCCGCGCCCGGTCCGCCGCCACCCCCAGCCCAAGATCGACCAGTTCCGGCGGCGTCGCCGACAGAATCACCCCCATCGCTACCGCCTCATCGGCATCCAGCCCCGTCAGCCGCGTCCTGTAATCGAACCCCAGTTCGATCCCGCCCCCATGCCCCGGAAAGACGATGATCGGCAGCCCCGCCTCGGTCATCGCATCCACATCCCGAAGGATCGTGCGCGGCGTGACCTCAAGCTCTTCGGCCAACCGGGGCGCGGTCATCCGCCCCCGGTTCTGCAACAAGAGCAAAATCTGCAAAAGACGCGAGGCCCTCAACTTCCCCTCCGGAAACATGACAGTAGATGTCATGTTAACCCCTGTATGACCCCCGAAAGTCAAGTGCGAGGGCCTATGCTCCAGTATTCCGTCACCCGCGATATCGCCGCCCCGCCCGAACGGGTCTGGGCGATCCTCTCCGACGCCCGCCGTCTCGAAGACGGTTTCGGCATCACCCGTATCGACGGCACGCTTGCCCCCGGTGCCACGATCAAGGTCTGGTCCGAGATCAGCCCCGGCCGCGCCTTTCCCGTCCGGGTCACCACCTACACCGCCCCCGCCCGCATGGTCTGGACCGGTGGTATGCCGCTTGGCCTGTTCCGGGGAATCCGCACCTTCACACTCGTTCCCTTGCCAGGGCTCGGCGCCCGCTTCACCATGGAGGAGGTGTTCAGCGGCCCCCTCTCTGGTCTCATCGGCCGCTCCATGCCCGATTTGCAGCCCAGCTTCGAAACCTTCGCCACAGCGCTCAAAAGGAATGCCGAGACATGAACATGGTCACCTATGGCAGCGGCACCGCCGACGACCCCTGGATTCTCAAGACCCCGCCCCAGACCTCCGACTTTCAGGCCTGGCGCGACGATACCACCACCCCGCCCAGCCTTGTCGTGCAGGTCGGCACCACAAGGCTCAGCTACCTGTGGCGCGGGATTGATGACTGCCACTCCATGCTAACGGCCCATGCCGACTGGATGCCGCTCGGAAACGCCGACGAAGGCAAATCCACCAGCCCCGGCACCGTCGAGGACTGGGCCCGCGATGCCACGAACCCCGTCGGCGGCTACTATGGCCTGCGCAAGGGTTACCGTGGCCGCTTTGCCAACTACGTCACCCCGGTCATGGAACTCCTGGGCCTCGTCGATCTCGAACACGCCCCCCGCAACAACCGCGTCCGCGCCCGATCACCTGCGTAGGGTGCGCTTCAGCGCACCATCCGCAGGACGGCGTTCACCCCCCAACGCCTCCGCCCGAGCGCAGGCCCCACCGCTCCTTAACCATCTCTGCCCACAGTCATCCTGCCTTCCCAGACCAAGATGAACACCCTCTTAACGTCCCGTCCGAAAAATACCGACGTAATACCGACGTGATACCGACGTAATACCGACGCTTTGCGGTATCCATTTCATATAATATTTTCATATGCTTAAACCCCTCCACGTCACCCCACCCCCCGCATCCGGCGACGTCGCCCGCCCCGCTCGGACGAACGCAGCCCCAAACCACACCCCTGCCATTCCCCCGCACAACCCCTTACACTCCAGACATGGACTCGGACCTCGACTTCTGGACGGCCAAGGCGCTCCTCGACTGGCAGATCGAGATGGGGGCGGATGAAGCGATTCTCGACGCCCCGCTGAACCGCTACGCCCTGAACGACACGCCTGCCCGCGCCGCCCAACCCACGAACGCGCCGGCAGACTCCGCCCCGGTCACAGCGACGCAAGACGCCCCC
>JBGSWJ010000216.1:0-2631 GCA_041752495.1 Rhodobacterales bacterium
GGCGTCGCTACAGCGCGCCAGCGCCGGGCCAGCCCCGCCAGAGGCCAGCCCAAAGCCACGGACGAAACAAGCAGAAGCGCGATCCAGCCCCCGCGCCGCGCCACCGGCGCATCACTTGTCCGGCCAAATGCCGCATCCAGCCAGTCCCGGCTTTCCCGCATCGCTGTCGCGGAAAACAGAACGCTCACATGCTCTGTCCCCGGCGCCATAACGGCACGCCGGCCTGTGCCTGCGCCTGGATCCCCCACCGTCTGCCCAAACCGCGCGGCAGGATCAGCCAGTTGCACCGCCTTCAGCGCCTCTGACGACAGAAACCCCTCCCACTCCCCCGCGATCACCAACAGATCACGCGGCGCGCCGGGTGTGACGGCCAGCGAAAACATGGACACCGCAACCGTCGCCCCGACCCTCGGGTCCCGGATTGCCTGCCGGACCACGATGTCCGAGGCCATCGAATGGCCCAGCAATGCCAGTCGCCCGTCCGCCCCCGGCAGGGCCAGCGCGGCATCCGAAACACGGCCGATCTCGTCCATCAAAAGCTGCGTCGTCCCCTCGATCACCGTCACATCGCCCGACATGGGAACAGGGTTCCGGCCGTGACCCAGGAAATCGAAACTGACCGCGATGTACCCCGCCTGCGCCAGCGTCAGCGCAAAACTCTCCATCAACTGCCGCGATCCGGCAAAACCATGCGCGATGACAACCACCGGCGCAGGCGCATCACCGGGCAGACGCCAGACAGTCGCAGGCGTCGTCCCTACCATCAGCGGCGCAGCCACCACCTCACCCCGCCCCTGCTCCAGCCGCAACACCGCGAGCGTCACGCCCGCCAGCGCCACGACCAGAACAAGCCACCGGGCAAGCGTCACAGCCTAGCCCCAGGTGGGGTGGAACTTGCCCGCAGGAGAAAGGGTAAAGATCTCGCACCTGTCGGCGGTAATGCCGACCGAATGTTCGAACTGCGCTGACAGCGACTTGTCCCGTGTCACGGCGGTCCAGTCATCGGCCAGTACCTTGGTCTCAGGCCGGCCTAGGTTCACCATCGGCTCGATGGTAAAGAACATGCCTTCCTCAAGCCGGGGTCCGGTGCCGGGGCGGCCATAATGCAGCACGTTCGGCGGCGCGTGAAACACGCGGCCAAGGCCGTGGCCACAGAAATCGCGGACGACAGACATCCGGTTCGCCTCGACATAGGTCTGAATCGCGGCACCGATATCGCCGAACGTGTTCCCGGGCCTTGCGGCCTCGATCCCCTTCATCAGCGCGTCATGGGTGACCTGGATCAGCCGGTCGGCCTTACGGCTGATCTCTCCGGCAATATACATCCGCGACGTATCGCCATACCAGCCGTCCACGATGACCGTGACGTCGATGTTCAGGACATCGCCGTCCTTCAGCACCTTGTCGCCCGGAATGCCATGGCAGACCACATGGTTGACCGAAATGCAGGACGCGTGCTGATACCCCTTGTAGCCGATCGTGGCCGATACCACGCCGCGCGCGGTGACCATCTCGGTGATGATACGGTCAATCTCTCCGGTCGTCTGACCGGGAAAGACATGGGCGGCAATATCGTCAAGGATCCCGGCCGCAACCGCGCCCGCCTGTCGCATGCCAGCGAAATCGACGGTCTCGTAGATGCGGATGCCGTCCCGCGTGAGCCTGCCCCTGCGTTCGTCCAACATGCCATTCCTTTCAACTGCCCCGATCAGATAGGCCATTGACGGGCAGGAATCCAGACCGCGCAATCTGCAGCCCGCCTCCGCTGTGGCATTGGGCGGCGCAGGGACCTATACCTGCTGCCAAGAACAGCACGGAGCAGCAGAATGCAGAACCCAACCGCCGCCATGATCGTCATAGGGGACGAGATCCTGTCCGGCCGGACCCGCGATTCGAACATGCATTACCTTGCGGGAGAGTTGGCCAAAGTCGGGATCGACCTGCGCGAAGTGCGGGTCGTGCCCGACGAAACGGCCGCAATTGTCGCGGCGGTCAATGCGGTGCGGGCATTGTTTGACCATGTCTTCACCTCGGGCGGAATCGGTCCCACCCATGATGACATCACTGCCGATTGCATCGCCGCAGCCTTTGGCGTGGGCATCGGCGTGCGCGATGACGCTCGCGCCATCCTGCAGGCGCATTACGACCGGGCGGGAACCGTGTTGAACGAGGCGCGGCTGCGGATGGCACGCATCCCCGACAGTGCGGCCCTGATCGAAAACCCGGTCAGTTCGGCGCCGGGGTTTTCCATCGGCAATGTGCATGTGATGGCGGGCGTGCCCTCGGTGTTTCAGGCCATGGTGGCCTCCGTCCTGCCGACGCTGACCGGCGGGCGGCCCCTTTTGTCACAGACCTACCGCATCGAACGGGGCGAAGGGGATATCGCAGGGCCGCTCGCGGCCCTGGCGGCAGAGTATTCCGACCTGATCATGGGATCGTATCCCTTCCAGAAGGACGGCGTCTACGGCGCGAACATTGTCATACGGGGCCAGGACGGCGCCCGGGTGGATCAGGCGATGATCAAACTGGCGGCGCTGTTCCCGGCATGAATCTGCTGCCCGAGGCCGATCTGTTGCGCGCACTGGGGGCGACCTGGCCCCCGGCGGCGCTGATCCCATGCGGGCCGTTCCT
>JBGSWJ010000217.1:0-1551 GCA_041752495.1 Rhodobacterales bacterium
GGAGTTTGGCGATCGCGATGTCGCGCGCCTCGGCCTTTGGCCGGGCAAGGGAGCCGCGCAGGAGGCGGAAGGCGACGTTCTGCCAGACGGGGAGGGAGTCGAAGAGTGCGCCGCCCTGAAAGAGCATTCCGAAGCGGGCGAGGAAGGCGTCGCGGGGGACCTTTGTCACATCCTGGCCATCGATCAGGATGGTGCCTGCGTCGGGTTTCACAAGGCCCAGGATGCATTTGATGAGGATGGATTTGCCGGTGCCGGAGCCGCCGATCACGACCATGCTTTGCCCCTTGGGCACGTGCAGGGTGGCGCCCTGAAGCACCTTGTTTGCCCCGAAGGCCTTGTGGAGATCGGTGAGGCGGATCATGCGGAAAAGAACGCTTCGGTCAGGATGAAGTTGGCGGCGAGGATCAGGACAGCGGCGGCCACGACCGAGCCTTTGGTGGCGCGGCCCACGCCCATCGCGCCGCGTTCGGAGTTCATGCCGAAGTAGCAGCCCATGAGGGCGGCGATGAAGCCGAAAACGGCACCTTTGGCGAGGGAGGAGATGATGTCGAGCGGTTCGAGGAAGTTGACCGTGTTCTGGATGTAGCTGGCGGCGTTGAAGCCGAGGCGTTCGGTTGCCACGATAAAGCCGCCCATGATGCCGATGACGTCGCCCACGCCGACAAGGACGGGCATGACGAGGGTTGCCGCCAGAACGCGGGGCAGGGTGAGGTATTTCATCGGGTTGGTCGAAAGGGTCACGAGCGCATCAAGCTGTTCGGTGACCTTCATCGTGGCGATTTCGGCGGCGATGGAGGAGGTGACGCGGGCGGCGATCATCAGGCCCACGAGCACCGGCCCCAATTCACGAACCATGCCGATGGCGACGATCTGGGGCACCACGGCCTCGGCCGAGAAGCGGGCGCCGCCGGCGTAGATTTGCAGTGCGAGAGCGCCGCCGGTGAAAAGTGCCGTGAGGCCAACGACTGGGAGGGAGAAATAGCCGATCTGGAGCAGAGCGTGGCCGAATTCGCGAAAGTAGAAGGGCGGGCGGAATAGCTGGCTGATCGTGTCGGCCACGAACATCGCGAGGCGCCCGATGGCGGCAAGTGCGGCCAGCGTTGCCGCACCGACGGAAGCCAGAAAGCGGATCATCCCGAGAGGTAACGGCGGGCGTAGCGGGGGCCGAGCGACGTCAGGATCTCGTATCCGATGGTGCCGGCCTGCGTGGCCAAATCGTCCACACCCTGATGGGGACCGAGGAGGGTGAGATAGGCCGGATCGTCGGGGAGATCGGTGATGTCGACGGTGATGAGGTCCATCGAGACGCGACCGACGAGGGGGCAGGACTGGTCCTCGTGCCAGAAGACGGCCTTGTGCGACAGGCTGCGGAGGAGGCCGTCGGCATAGCCGCCCGAAAGGGTGGCGATGCGGGAGGGGCGGGTCGCTTGCCAGGAATTGCCGTAACCCACGACCTCTCCGGTCGTCAGGGCGCGGATCTGGACCACTGGCAGGTCGAGCCGGACGACGGGGCGCCCATCGGCGAAGGGTGCGCCGCCGTAGAGGCCGATG
>JBGSWJ010000218.1:0-4718 GCA_041752495.1 Rhodobacterales bacterium
CGCCAGGGCAGGATGTTGGAATGATGCTCATACGGGCCAACGAAAACCACAGCCCCCCGCCGCACGATCAGCACACCCGATGCCCCCGGCCCCCCCAGAAACTTGTGCGTCGACACCACGACCGCATCCTTCTCGGCATCCGTCCCCGCCCCCATGTCGATGGGCAGGTAAGGCCCGCCCCCGGCATAGTCCCACACCGCCAGCGCCCCGTGCCGTTTCAGGACGCGTGTCACCGCGTCCACATCCGTCACGATCCCCGTCACGTTGGACGCCGCCGAAAACGTTCCGATCTTCAACACGCCCGGCCCCGCCGCCCGCAGGGCCGCGTCAAGCTCTGCCAGATCCGGCCCCCCCGTCGCCGCCTCTCCGATCTCCACAACCTCCGCACCGCTCTCCCGCCAGGGCAGGATGTTGGAATGATGCTCATACGGGCCAACGAAAACCACAGCCCCCCGTCCCCCGGCCACGGCCTCGGGAATCCCCAAAAGCGGCACCAGCCGGTTCAGCCCCGCCGTGGCCCCTGCCCCGGCAAAGATCGTGGCAAACCGTTCATCCGCCCCGCAGGCCCGCGCAATCACCTCCCGGGCTGCAGTCCGCAAACGGGTCATATAGCCGCCACAGAACGATGCCTCGGTATGGCTGTTGGCATAGAACGGCAGGACATGCCCGGCCACAAACCCCTCGACCTGCTGCAACGCCCGGCCCGAGGCGACATGATCGGCATAGACAATCCGCTGCGGCCCGAACGGCCCGTCAAACGCCATCCCCTCGCCAATCACCCCGGCGCGCAGCCGTTCAATCCGCTCCGGCCCCGCCAGGGACGCGGCAAAACTATCAAGGATCGCAGCCTCGGGGCGGGAATGCATCTGTCAGACCTTCTTGCGTTCGGGTTTGTTTCCCGATCATATCCCACCCTGACAGGGGCATTTCTCACCATTCTTCACCCTGTCAACCTCAACAATTGGGTCAAATGATTGCCAGATACCCCCGAACTCGACGAATTTGATCGCCGCATCATCCGCGCCCTCCAGCGCGACGCCTCCCTGTCCCAGCGCGATCTGGCCGATACGGTCGGCCTGTCGCAAAACGCCTGCTGGCGCAGGCTCAGGATCCTCCGCGACAGCGGCCTCATCCAAAGCCAGACGATCCGCGTCAATCCCGATCAGGTGGGCCTTGGCCTGACGGTCTTCATGATGATCCGCACCCGCCACCACGCCCGCGACTGGCTCCTCACTTTCCGCAAAGAGGTCTCGGCCATTCAGAACGTCATCGATTTCTACCGGATCGCGGGCGACTACGACTACATGCTCAAGATCGTGGCCCGCGACATGAACGATTTCGACCGCGTCTATCAGCGCCTGATCGAAAAGGTCGAACTCGACACCGTGACCTCCTACATCACGATGGAGCCCATCGTGAACAACCGCGACCTGCCCGTCTGACGCAGACAAAAACGCGCCCCGGATTACTCCGGGGCGCGCGTCTCTCATCACACCGGGCACAGGCCCGTGTGGCAATCTCAGGCCAGATCGAACCGGTCCAGGTTCATCACCTTGGTCCATGCCGACACGAAATCGCAGACAAAGGCCGCATTCGCGTCATCCTGCGCATAAACTTCGGCCAGCGCCCGCAGCTGCGAATTCGACCCGAACACCAGATCGGCCCGCGTCCCCGTCCACTTGACCTTGCCCGTCACGCGGTCGCGGCCCTCGAACACGTCCTCGGACCCGCCCACGCCAAACCACGCCGTTCCCATGTCCAGAAGATTGACAAAGAAATCCGTGGTCAGCGCGCCCGGCCGGGTGGTGAACACGCCATGCGCCGCGCCACCCGTATTGGCTCCCAGAACCCGCAGTCCGCCCAGCAGAACGGTCATCTCGGGCGCCGTCAGGGTCAACAGCTGCGCCCGATCGATCAGCAGTTCCTCGGACGAAACCGAATAGGCCGCCTTCAGATAGTTGCGGAACCCGTCCGCCACCGGCTCAAGCACGGCAAAGCTTTCGGCATCGGTCTGGTCCTGCGTCGCATCCGTCCGGCCCGGGGTAAACGGAACCGTCACCTCCTGCCCGGCCTTCCGTGCCGCCTCCTCGACCGCCGCCGACCCGCCCAGCACGATCAGGTCAGCCAGCGAAACCCGCTTGCCCCCCGCTTGCGCCGCATTGAATCGCGCCTGCACGCCCTCCAGCACACCGATCACCCGCGCCAGCCGCGCCGGCTCGTTGACCTCCCAGTCCTTCTGAGGGGCCAACCGGATGCGCGCCCCATTGGCCCCGCCCCGCTTGTCCGATCCCCGGAATGTCGACGCCGAAGCCCAGGCCGTCCCGACCAGTTCCGCCGTCGTCAGCCCGGACGCGAGGATCTCTGCCTTCAGCGCCGCAATGTCGGCCTCGCCGATCAGCGGATGATCAGCGGCAGGCACCGGATCCTGCCAGATCAGATCCTCTGCCGGAACCTCGGGCCCCAGATACCGGACCTTCGGCCCCATATCCCGGTGCGTCAGCTTGAACCAGGCCCGCGCGAACGCATCGGCAAAGGCCGCCGGATCACCCAGGAACCGGCGCGAGATCGCCTCGTAAGCCGGGTCCACCCGCAACGCCAGGTCGGTCGTCAGCATCGACGGCGCATGATGCTTGGCCGGGTCATGGGCATCGGGCACCGTGCCCGCCCCCGCGCCCCCCTTGGGCGTCCACTGCCAGGCGCCCGCCGGGCTCTTGGTCAGTTCCCATTCATAGGCGAACAGGTTCTCGAAGTAATTGTTGCTCCAGGCCGTCGGCGTCGTCGTCCAGATCACCTCAAGCCCGCTCGTGATCGTGTCTGCGCCCTTGCCGGTGCCAAAGCTGTTCTTCCAGCCAAAGCCCTGCTCCTCGATCCCCGCCGCCTCGGGCTCGCGGCCCACATGGGCCACATCGCCCGCGCCATGCGTCTTGCCAAAGGTATGCCCGCCCGCAATCAGCGCGACCGTCTCTTCGTCATTCATCGCCATCCGCGCAAACGTCTCGCGGATATCCCGGGCCGAGGCGAGCGGATCAGGCTTGCCGTTCGGCCCCTCAGGGTTGACGTAAATAAGGCCCATCTGCACCGCCGCCAGCGGGTTCTCCAGCTGCCGGTCCCCGGAATAGCGCTTGTCACCCAGCCAGGAATCTTCCTTGCCCCAGTAGATATCCTCCTCCGGCTCCCAGACATCAGCCCGGCCCCCGCCAAAGCCAAAAGTCTTGAACCCCATCGATTCCAGCGCAACGTTCCCCGCCAGAATCATCAGGTCGGCCCAGGAAATCTTGTTGCCGTACTTCTGCTTGATCGGCCACAACAGCCGCCGCGCCTTGTCCAGGTTGCCGTTGTCAGGCCAGCTGTTGAGCGGCGCAAAGCGCTGCGTCCCCGACCCGGCCCCGCCACGGCCATCACCCGTGCGGTAGGTGCCCGCACTGTGCCACGCCATCCGGATAAAGAACGGGCCATAATGCCCGAAATCCGCCGGCCACCACTCCTGTGAATCTGTCATCAGCGCATGCAGGTCTTTCTTCAGCGCATCAAGATCAAGCGATTTGAACGCCTTGGCATAGTCGAACCCCGTCCCCAGCGGATTGGACCTGGCCGACTGCTGATGCAGGATCCGCAGGTTCAGCTGGTTCGGCCACCAGTCACGGTTCGACCGGACCCCAGACGTGGTATGCTTGACCGGGCATTTCCCGGCGCTGTCGTTTCCGTCCATGTTCATCTCCGATGCTTGCTGTTCGTGTTCAGGCCCCGGCGGACCGGACCTGCAAATCCCGGGCAGACCGGTCCCCCGACCGGTGAATCCGCCCCATGGGCGCGGTCTATCAAACCGCAGCCATTAGTTTAAGTAGGATTTCCTGATCGGCATGATAAACTGCCCTTATGATCAACCTCACCCTCAAACAACTCCGCTATGTCGAGGCGCTGGCCGTCCACGGCCATTTCGGCCGCGCAGCCGAGGCTTGTTCCGTCACCCAGCCCGCCCTCTCCATGCAGATCCGCGAACTCGAAGACGCCCTTGGCATGCCGCTCTTTGAACGCAGCGCACGGCAGGTGCGCCTGACCAGCTTCGGCATCGAGTTCACCAAACGAGCCCGCGATATCCTGCGCTCGGTCGATGAACTCTCCGACCTCGCCCGCGCCTCGCAGGACGGGCTTGTCGGTCGCCTGCGGATCGGGGTCATCCCGACCGTGGCCCCCTATCTCCTGCCCACGATCCTCGGAAACCTGACCCGCTCCGACCCCGGCCTCGATATCCATGTCCGCGAAACGATCACCCCCAAACTCCTTGACGAAATCGCCGACGGACGGCTCGACACGGCCATCGTGGCCCTTCCCGTCTCTGAACCCTCCCTCGCCGAAGTCGCCCTCTTCGCCGAAGATTTCGTCCTCGTCCGCCCCGGCGGCGATGCCGGTCAACCCGTCCCCAGCCCCGAAATGCTGCGCGAAATGCGCCTCCTCCTGCTGGAAGAAGGCCACTGCTTCCGTGATCAGGCGCTGTCCTTCTGCAATTTCGGCCCCTCCGCCCCGCGCGAGCTTCTCGACGGAAGCTCCCTCACCACGCTCGTCCAGATGGTCAGCGCCGGCATCGGTGTCACCCTGATCCCCGACATGGCCGTCGCCGTCGAAACCCGGTCAGCCAATGTCTCGGTCAGCCGGTTCCGCAATCCCCCGCCGCGCCGCACGATCGGCATGGTCTGGCGCCGCACCAGCCCGCTGGCCCG
>JBGSWJ010000219.1:0-5132 GCA_041752495.1 Rhodobacterales bacterium
ATGACAAGATCATGGGCTACTTTGACATCGGCCGCGCCGAAGGGGCCGAGGTGCTGGTCGGCGGCGACGCCGCGCAGCTGGGCGGCGATCTGGCGCAGGGCTTTTACATCCAGCCCACCATCCTGAAGGGCCACAACAAGATGCGCGTCTTTCAGGAAGAAATCTTTGGCCCCGTCGTCTCTGTCACGACCTTCAGGGACGAGGCCGAGGCGCTCCAGATCGCCAACGACACGATGTATGGTCTGGGTGCAGGCGTCTGGACGCGCGACGGCACGCGCGCCTACCGGTTCGGCCGCGCGATCGAGGCGGGCCGCGTCTGGGTCAACAATTACCACGCCTATCCTGCCCATGCGGCCTTTGGCGGTTACAAGCAGTCCGGCATCGGTCGCGAAACGCACAAGATGATGCTCGACCACTACCAGCAGACCAAGAACATGCTGGTCAGCTACAACCCGAACAAGCTCGGGTTCTTCTGAGCGGGGCCAGGGTCATGGCTCACTGAGAACGGACTGGGCGCGGGGGCAACCTCCGCGCCCGTTGTCGTTTCAGAACTCGGACAGATAGGCCACGAGGATATCCAGCGCCGCCTGAAGGTCGGTCTTGTCCACCATCTCGGTCACGGTGTGGATATACCGCGTGCCGACGACAATCCCGACTGCGCGTGCCCCGGCTGCGGCCTGCTGCGCCGCCGCGCCATCCTGCCCGCCCGACATGAGCATCGTCCTCTGGAATGGGATCTTCTTTTTGCGCGCCAGTGCGTCCAGATCGGCCACAAGACCGGCATCGGCAATGAAGGACCCGTCCCGGATGTGCAGGCCAAAGCCCTTGCCCTGTTCGGTTGTCCGGTCCTGTTCCGGTACACCCGGCGTGTCGCAGGCCAGCGTCACGTCGATACCGATGCCGATATCGGGCCTGATCGCATAGGACGCAGTACGCGCGCCGCGCAGGCCGACTTCTTCCTGACAGGTAAAGGCCACGTGAATCTCGGCCCCGCGCCCGGCCTTGCCCAGCGCGCGCACGGCCTCGATCCCGAGCCAGCAGGCGATGCGGTTATCCAGCGACTTGGAGACGACCTTGTTGCCCATTTCAAGGAAAGGTTCGTCCATGACAACCATGTCGCCCACGCGCACAACCTCGGACGCCTTGGCACCCAGACCCACGTCGATGAAGAATTCGCCGACCTCGGGCACCTTCTTGCGTTCCTCGGGCGAGGAGATGTGGATCGGCTTGCCGCCGGGGTTCATCACGCCCTTGATATCGCCCGTCGCGGTGCAGACCGTGACCCGGCGGGAAAACAGGTTGCGCGGGTCAAAGCCGCCAACGGGCTGCAAATAGAGATAGCCCTTGTCGCTGACATGGCTGACGAGGAAGCCGATTTCGTCCATGTGGCACAGCAGCATGATGCGCGTCGGGTTCTTGGCCTTGGCCTTGGCATCCCGGCGGCAGAGAAGTGATCCCATCGGGTCGGTCCGGACGTCGTCGAACAGCCCCTTGATCTCGTGTTCGATCAGCGACCTGACCCGGCCTTCATATCCCGGCACGCCCGGCGTTTCGCAAAGTCGTTTCAGCAGATCGATGTTCATGTCAGTTCCTCCGGACGCGGCGTTCCGGCCGAGATTGCCCCGCACCGTCGAGATGCGCAACCGCATCCCCTGTCACACAATGACCAAGCCACCGTCACAAGCCGTTTACAGGGCGACGGCCCTGCGCCCATTTCGTCAGCGTCTGCCCAAGAAAACCCGCTTATCCCCATATTTCTGCTTTACAGACAGTCCCTTTGCCCTCCACCATCAATGGTAGGAACAGGTGATTTGCACCACCTGACCTAGAGCAGGCACCTAGCGCTTGGGGGGCTGCCCCGGCCTAAGCGCTATAACAAACGAGGCCGCAAATGGCACTGTCCGAGCAGTTTATCGAGTCTGACGATATCCATCCTATCGACCTGGTCGAGCACATCGCCGAACACCATGAGTGGGAGTTCGACCGGATTGCCGAAGATCAGATCGCCATGGCGGTCGAAGGTCAGTGGCGCACCTATTCGATCACGCTGGCATGGTCGGCCTTTGACGAAACGCTGCGGCTGATCTGCACCTATGAGATGGAACCGCCCGAGGGCCGTCTTCCGGCGGTCTATGATCTTCTGAACCGGGTCAACGATATGTGCTGGGCGGGGTCGTTCACCTGGTGGGGCGAACAGAAACTCATGGTCTATCGCTACGGCCTTGTCCTTGCCGGGGAACAGGTGGCGGGCCCGGAACAGATCGACACGATGATCCGCACGGCAGTTATGTCGTGTGAACGGTTCTTTCCGGCATTCCAGCTTGTCACATGGGGCGACCGCAGCCCGGCCGACAGCCTGCAGGTTGCGATTGCCGAAGCCTACGGGCGCGCGTGAGAGATCTGGGTTGCGGCTGTCCCGGCGGGGCGGGCGGAACCCACAGCTTGCCTTGAACACCCCGGCGCCCCGCCGTAACGTCATGCGGTCAATAAGGGGCGCGTCATGAATTTCGACGATATCGCAAGCCGGGGTCTTGTCCTGTTGGGTTGCGGCAAGATGGGGTCGGCCATGCTGGCCGGCTGGCTGCGGCAGGGATTGCCGGCGGGGGCGGTCTGGGTGATTGACCCGATGCCGTCGGACTGGGTCAGGGCGCAGGGAGTTCATGTCAACGAGGCGCTGCCGGTGTCGCCAGCGATCGTCCTGATCGCAGTCAAGCCGCAGATGATGGGCGCGGCGCTGCCGACGATGGTGGCGCTTGGCAATGGGGCGACGCTGTTCCTGTCGGTCGCGGCGGGCACGTCGATTGCCACCTATGAATCGGTCCTGGGTGCCAAGACCCCGATCGTCCGAGCGATGCCCAACACGCCGGCGGCTGTCGGGCGGGGGATTACGGCGCTGATCGGGAATGCGCATGCGACGGCGGCCCAGGTGGATATGGCCGAAGGGTTGCTGCAGGCCGTGGGGCAGACCGTGCGGCTTGACCACGAAAGCCAGATGGACGCCGTGACGGCAGTGTCTGGGTCTGGCCCCGCCTATGTATTTCACCTGATCGAGACGCTTGCCGCCGCCGGGGCGGCGCAGGGGCTTTCGGCAGAGCTTGCCATGAAGCTGGCCAAGGCGACGGTGGCCGGGGCCGGGGTTCTGGCTGAGGAAGCGGATGAAGACCCGGCGCAGTTGCGCAAGAACGTGACCTCGCCCAACGGGACGACGCAGGCGGCGCTGGTCGTTCTGATGGACGAAGGCACCGGCTTTCCAGCATTGCTGCACCGCGCCGTGACTGCTGCGGCAGACCGTTCGCGGGAGTTGGGTCGTGGCTGAGATCACCTTTGACGATTTCCTGAAGGTCGAGGTGCGGGTCGGCCGGATCACCCGCGCAGAACCATATCCCGAGGCGCGCAAACCTGCGATCAAGCTATGGATCGATTTCGGCGGGGCCTTGGGGGAAAAGCGGTCTTCGGCGCAGATCACAAAGCATTACGCGCCCGAGACGCTGGTCGGGCGGCAGGTTCTGGCCGTCGTCAACTTTCCCCCCCGCCAGATCGGCAAGTTCATGTCCGAGGTTCTGGTGCTGGGCCTGCCGGATGAAAACGGCGAAATCGTTCTGATCGGTCCCGAACGGGACGTGCCTGTCGGAGGGCGACTGCATTGAAGACACTTCTGATTACCCGTCTGGTCCCGCAAGCCAACATCGACTTTGCCCGCAGGCATTTCGACGTGACCCTGCGCGAAAGCGCCATCGGCCTGACCGAGGATGAGGCGGCAGAGGCGCTGAAATCCTATGACGCGATCCTGCCGACGCTGGGGGATACGTTCAACGCGGCGGCGTTTGAAAAGGCCAGGGGCGCGATCCGCTGTGGCGTGCTGGCCAACTTTGGCGTGGGCTATAACCATATCGACGCCGTGGCAGCCAAGGCTGTGGGTGTGGCGGTTTCGAATACGCCCGACACGGTGACAGATGCGACGGCGGATATCGGGATGACGCTGATCCTGGCCACCTGCCGGCGGGCGGGCGAAGGCGAACGGATCGTCCGTGCCGGGCAGTGGAAAGGGTGGGGTCCGACGGCGATGCTGGGCACACATGTGACCGGCAAGAAGGTTGGCATCGTCGGCATGGGCCGGATCGGGCAGGCGGTGGCGCATCGTTGCCACTATGGCTTTGGCATGCCGGTCTATTTCTACAACCGTTCGCTCAAGCCGACCAAGGTGCCTGCGTTGCAGGTGGAAACGCTGGAAGAACTGATGGGCACCGTCGACATCGTGGTCGTTACGGTCCCCGGGGGCGGGGCCAACCGGCATCTGATCGATGCCAAGGCGCTGGCCGCAATGAAGCCCAGCGGGATTTTCGTGAATATCGCGCGAGGCGATGTTGTGGACGAGCCGGCGCTGATCGCGGCCCTGCAGGCCGGAACGATCAAGGGCGCGGGACTTGATGTCTATGAGGCCGAGCCGTTTGTCCCCGAGGCGCTGCGGGTGATGGAGAATGTTGTCCTGCTGCCCCATCTGGGGACTGCTGCGCTGGAAGTGCGGGAGGCGATGGGGCAGATGGCGCTGAACAACATCATGGCCTGGGCCGAGGGCAAGCCGCTGCCGCAGGTGGTCTGACGGGATCAGGGCTGTCGGGCGGCCGGAATCCGGGCGGCAAGGAATGACGCGGCGACGGCAAAGACGCAGAGGCTGAGCCACATGACCGGCCAGCCAAAGCCCTGGATCAGCGCCCCCATGAGCGGCGGGCTGCCAAGGAAGCCGACATAGGCCAGCCCGGTTGCAAGGGCGAGTGCACGGCCGCGCTGCGCTTCGGGGAAGCGTTTGGAGACCGAGCGATAGACTGCCGGTTCGATCGGACCAAGGCAGACCCCTGCGATGAACAGAAGGACGATGGCCACAACGGGAATCTGTGCAAAGGACAGGGCGATGAAGAACGGGATCGCGAGCAACGACGTGTAGCGGATGATGACCATGTCGCGCACCGAATGTTCCAGCTGATGCGCGATCAGCCGTCCGGTGGTCAGGCCAAGCGTGACGGATGCGGCGGCCAGGCCAGACAGGATCGGGCTGGCGCCCAGCGGGCCTTCGACAAAAAGGGCAGCCCAGGTCCCTGCCCCGCCGTCCATGATCGCGCCAAGGGCTGCCAGCG
>JBGSWJ010000220.1:0-4382 GCA_041752495.1 Rhodobacterales bacterium
TTCACAACCTGCTCCGCAGGCGCCTTCGTGGTCACGGGTTTCTTCATCATCTTCAACTCCATATGGGGTCAAGATGAGCCACAAACCCTCCGCTACGCAATCATCCTAAACTGTTCCATGGGCGCTGATGGCGGACAGAGGGTGTTATTCTGGTGCCCGATCGGGGTTAGGAACGCGCAGGACGCGCCGATCGCGACCGCCATCAGGAAGCTGTCGGGATTGACGCCCAGAGTGGTGGCGATGCCGATGGCGATGGGACAGAGCACTGCTGCAGTTGCTGCATTGTTCATAACATCCGACAAGAACATGGTGGTGACCAGCACAACGACCAGTGCCGCAATCGGATTGCCCTGAGCCACCGTTTCGACCAGGAACCGCGCCATGACACCGGCCGCACCTGTCGATTGCATGGCCCCCGCGACGGGTATCAGTGCCGCCAGAAGCACGATCACCGGCCAATCGATTGCCGTGTAAACCTGCCGTGGTGGAACGGTGCGAAACAGCATCGAAGCGATCAGGCCAAGGGTGAAGGCGACCGCTGCCGGAAGCAGCCCGGTCGTGACAATGCCAACTGATCCCAGCATGATCGCGCCCGCAATGATCGCCATGCGCTTGTCGGGGAGCCGCAATTCGCGTTCCCCCAAAGGCACGCAGCCCGTATCGTTGATGAAATCAGCCATCGCTTCCGCCGGCCCCTGCATCAACAACAGATCACCGGAGTTGAGTTCAAGCGTGCGCAGCCGTTCGGTTGGCGCAACACCTTCGCGAGACACCGCCAGCAGGTTCAGCCCATAGCGTGTGCGCATGTGCATTTCGCTTGCCGTACGCCCGACAAGCGAAGACCCCGGCAAGACGGCAAGTTCACGCAGCACGATGTCTTCATCATCGATGCTCCTTTCATCCACCGCCTCTGGCGATGTAGAGGCGGCGGGCTTTGCACCACCCGAAGAAGCGCCTTGTTCTTCCAGCAGGATTCCGAAAACCGCCAGCGCCTTTGCAAGCGCACCAACATCAGCTTCCAGCACCAGAATATCGTCCGCACGAATGCGCCTGCCGCCATCGGGCGCGGTCATCTGCACCTCGTTCCTGATCAGGCCAACGATCTGCACCCCACTGTCTTCGGCCTCCTGTTCGAACTGGCGCAGGGTCAGTCCAATGGCCTTTGTGTCTTTGGGCACGCGCACTTCGGTCATGTAACTGCCCGGATCGAAGGCACCGTCCGATGCCGACTTGCGCGCGGGCACCAGACGCCATCCCATCAGCACGACGAAAGCCACACCTGCCAGTGCTACGGCCACGCCGACAGGGGCAAAGTCGAACATCGCAAAATGACCGTGCCCCGCCTCGGCCCGAAAGCCCGACACGATCAGGTTGGGTGGCGTGCCGATCAGCGTCGTCATGCCGCCCAGGATTGTCCCGAAAGCCAGCGGCATCAGCACCTGGCCCGGCGTCAGACCAAGCCGACCCGATACCTGAACCGCGATCGGCATCAAAAGCGCCATCGCACCGACATTGTTCATGAAGCCCGAAAGCGTCGCGCCCAGTCCCATCAGGGCCGCCAAGCTGGTCATCCGCCCAGCCTCGCGTGGCAAGACGGCGCGCGCCAGCCAGTCTACCGCGCCAGTGTTTTGCAACCCCTTGCTGAGAACCAGCACGCAAGCAACCGAGATCACTGCCGGATGGCCAAAGCCCGCAAACGCATCAGCTGCCGGAATCAGCCCGCCAACGACGCATGCCATCAACGCTATCAGCGCCACAACGTCATGGCGCAGACGCCCCCACAGAAACAGCGCCATCGTTGCGACAAGAATACCAAACGTTAGCATTTGTGGGAGTGTCATGGTCCAACCCTTGAGAATGCGGCTTGCCTAGCACGTCTGATCGCCCGCGCCCAATCAAAGACCTCGCTTCGGTCATGACAGCCAATCATCTGTTTTCTTTCCCACAAAGCCCGAAATCTGCCTTCCGTCGAGGGTCGTCGAACTGCTGTGCCTGCCCCGTCCTGATCAACGCGAACGGCTTTGGCCGTCGGGCCATTCATAAGACGGCTGTCTCGGTTTGCGATCCATGCCCCGCAAGGGGCAACAGGCCGGATATCGCTGATTGGCTTGATGCGCTATTTGTCCACAATGGCAGGTGGCAGCTATCTGGTGGCAGGACATGCACCGCGCCCCCCATCATGCATGCAACGGGGCGACCCCGCGGGCGACAAGACAGGGAAGACAATGGAAAATGAACTGATTGACGCTGGTTTGAGCCTCGGGCTCGAGGTCGAGACTTTTGTCACTTCGCTGATTTCGCGCTGGAATCTCTATCAGATCGCCATCATCCTTGTGCTTCTTGCCGCTGCGCATCTGGTCGGGGCGGTCGCTGGGCGAAGGATCGAAGGCTGGGTTCGCAGCCAGGAGAGTTGGCCAAAGGGGCGCTTGCGACTGTCGCTTGTCACGATTAAGCGGTTGCGTGGAGTGGTGTTCGTGCTGTTGATCTGGATGACCTACTGGATCATGCGCGAAGTGACCTGGCCATCCCGCAGTTATCTGCTGGGAACCGCGGGCTCCATTGCGACCGCCTGGATGGCGGTCAGCTTCTGCGCACAACTTATCCGCAATCGTGCCTTGCGACGGGTCGTGACCTGGGGCGCCTGGATTTATATCGGACTGCTATACATCGGCCTGCTGGCTGGTGCCACGACGTTCCTTGACAGCATTGCGGTATCTTTTGGCGACTTTCGCCTTTCTGCCCTGATCGTGCTAAAAGCGGCGGTCGTCACGGGGCTCCTGTTTCTTGGGGCCAGACTGACCTTGCGTGTTCTGGTCGAGCGGATTACCCGCAGCAAAGATATCTCACCGTCCATGCAGGTTCTGGCCACCAAGACCTTGCAGATCGTGCTCTTTGGTGGCGCATTCGTCACCGGATTGCGTGCCGTAGGTTTCGATCTGACGGGACTTGCGGTGCTTTCCGGGGCGATCGGTATTGGCATCGGATTTGGCCTGCAAAAAGTTGTGTCGAACCTGGTGTCGGGAATCATTATCCTCTTGGATAAAAGCGTGAAACCTGGCGACGTGATCAGCCTGGGTGACACCTTTGGCTGGATTAGCGAACTTGGCGCGCGATATGTTTCAGTGGTCACCCGCGACGGGCGCGAATTTCTGATCCCCAACGAAGACATGGTGACCGGGCAAGTGGTGAACTGGTCCCATTCTGACGATTTTGTTCGGATCGACCTCAACTTCGGAACATCCTATGCTGATGACCCACATCTGGTGAGACGCGTGGCGGTCGAAGCAGCAAAAGGCGTGCCGCGCGTGCGCGAAGACCGGCCGGTCGTTTGCCATATTACCAGCTTTGGCGATAGCTCGATCGATTTTGTTCTACGCGTATGGATCCATGACGCACATGAAGGACTGGCCAGCGTGCGGGGGGGTATCTATCTGGCGCTTTGGGACACCTTCAAAGAGCACGGCATATCGATCCCTTTCCCACAACGCGAGGTGCGCATGCTGGGCGACATACAGGACACAGTTGCACGCTGAAGGTTCCGAGAGGCTCTGTTGCGCAAATCGTCTGACGGCCGAACTGTCCCTTCTGGCGGACAGACCTGTCCCACGACCTTCGTGACGGGGATGCCGAGGGCGGTGAAGCCGTTCAGGACGGCAACACGGACTTGGAACTCCGCGACCTGACGGTCGAAGTCGCGCGCCATAAGGCGCTGCCCCAGCAGCTTCACGCAATGCATCTTCGTTTCGACGCGGCTTCGGCGGTGGTATCCACTCCATCGTCGCCACAGCGCCCTGCCCGTAAGCGTCCGGCCTGACCGCTATCTATTCCAGCGCCAGGGCAGCAAGTCGTCGACCTTTGTGATCTTGTAGTCTGGGATGCGGGCGAGGGTGTCGGCGAGCCAGGCGTGGGGATCGACGGCGTTCAGCTTGGCCGTTTCGATCAGGGTGTAGGCGATGGCGGCGGCCTTGCCGCCTGCCTCAGAGCCGACGAAGAGGTAGTTCTTTCGTCCCAGGGCAACGGCGCGCATGCCACGTTCGGCAGCGTTGTTGCCCAACTCAAGGATGCCGTGGTCGAGGTAGGGCCGCAGGCGTTCCATGCGGGTCAGCGCGTATCGGATTGCTCCGGCCAGCGGGGATTTGCCCGAGATCTCGGTAAGTTGCAGGGCCAGCCAGCGTTCCTGATCGTCGAAGACCGGGGCGGCGTGGGCTTTGCGGAGTTCGGCGCGGCGGTCAGGTGGTGACCCTCTGGCCTCCTTCTCGACGGCATAAAGTTGGGCGATCCGGCCGATGGCCTCTTGGGCAATCGGGGAGCTCTGCGACCGGTGGATATCGACGAACTTGCGCCTGACATGGGCCATGCAGGCGACCTCGCGGATGGTGCCG
>JBGSWJ010000221.1:0-8759 GCA_041752495.1 Rhodobacterales bacterium
CCGGGGCCGGGGGCTGGATGCGGAACTGGGCGGGCAGATCCGGGTGCAGGGGACAACGGCGGTGCCGATCCCGAGCGGCGGGTTCGAACTGATCCGGGGGCGGCTGAGCATCCTGAGCCAGCGGTTTGACCTGACGGAGGGGTCGATCACGCTGCAGGGCGATCTGGTGCCGGTGATCCGTTTCGGGGCGCAGACGACGGCGCGGACGGGAACGCTGATCAACATCCTGATCGACGGGCGGGCGACGGCGCCAGAGGTTACATTCTCGTCCATTCCCGATCTGCCGCAGGATCAGGTTCTGGCGCAATTGATCTTTGGCACGGACCTGTCGCAGATTTCGCCGTTGCAGGCGATCCAGCTGGCGAGTGCGGTGGCATCGCTGGCCGGGCGGGGTGGTGTGGGTGTGGTGGACGGCATACGCCAGACTTCTGGGTTGGATGATTTCGACATCATCACGGACGAGAACGGCGACGCGGCGCTGAGCCTTGGGCGCTATATCACCGAGGATATCTATACCAATGTGGTCGTGGGGAGCACCGAGAGCGAGATCAATCTGAACTTTGACGTGACCAATGATCTGACGGTCAAGGGGACGGTGACCAGCAACGGGGAGACGGTGCTGGGGATCTATTTCGAGAAGGATTATTGACGGGGGCTTTGGGGAGCGCTCGTTCCGCGCGACGCGCGGCCTCGCTGGGGGCGGGGCGGTGGTCTTGGGGAACGTGGTGGGTTTCACCCACCCTCCGCGGGAGCAGACGGTGGAGGGGGGCTCTGCCCCCCGCCTTCGGCCCCCCCGGGATATTTGGGACCAGAAGAAGCGGGGGCCTTGTCAGGCTGTGGCGAAGGCCGGTTGTTCGGCGTGGAACGGGCAGGCGACGAGGTGGCCCTGGCCGAGATCAGTGATCTCGGGGCGGGTGGTGGCGCAGGAGGGCTGGACCTTGGGGCAGCGCGTGCGGAAGACGCAGCCTGAGGGCGGGTTCAAGGGCGAGGGGAGTTCGCCTTCGATGATGGGCCTGACGCGGGCCTTTTCAAGGACCGGGTCGGGGATCGGGACGGAGGAGATGAGCGCCTGGGTATAGGGGTGCCGGGGCCGCGTGGTGAGGGTGCGGGCGCTGGCCTGTTCCATCAGGCGGCCGAGATACATCACGACGATCCGGTCGGAGATATGTTTCACGACCGAGAGGTCATGGGCGATGAAGATCATCGAGAGGCCCAGATCGCGCTGGAGTTCCTTGAGGAGGTTCACCACCTGCGCGCGGACCGAGACGTCGAGTGCGGAGACGGGTTCGTCGCAGAGCAGGAGTTTCGGTTTCAGGATCAGCGCGCGGGCGATGCCGATGCGCTGGCACTGGCCGCCGGAAAACTCGTGCGGGTAGCGGTTCATCAGGTTGGGCAGGAGGCCCACGCGTTCCATGAGTTCCGCGACCTTGGCCCGCGCCTCGGCCTTGGGCGTGGCGGGGAAGTGGGTGATGAGGGGTTCGGCGATGATGTCGGCCACGGTCATGCGCGGGTTCAGCGCAGCGAGCGGATCCTGAAAGATCATCTGCACGTCCTTGCGGTGGACGCGGCGGGCTTCTTCATCGAGGGAGGCGAGGTCGCGGCCTTCGAAGACGATCTTGCCTACGCTGGAGGGCACGGTGCCGATGATGGCGCGGGCGAGGGTGGATTTGCCCGAGCCGCTTTCACCCACGACGCCGAGGCATTCGCCCGGGGCGAGGTCAAAGGAGACGCCGCCCACGGCGTGGAGTTTCATCGGCGGGGTCCAGGGCCAGGCACCGCGTTTCTGGACGTCGAAGGTGACGGCAAGGTCCCGGACGGACAGGAGGGGGGCGGACATCAGGCGACCTCGCTCAGTTCGGCATGGCAGGCGCGGCGGCGGGCGTGGCCTGTCACGTCCGACAGGTGGACAAGGGCGGGCCTTGTGCCTTCGCAGCGGGGTTTGGCGATGGAGCAGCGGGGCGAGAACGGGCAGCCCGCGGGCAGGCGCGACATGTCGGGCGGTTCGCCGGCGATGGTTTGCAGTTCGTCATCTTCGCGGTCGAGGCGGGGGACGGCCTTGAGGAGGCCCACGGTATAGGGGTGGACGGGCCTGGCGAAGACGTCTTCGGTCGTGCCTTCCTCCATCACCTGGCCGCCATACATGACCATCGTGCGGTCGCAGAAACCTGCGACGACGCCGAGGTCATGGGTGATGAGGACAATGGCCGTCCCGAAATCGCGGCGGATATCGCCCAGAAGTTGCATGATCTGGGCCTGCACCGTCACGTCGAGCGCGGTGGTGGGTTCATCCGCGATGATCAGGCGAGGGCGGCATAGGAGGGCCATGGCGATCATGATGCGCTGGCGCATGCCGCCCGAAAATTCGTGCGGATACATGGTGATGCGGGCGCGGGCATCGGGGATGCGGACGGCGTCGAGCATCTTCACCGCTTCGGACACGGCGTCGCGTTTGGACATGCCTTTGTGAAGCGTCAGCACCTCGGCCATCTGTTCCGATATGCGCATGTAGGGGTTGAGCGAGGTCATCGGGTCCTGGAAGATCATGGCGATTTCCTGGGAGCGGACCTTGTTCAGATCGTTCTGCGAGAGGTGCAGGAGGTCGCGACCGTCAAAGCGGACATTGCCGGTGGCCGTGCCGTTGCGGGCGAGAAGGCCCATCGCGGCATAGGCGGTCTGGCTTTTGCCGGAGCCGCTTTCGCCGACGATGGCGAGGGTCTGGCCGGTGTCGATGCCGAAGGAGACGCCGTTGACGGCGTTCACGGGGCCGTCGCCGGTGGAGAAGGTGACCTTGAGGTCCTGGACTTCGAGCAGCATCCTAGCGGTCCTTTGGGTCAAGCGCGTCGCGCAGGCCATCGCCGACGAAGAAGAAGGCGAAGAGCGTGAGGACGAAGAAGAAGAGCGGGAAGAGGAGTTGCCAGATGACGCCATACTGCATCTGGCTGGCCCCCTGGGAGATCAGCGCGCCGAGCGAGGTATCTGGTTCCTGCACGCCGAGGCCGAGGAAGCTGATGAAGCTTTCGGTGATGATCATCGAGGGGATCAGCAGGGTCGAATAGACGATCACGATGCCGGCGAGATTGGGCACGATGTGGCGGGTGATGATCTTCATCGGGCGGACGCCGGTGGCGACGGCGGCTTCGACGAATTCCTTGTTCTTGATGGTCAGGGTCTGACCGCGCGCGATGCGGGCCATGTCGAGCCAGGAGATCAGGCCGATGCCGACAAAGATCATCAGGATCGACTGGCCGAAGATGACGAGAAGGAGGATGAGGACAAACATGAAGGGCACGGCCATCAGGATGTCGACGGTGCGCATCATGAGGCTGTCGACGCGGCCGCCGTAGTAACCCGAGGTGGCGCCGTAGAGCGTGCCGACCACGACGGCGATGATTGCGCCGATGATGCCGACCATGAGCGAAATGCGGGTGCCCTGAACGGTGCGGGCAAAGAGATCGCGGCCGAGATCATCAACGCCGAAGTAGTGGCCGTTTTCGAATGAGGGGCCGCCGAGTTCGGCGACATTGCCCATCAGGGGCCAGTCGATGGTTTCATTGTCCCATGCCGCGATATAGCTGCCGAAGATAGCAAAGAGGCTTATCCCGATCAGGACGTAGAAGGCCAGTGTCGCGGCCCGGTTCCGGAAGAACCGGATGCGGGCGTCTTTCCAGAGCGAGCGGCCTTCGGTCTGGGCGCGGTCGGCGGCGTTGGCCACGGCGGCGGCGGAGGCTTTGCTGACAAGCATGTGCGGTGCCCCCCTCTAGAGCCGGATCTTCGGGTCGATCCAGGCGTAGAGGATATCGACGAGAAGGTTGAAGCCGATGGTCAGCGCACCCACGAGGATGGTGATGCCCATGATGACGGAATAATCGCGCGAGAGGGCCGAGTTGACGAAATACTGGCCGATGCCGCCGGTCGAGAAATAGACGTCGATGATGACCGAGCCCGTGATCATGTAGACAAAGGCAGGCCCGAGGTAGGAGATCATCGGCAGCGAGGCCGGTTTCATCGCGTGGCGCCAGAGGATGCGGCGCATCGGCAGGCCCTTGGCGCGGGCCGTGCGGATGAAGCCTGCGTTCAGGGTTTCGAGCATCGAGGAGCGCATGATCCGGGCGATGGAGGCCATGTAGGAGGTCGAGAGCGCAATCACGGGCATGACAAGGTATTGCCACTGGCCGCCGTTCCAGCCGCCACCTGGCAACCAGCCCAGCCAGAGCGTGAAGACGAGGACGAGGAGCGGGGCCATGACGAAGTTTGGCAGCACCTGCGCGCCCACCGTCACGCCGACGGCGAGGTAGTCGATCCAGGTGTTCTGCTTGAGCGCCGCGACCACGCCGAGGCTGACGCCCACGACGACGGCGACGATGAAGGACCAGAAGCCATAGACCAGCGTCACGGGGAACCCGGAGCGGATGATGTCGTTGACGGTCTGGTCGCGGTATTTGAAGGAGGGGCCGAAATCGAACTGGGTCACGACCTTCCAGACATAGGTGGCCATCTGGACGAAGTAGGGCTGATCAAGGCCATAGCGGGCTTCGATATTGGCAAGGACTTCGGGCGGCAGGGGGCGGTCGGTGTTGAAGGGGCCGCCAGGGGCCGCGAACATCAGAACGAATGAAATGACGATGAGGATCAGCATCGTCGGGATCGCGACGGCAAGCCGCCGGAGTATGAAACTGAGCATGAAGGATCGCTCCAGAGACGAATGCGCAATGGGCCCGCGCCCCCCTGTCGGGGGCGCGGGCCTGTGAGGTTCTGGCCGGAATTACTCGGCTTCGACCTTGTAGATGTCTTTGGAGTAGGTGTTCTGCTGCACGTTGCCGACCGGCCAGTCACGGATCTGGTCGTTCAGCATAAAGACGCTGGCGTAGTGATAGACCGGGATCAGCGGCAGATCGGTGGCCAGAATCTGTTCGGCTTGTTCATAGAGCGGTGCCGGATCGGCAGCGGTCTGGGCCTGTTCCATCAGCGCGTCGTATTCCGGGTTGGAATACTTGGAGTCGTTGTAGCCCGAGGCCGTCGACATGATGTCGAGGAAGGTCGAGGCTTCGTTGTAGTCGCCGCACCAGCCGGCCCGGGCGAGCTGGTAGGCCTGCGAGCCGCGGGCGTCGAGGAAGGTCTGCCATTCCTGGTTGGCCAGCGTGGTTTCGACGCCAAGGGTCTGCTTCCACATCTGGCTGATCGCCACGGCGAGCGTCTTGTGCGCGTCGGAGGTGTTGTAGAGGATGTCGACGGTCAGCGGTTCGCCGCCTTCGCCAAAGCCCGCTTCGGCCATCAGTTCCTTGGCCTTGGCGTTGCGTTCTTCCTGGGTCATGCCGGCCGCTTCGATCGTGGGCACTTCGAAACCGGCGGTCGCCCAGTGGGTGAGCGAGTAGGACGGCACCTGGCCACCGGCCAGCACGTTGTTGACGAGGATGTCGCGGTCGATGGCGAGCGAGAGCGCCTGACGGACGCGGACGTCCTGCAGGGCGGGGTTGCCCGTCTCGGTCATGTTGACGTTGTAGTAGTAGGAGCAGAGCAGCGGGAAGCTGACGGCCTCGGTCGGGTATTCCCCGAGGAGGCGGGGATACTGGCCTGTCGGGATTTCGGTCTTGTCGAGTTCACCGGCGAGGTAGCGCGTCAGGGCCTGGTTTTCGTCGTTGATGACGAGGGTCACGACCTTTTCGATGACAGTGTTCGCGTTGTCCCAGTAGAGCGGGTTGCGTTCACGTACGCTGCGTTCGGCGGGGATGTTTTCGGTCAGGACATAGGCACCGTTGCCGACGAGCTTTCCGGGTTCGGTCCAGCTGTCGGGGTTGGCTTCGACCACAGCACGGTTCACCGGGAAGGTGGTGTACATCGTCACCATCTGCGGGAAATAGGGCTTGGGCGTGGTGATCTTGACCTCGAGCGTGTGGTCGTCGATCGCCTTGATGCCCAGCGCTTCGGGGGGCATTTCACCGGCGATCACGGCATCGGCGTTTTCAACGCCCATCAGCGAGATATACCAGGAATAGGGCGAGGCGAGAGCGGGGCTTGCCGCGCGCTGCCAGCCATAGACGAAATCGGCGGCGACAACGGGGTCGCCGTTGGACCAGACCGCCTCGGGGCGGAGGGTGAAGGTGTAGGTCAGGCCGTCTTCGGAGACGGTATGGGACAGGGCCACGCCGGGGACGACATTGCCGTCACCATCTTGGTTGTAGAGACCTTCGAACAAGTCGCGGATGACCTCGCCGCTTGACACGTCTTCGGCCATGCCGGGGTCCATCGTCGTGATCTGGTCGAGGATGCGGTAGGTGAAGGTCTGATCCGCGGCAAGCTTTTCGCCCGCGGCAAGGTTCACTTCGGCGGCGGTCGCGAAACCCGCCCATGCGATCAGCGTGGCGGCGGTGGACGCCTTGAGCAGCGTTGAAAAGGTCATGTTTTCTCCCTGTCGAAAGTTGATGGAACGGATGCCCTGCCAAGACGGACGCACCAAGAATGTTCGTTCCGCAAAGCGAAGCCTGTGCAGGCATGCTGTCATCCTTGGCCGCAAATCAAGCCGTGACAAGCCAAAGTCGGCGCGTGACCCCACGGTAGATCAACAAAACATGACGGTTTGGGCGGGAGTTTTGCGGCTTTCATGGTGCCGGCGAATCGTGGGACGATTTGTCATGTTTTCGGAATAATCCTGAGGCGAATCACCCTGGGGCGGAGTGCGGGGGCAGCTATCGCCGGGTGGCCCCGGATGCCGCCCGGGGGTTGCCAGGGCGCGGCTTTGGTGCAAGCAGAGGGGGAAGGGACTGTGTGCCCCGGGGTGCGGGCGATGCCCCCTGCCCTGCCCCTTTTCATGACCGGACGATGCCGATGACAGACGAAAGCCTTGAGACACGGACGGGCCTGCCGGATGCGCTGTGCGTCCTGCTGCGCGATCACCCGCGTGAAGCCTGGGAGGCCGATCCTGGCTTTCACGGGCTTGTCAGCTTCTGGCTTGACCGGCATCTGGCGTTCCGGCGGCTGATCACGCTCATGCAGGGGGAAACGCGGGGGTTTCTGGACAAGGGGGCGGAGGCAAGGGTCTTTGCCGGGCGGCTGTCGCGCTATGGCGGGCATTTCGTGCAGGACCTGCACGGGCATCACATGATCGAGGATCAGCATTACTTCCCGGTGCTGGCGAAGAAGGAGCCGCGGATCGGGCGGGGTTTCGAGATTCTGGACCGCGACCATCACGCGCTGGATGTGCATATCGAGACCTTTATCAAGGGCGCGAATGCGGTGCTGAACGGGCTCGACAATCCGGCGATGCTGCACACAAGGGCCGGGCGGTTCGGGGCGGATCTGGACCGGATGGAGGTGTTCCTGAACCGGCATCTGGTGGATGAGGAGGATCTGATCGTGCCGATCATCCTGAAACATGGAGAGCGGTCGCTGGGGTAAGGGCGCAAAATTTCTGAAGAAATTTTGGCAAATTCATTAGTTAATGAATTTGGCACGGCGGACAGGGCGGGCGCAGGGGATCGGGCGTGATCGACAAGCTGGAAATGTTCATCGCACTGGCGCAGGCGCAGCATTTCGGCCGGGCGGCCGAGGCGGTGGGCGTGACGCAGCCCACGCTGTCGGCGGCGATCAAGAGCCTGGAGGACGAGCTTGGGGTGATGCTTGTCCTGCGGGGGTCGCGGTTCGGGGGGCTGACGCCGGAAGGCAAGCGGGTGCTGGACTGGGCACGGCAGATCGTGGGCGATGCGCGCACGATGAAAGAGGAATTGCGGGCAGCGCGGACGGGGCTTTCGGGGAATGTGCGGTTGGCGGTGATCCCGACTGCGCTGACAGTGGTCTCGCAACTGACCACGAACTTCGCCCGGGCCCATCCGAATGTGCGGTTCACGGTGCTGTCTTCGACTTCGGCCGATATCCTGCACAGCCTTGAGGCGCTGCAGATTGATGCGGGCATCAGCTATCTGGACAATGAGCCTTTGGGGCGGGTCGTGACGGTGCCGCTCTATTCCGAACGCTATGTTCTGATCGTGCGTGAGGATGATGCGCTGGCGGTGCGCGGGACGGTGGGTTGGGGCGAACTTGGCGGGTTGCCGCTGTGTCTGCTGACGCCAGACATGCAGAACCGGCGGATCATTGGGGGGCATCTGGCCGAGGCGGGGGTTTCGGTCACGCCTGGGGTCGAGACGAATTCGACCATCGTGCTGATCTCGCATGTGTTGCGCGGGGGCTGGGCCACGATCCTGCCGCTGCGGGCGGCCGAGATTTTTCTGCCGGATGCGCCTTTGCGGGCGATTCCGATTGTGGAGCCGGATGCGCGGCATGCCGTGGGGCTGATCGCGCCGTACCGGGAGCCGCATACGCCTGTCATTGCGGCGCTTTTGCTTGAAGCGCGGCGGATGGCGGAGGATTGATAGGAAATTCCTATCAATTGACGGAAGGCCACGCTTGAATCACACATCAAACTGGGGTTGATGACGGTATACCGTCGCCGACCGAAAGCCAGACTCATGCTTGATTCCAGCCATCCCCTGCAACCGCGTCTGGACGAGATCATCGGGGGTCTGCGGGGCCTTGAGGGGCCGCTGTTGCCGATTCTGCATGCGGTGCAGGCGGAGTGGGGACATGTGCCGCAGGAATCTTTGCCCGTCATCGCGGCGGCGCTGAACATCAGCCGTGCCGAGGTGCATGGGGTGATGACGTTCTACCATGATTTCCGCGAGGAACCGGCGGGTGCCCATGTGCTGCGCATCTGCCGGGCCGAGGCCTGTCAGGCGATGGGCGGGGCGGCGTTGGCCGAGGCGGCGAAG
>JBGSWJ010000222.1:0-1912 GCA_041752495.1 Rhodobacterales bacterium
CCATCGGGAAGGCGCCGGCGTGGTTCTGTTCGCCGGTCAGGGTGACGCGGGTGTGACGGATGCCGGTGATGGCATCGACCACGGCCACGGGCAGGTTGGCGTGTTCAAGGATCGGGCCCTGTTCGATGTGGAGTTCGAGGAAGGCGGCGAGATCGTTGCGGCGGGCGGTGTGGATCGTCGCGGGGTCAAGGCCGATGGTGCGCATGGCGTCGGCGATGGGTGCGCCGTTGTGATCGGTGACGGTCTGCGGATCGGCTTGGGTGGTGCGGCCGGTGATGGCGCGGGAGCCCCAGAAGCCTGCCTTGGGAAAGCGTGAGCCTTCTTCCTCGCACAGGGAGAGGAGTTCGAGGGGGCGTTTCGGCGGGCCGAAAGCGGCGGTCAGGGTGGTGATCGCCGTGAGTGCGGCAATGACGCCCAGCGCGCCGTCATAACGGCCACCGGGGCATTGCGTGTCGATATGGCTGCCGCTGACGATGGCCTTGCCACCTTCGGTGCCGTCGATGAGTGCCCAGAGGTTGCCCACGGCGTCCATGCGGGGGGCAAGTCCCGCAGCGGTGGCCCAGTCGGAGACGAGCGCCTGTGCAGCGACCCATTCAGGGGAGTAGGCGGTGCGCCAGACGCCGGTGCCAGAATGGGCACCAATGGCGCCAAGCGTCATGATCATCTGTTCGACGCGGGCGGGGTCGAGAGCGGGAAGGTCGGGCATCTGGGGCCTTGGTGGTTGGAGGTTTGAATACAGAAGTTGCACGGGCCGCTGGGAAACGGGACCGGCGGGGTGCGATGCGGTGGCAGCATAGGTGGCTTTCGTGCGGAAAGCGCCTTGGAAGGCGGCGGTTTGCTGTCAATTTGCGCAGTTATGCCCAAGAGAGGAAAAGGACCGTGGTCGAATCGTTGCGCAGGCGACGCTGACTCTGAATGCATGTGTCATCCGGGGCGCAGCAGGAGCAGGACCATGAAATCCATCGGCGTTGATGTGGGCGGCACCTTTACCGATCTGGTCTATTGCGACCTGGCCACGGGCAGGATGTTGATTCACAAGGTTTCGACGACGCCGGACGACCCTTCGCGAGGCGTGATGGAGGGGATCGCGGCGCTGTGCGAAATGGTGGGCGTGGCGCCGGGCGAGATCGACTATGTGTTCCACGGCACGACGACAGCGACCAATGCAGTGCTGGAGAACAAGGGCGCGCGGACGGGGCTGATCACCAATGAGGGGTTCCGCGATGTGCTGCATATCGGGCGGCATCAGCGGGTGGAGCATTATTCCATCATGCAGGACCTGCCTTGGCAGGCGCGGCCGCTGATCGCGCGGCGGTATCGCAAGACAGTGGGCGGGCGGCTGACCCCGCCGACTGGGGCTGAGCTGGTGCCGCTGGATGAGGCAGGTGTGCGGCAGGCGGCGCAGGAGTTGCGGGCCGAGGGGGTTGAGTCGGTCGCCGTCTGTTTCCTGTTTTCCTACCTCAACCCCGCGCATGAGGACCGCGCCGCCGAAATTGTGCGGGAGGAGATGCCCGGGGCGTTCGTGACGACGTCGTCGTTCCTGTCGCCCCAGTTCCGGGAGTTTGAGCGGTTCACGACGGCGGCTTTGGCGGCCTTTGTAGGGCCGCGGGTGGGGCGGTATGTGACGCATCTGGAGAGTGCGCTGCGCGATCTGGGGATTACGGGCGAATTGCGGATCATGGCGTCGAACGGCGGGGTCGCCACGGCCAAGATGGTGCGGGACAAGCCGGCGCTGACGCTCATGTCCGGCCTTGCGGCCGGGGTGCTGGGCGGGCGCTGGGTGGGGGCGCAGACGGGACATTCGCGCCTGATCACCTTTGATATCGGCGGGACTTCGGCGGATATCGGGATCATCGTGGACGGGCGCATCGTTGAGACGGATGCGCGGTCAACGTCCATTGCGGGGTTTCCG
>JBGSWJ010000223.1:0-2828 GCA_041752495.1 Rhodobacterales bacterium
CAGGCCCTGCGGCACCCGACTCTCCGGCAGGGCCAACAGCCCCTGCCGCGCCCACCGGGCCATGCAGGAAATCACCTGTCGCCAGCGCAAATGCCACGATAGCGGCCCCGCCGATGGCACCAAACAGCGCCGTTTCGATCCGTCCCATCCTCATCGTCGTGACTCCCTTGTCCGTGCCTCCGGTCCCTTACCGGTAAGGCGCATCCACTTCGAGGTTCCGGGCAATCTCGGCTTCCCAACGGTCGCCGTTGTCCAGAAGTTTGGCCTTGTCGTAATAAAGCTCTTCCCGCGTTTCGGTCGAAAACTCGAAATTCGGGCCTTCGACGATGGCATCCACCGGGCAGGCTTCCTGACAGAAACCGCAATAGATGCATTTGGTCATGTCGATGTCATAGCGCGTGGTCCGGCGGCTCCCGTCCTCGCGCGGTTCGGCGTCAATCGTGATCGCCTGCGCCGGACAGATCGCCTCGCACAGCTTGCAGGCGATGCAGCGTTCCTCACCATTGGGATAGCGCCGCAGCGCGTGCTCACCCCGGAAACGCGGGCTCAGCGGCCCCTTTTCATGCGGATAGTTCAGCGTCGACTTCGGGGCGAAAAAGTACTTCATCCCCAGCTTGAACCCCTGAAAGAAGTCCTGCAGCAGGAAATACTTAGCGGCGCGGGTGTAATCCATCGTTGCCATCATCAGCCTCCGATTGCCCAGCGGGCCCATGCGCCGCCCAGCACTTCAAACTTCGCAAGGAACGCCACGATCACAACCCAGCCAAGGCTCATCGGCAGGAACACTTTCCAGCCCAGACGCATCAGTTGGTCATAGCGGTAGCGGGGGGTGATCGCCTTCACCATCGCGAAGATGAAGAACACAAACACCATCTTGAGAACCATCCACAGCACCCCGTCCGGCAGCCCCGGAATGGGCGACAGCCAGCCACCAAGGAAAAGAAGCGAGACGAGCGCACACATCAGCACGACCGCCATCAACTCGCCGATCATGAACAGAAGGAACGGCGTGGACGAATATTCCACCTGATACCCGGCGACCAGTTCCGATTCCGCTTCAGGAAGGTCGAACGGCGGGCGGTTGGTTTCGGCCAGGGCCGAAATGAAGAACAGGAACAGCATCGGGAAATGCGCGACCCAATACCACGAGAACGGACCGTAATCCCCGTCCTGCGCCCGCACGATATCGCTCAGGTTCATCGACCCGGTCGAAATGATCACCCCGATGATGATCAGACCGATCGACACTTCATAAGAAATCATCTGCGCCGCAGATCGCAACGAACCCAGAAACGGATATTTCGAGTTCGAGGCCCAGCCGCCCATGATGACGCCGTAAACCTCAAGGCTCGACACCGCGAACACATAGAGGATCGCCACGTTGATATCCGACAGCACCCAGCCGTCATTGAACGGGATCACCGCCCATGCGACCACCGCCAAAACAAAGGACAGCATCGGCGCCAGGAAGAAAACGAACCGGTCGGCCCCGGCGGGCACGATGATTTCTTTGACGATATACTTCAGAAAATCGGCAAAGGATTGCAGCAGGCCAAAGGTGCCCACCACGTTCGGGCCCCGCCTCATCTGGACCGCCGCCCAGACCTTGCGGTCCGCATACATCAGGAACGCAAGGGCCAGCAGCAAGGGGATCAGCACAAGCAGGCTTTGCCCAAGAATAAGCAGCACGATTCCCAGATAGGTTTCCGTGAAGAATTCCACCATGTGCGTTCCCTTCAGACCCTTTTCGGGCCCTTTATACCGTCGGGATGCCGGATATGCCGCAATCGGCCACCGTCACCTCGGCGTCTATTGTCCTAGAGCCCTCAGGAAGGGCTGGCGAGATGGTGTAAACAGCATCCGCGCGCCACTTTCCAGCCGTTTCATCCACCACAGTGCGGACATGCCGCGCAAAACCGTAGCCCCGGATCAGCGTATACTGCGCTGCAGCACATTCCGCATACCGGGTTACGTCTTCTGCGCTACGCGCCCCCGTCATCGTAACCGAAAAATTCACGAGATCCCCGTCCAGAAGGCGGGTTTCGACGCCTTCATAAACCGGGTTGAACGGCGCAGACTGCGCCACGTCCGCCGTCTCCGGCTCCTGCTCGCCGCAGGCGGCGAGGAAGAGGGCCGCAGTCAGGATCGCCTGAACCCGCACGCCTTACTCCGCAGCCATCCGCGTCTGTCCGCGCGCTACATCCGCCGCACTCAGTTCCGCCATCAGGGCCGAAGCCCGCGCAATCGGGTTGGTAAGATAGAAGTCACGCACCGCCGTCCGGAAATCCGCCTTGGCCATCTCCTTTTCAGGAACCGGCTGCCACGGGTTTTCGGCCACCTCGTCGATCATCGCCAGATGCGGATGCGCCGCCACCAGCGCTGTCCGCAGCCCCGCCAGCGAATCGTAGGGCAGCGCCCTGCCCAGTTCCGCCGAGAGCGCCCGCAGGATCGCCCAGTTTTCCTTGGCCTCTCCCGGCGCAAACCCGGCCCGCATGGCCAGTTGCGGACGGCCTTCGGTATTCACGAACAGCCCGTTTTCCTCGGTATAGGCGGCCCCCGGCAGGATCACATCCGCCCGATGCGCGCCCCGGTCACCATGGCTGCCCTGATAAACCACAAAGGCCCCCGGCGCGATTTCGACCTCATCCGCGCCAAGGTTATAAACAACCTCGGCCCCGTTCAGCGCCGCAGTCAGACCACCTTCGGTCACCGCGCCCACATCCATCGCGCCGACTCGCGACGCCGCCGTATGCAGGACCAGCAATTTCGCCCCCGCCGCCCCTGCCGCCTTCATCACATGGGCCAGCACGGCCTCGCCATCGGCCTCG
>JBGSWJ010000224.1:0-2465 GCA_041752495.1 Rhodobacterales bacterium
CTTTGTCTTCCAAATACCTCGGGGGGCTCCGCAGGAGCGGGGGCAGCGCCCCCTCTGCCAGTGGGCGCGAGTCACCGTTCTGCATCGGGCGGAAGGACGCGCGTCATCCCTTTTCGTGGAAGAAGGCGTAGATGGTTTCGGCCATGCTGCCCGAAATGCCTTCGACGGCCTTGAGATCGGCAAGGTTGGCGCGGCTGACGGCCTTGGCGCTGCCGAAATGGGCGAGGAGGGCGCGTTTGCGGGTGGAGCCCACGCCGGGGATATCGTCGAGCGGCGTGGCGCCCACGGATTTGGCGCGTTTGGCGCGGTGGGTGCCGATGGCGAAGCGGTGGACTTCGTCGCGCATGCGCTGGATGAAGTAGAGGACGGGATCGTTGTGGCGGAGCGCCATAGGGTGTTTGCCGATGCGGTGGAATTCCTCTTTGCCCGCGTCGCGGTCCACGCCTTTGGCGACGCCGATCATGGCGATATCTTCGACGCCAAGTTCCACCATGATCTCGTGCACCGCTGAAATCTGCCCCGCGCCGCCGTCGATGAGGAGGAGGTCGGGCCAGGCTGCGGTTTCGCGGTCGGGGTCTTCTTTCAGGAGGCGCTGGAAGCGGCGGGTCAGGACCTCTTTCATCATGCCGAAATCGTCGCCGGGGGTGATGTCGGTGCCCTTGATATTGAACTTGCGGTACTGGCCCTTTTCGAAACCGTCCGGCCCGGCCACGACCATCGCGCCGACGGCATCGGTCCCCATGATGTGACTGTTGTCGTAAAGTTCGATCCGGCGGGGGGGCGCGTCGAGGTCGAAGGCCTCGGCCAGACCGTTCAGCAGTTTGCCCTGGGTCGCGGTTTCCGACATCCGGCGGGCAAGGGATTCACGGGCGTTCCGCTGGGCGCCTTCGACAAGCTCGGCCTTTTCGCCACGCTGGGGGACGGCGATTTCAACCTTGAGGCCGATCTTTGAGGCGAGCGCGTCGGCCATGAGGTCGGGGTCTTCGAGACCGTGGGACAGGAGGATCAGGCGGGGCGGGTCGCGGTCGGAATAGAACTGGCCGACAAATGCCTGCATGACTTCGCCCGCGTCGACGTCGTTGGTGAGACGCGGGTAGTAGTCGTGGTTACCCCAGTTCTGATTTGCGCGAATGAAGAAGACCTGCACGCAGGCCTGCCCCTGTTCCATGTGGAGGGCGATCACGTCAGCCTCGGCCACGCCGCGGGGGTTGATACCCTGGGCAGTCTGGACAGAGGTCAGGGCGCGGATGCGGTCGCGCAGCGCGGCAGCGCGTTCGAACTCCATGGCCTGAGACGCCTCGGCCATCTGGGTGGCCAGGGTTTCCTGCACGGCGGTGGATTTGCCGGAAAGGAACTGGGCGGCGTCAGCGATGGAGGAGGCGTATTCGACTTCGTTGATGTAGCCGACGCAGGGGGCTGAGCAGCGTTTGATCTGATAAAGCAGGCAGGGGCGGGTGCGGCTGGCGAAGGTCGAGTCGGTGCAGTTGCGGAGAAGGAACGCCTTTTGCAACTGGTTCAGGGTGCGGTTGACGGCACCCGCGCTGGCGAAGGGGCCGTAATAGTCGCCCTTTTCGGCCTTGGCGCCACGATGTTTCTTGATCTGGGGAAAGGGGTGGTCGCGGGCGACGAGGATGTTGGGAAAGGATTTGTCGTCGCGCAGCAGGACATTGTAGCGCGGTTTGAGTTGCTTGATGAGGTTCTGTTCGAGAAGCAGCGCCTCGGTTTCTGTCCGGGTCGTGAGGAACATCATCGACGCGGTTTCGCGGATCATGCGTTCGATGCGGCCGGAATGCTGGCCGGGGCGGGAATAGTTCGAGACGCGCGCCTTGAGGTTGCGGGCCTTGCCGACATAGAGAACGCGGCTTTCGGCATCGAGCATCCGGTAGACGCCGGGCGAGCTGTCGAGCGTGCGCAGGTAGCCCTGGATACAGTCGTAGCCGGTCAGGGCGGGCGTGGTTTCGGGGGCGTCGTCCTGCATCACATGGGTCCGTGATTCTGGGGGTCGGGCTGCCATCTTAACGAAGGTTGAACAAGAGAAAAGCTTTCCACCGTTTCTGTGGATAACTGCGTGGGCAAGTTTTGGGCAGCGCGGAATTTTCCTTGTTTTCGGCTGGCTTCAACGGGTTGCCTGTTTTTTAGGCGATTTTGTAAGCTTTTGATATTCATAGAGATAATTTTGTTGCGCGGACAAATACATGAAAACGTTACCAATTTGTTAAACTGTTGTGATGGTAAATGCGCGCGGTGCACAACTTTGACGCAAGGTCACTCAACGCCCAGAACATCGGTCGTCTGCCAGACCAGATGCTGGCCCCCGTCGACGCAGAGAATCTGGCCTGTGACGGCCGTTGCGTCGAGGAAATAGCCAAGTGCTGCGCAGATATCGGACGGGTTCGCGCCACGGTTCAGGATGGTGGCGGCGCGCTGGGCGGCGAAGTGGGCGGGGGACTGGCGGGCACCCTGCA
>JBGSWJ010000225.1:0-5093 GCA_041752495.1 Rhodobacterales bacterium
CCGCCGCGCTGTCGCTGGCGGGCGTCACATTCGCCGTCCACAGCACAGCGCCATTGGTCCCCGTCGCCTGCACATGGGAACTCGCGTCCAACGTAAAGATCCGCCCGCCCGCGATCACCGGGTCCGATGTGATCCGCTGCCGCGCGGTGTTTCCCTGACCGATATTGACCGAGAATATCTGCTGCGGCGCGGCCGACAGCGCCGGATGGGTGATCTGGTGATCCGGCCCGCCGTTCCGATGCGACCAGTCCGCATTCATCACCATCGCCGGAAGGGCGATGGGCACCGCCCTGTTCGGCAGGATGACTTCCTCGCCCGGCATCCCGTCGCGGATATCCACCCGTTCCCCGGGCAGAATGACGTCGGGCTCCTCACAGGCGGCCAAAAGCCCCAGCGCCAGCGTCGTCCCAAGGATCGTCCCGAACTTCACGCCGTCACGTCCCCTGCTGTTCAGTTCTCGACCGGCAGGTCCGACGCCGCCGGATCAAGCCCCCCCGCCGCCGGGATCTCGCCCCCCAGCGCCGTGATCAGGCTGTCCACCCGCTGCTTCATCGGCCCGCCCACTTCCGCATCCTCGGAAATCGACGTGAGGGTCGTCAAGGCCGCATCCGTCTCGCCGCTTGAAACCTGTGCCAGCGCAATCTGCTCCAGCGCGAGCAGACGATAGGGCGCACCCGGGGCCGCCATCGCCTCAAGCCCGGCCATCCGCTCGGCCGGGTCCATCGTGCCCGCGCCGATCACCAGCGCCTTGAACTGCGCCAGATCGCGATAGATCTGGCTTACATCCCCATTCGTCCCGAGCGACTCAAGCGTGGTCAGCGCACCTGCGATATCCCCCGTCCGCTCCTGCTCGGCCGCAGTCAGCAAGGCCGTCACCGCCACCGCCTTGCCCGTCGCCGGCAATGCCTGCAACGCCGCGATTCGCGCCGCGTCATCCTGGGTATCAAGCGCCGTCATCAGACTGTCGCCCAGCGCCTCGGCCGCGCTCTCGCGGGTCGACTTCTGGTATTCATTCCAGGCCGCCCCGCCCACGAGCACGACAACAACCGTGACCCCGATCCAGGCATACCTGCGGAAATAGCCGTAAAGCCGGTCACGCCGGACTTCCTCGGTCACTTCGTTGATGAAGCTTTCGGATTCGCTCACGCCATCCCCCCGGGTTCAGCCGTCACGGGACGACCCTTCTTGTCCGCCCTCCATAGCGTGAACCATGCGGGAAAGCCAAGACCCGCCCGCCGGGCCTTGGGCCTTGCCCCGCCTCAATGGCCGGTTGCCGCCGCCCCGCTTGCGTGCACACGCGGCAAAGTGATCAGCGCAATCCCCAGCGACAGCACCGCGCAGGTCGCAATCGCGCCCAGCATCGGCAGCGCGGTTGAATCAAAGAACGGCGCGGTCAGCGAAATCATCACGCCACCTGCCACCATCTGCAACGTCCCGCCCAGCGACGACGCCAGCCCCGCAATATCCCCGTGTTCGTCCAGCGCCATCACCATCGTCGCCGGAATGACCAGCCCCAGTCCGATATTCCCCAGAAACAGGAACAGCACGATCACATAAAGGCCCCCCAGCCCCGCCATCGTGAGCCCAAGGTTCACCAGCGCACATCCCGCAAAACCATACATTGACCAGCGCATCACCGGCACCATGCCAAACCGCGCCCCCAGCACGCCCGCAAACTGCGACGCGGCAAAGAAGCCGATGGCATTGACCGCAAAGGCAATGCTGAACCCGGTCGGCGTCAGCCCGAACTGCTCGGTGTAAACAAACGAAGCACTCGCAATGAAGACAAAGAAACTCGCAATCGCGAACCCGCCCACAAAGGTCAGCCCCATGAACACCGGATCGCGGAACAACACCCGCGCGCTCCGCATCAGTTGACGCACATTGACCGGCACCCGATCCTCTTTCGCCAGCGTCTCGGGCAAAGCAAAGGCCGTCAGCAGCAGACTCACCCCCGCCGCCGCCACCAGCACCCAGAAGATCCCCCGCCAAGATGCGAACAGCAAAATCCCCGACCCCGCCAAAGGCGCCAGCATCGGCGACACGCTCGTCACCAGCATGATCATCGCCATCATCCGCGTGGCCTCGGCCCCGGTATGCATGTCCCGGATGATCGCCCGCGGAATCACCATCACGGCCGCGCCGCCCAAGCCCTGCACAAACCGGAACGCAATCAGCCAGCCCACCGTCGGCGCCAAAGCGCTGCCGACACTCCCCAGCACAAAGATCGAAATACCCAGGAAAATCGGCGGCTTGCGCCCCATCGCATCTGCCATCGGCCCATAGACAAGCTGGCTGACCCCGAAGGCCAGAAAATACATCGTCAGCGTCAACTGCACCTCGGCCACCGACGCGCCAAGGTCCGCTCCGATATTCGGCATCGCCGGCAGATACATGTCGATGGAAAACGGCCCGATAGCCGACAACAGCCCCAGAATCACAGCAGTACGAAACATCGGCACTTGCATCTGCACCATCCTGTCCGGCTTGAAATACGACCCCCGCCGCCGACCCTCTCAGGCCCGCCGCGGGTCTTGTCCGCCCGCCTCAGGCCGCGAGGTCTTCTTCCGAAGCCTGCCGGTTCCACAGATGCCAGTACCGCCCCTCATGGGACAGCAGGGCATCATGCGACCCCTCTTCCACGACCAGACCATCCTCAAGAACGACGATCCGGTCCGCATCCGCAATGGTGGAAAGCCTGTGCGCAATGGTAATCACGGTCCGCCCGTGACCCATTGCCTTCAATTCCGCCTGAATGCCCATTTCCGTCTCGGTATCCAGCGCGGATGTCGCCTCATCCAGCAACAGAATCGGCGGGTTCTTCAGCAAGGTGCGCGCAATCCCCACCCGCTGCTTCTCCCCGCCCGACAGCTTCAGGCCCCGTTCACCCACCTGCGTGTCATAGCCCTTGGGCAGCGACATGATGAAATCATGGATCGACGCGGCCCTTGCGGCCTCCTCGATCTCGGCCTTCGTGGCCCCGTCGCGGCCATAGGCGATGTTGTAGCCGACCGTGTCATTGAACAGCACCGTATCCTGCGGCACCACACCGATGCTGTCATGCAGTGACCGCATCGTCACATCCCGCACATCCTGCCCGTCAATCGTCAGCGCGCCCCCGGTCACGTCATAGAACCGGAACAACAGCCGCCCGATGGTGGACTTGCCCGATCCCGACGACCCGACAATCGCCACCGTCTGCCCCGCAGGCACCCTGATCGACACGCCCTTCAGGATCTCGCGCTCAGGGTCATAGCCGAAATGGACACCCTTCAGCTCCACCTCGCCCCCCGTCACCTTCAACGGCAGCGCACCGGGCTTGTCGGTAATCTCGGCAGGCTGTTCCAGCAGCGTGAACATGGCCGACATATCGACCAAAGCCTGCCGGATTTCCCGATAAACCGTCCCAAGAAAGTTCAGCGGAATCGTGATCTGGATCATGTAGGCGTTCACCATCACGAAATCGCCCACCGTCAGCGTCCCGGCATCCACCTGCACAGCCGCCATCACCATCACGATGATCAGCCCCAGTGTGATGATCAGAGCCTGACCCGAGTTCAGATAGGCCAGCGAATTGTTCGTCAGAACCGCCGCTTCCTCGTATTTCGCCATCGCGACGTCATACCGCCGCGCCTCGCGCTCCTCGGCACCGAAATACTTGACGGTCTCATAGTTCAGCAGGCTGTCGATGGCCTTCTGGTTGGCATCCGTGTCCTGATCATTCATCTCCTTGCGCACCTTCACCCGCCATTCGGTGACGGAAAAGGTGAACCAGACATACAGGATGATCGTCACAAGAACGACCAGCATGTACCAGACATCAAACAGGAAAAACAAAAGCCCCAGAACAAGCAGAAGCTCAAGGACCAAAGGCCCGATGGAAAACAGCAGGAATCGCAAAAGGAAATCGACGCCCTTTACCCCCCGCTCGATGATCCGGCTCAGCCCCCCCGTTTTGCGCGTGATGTGATAGCGCATCGACAACTGGTGAATATGCTCGAACGTCTCGATGGCAAGTTTCCGCAGCGCCCGCTGCCCCACCCGGGTAAAGATCACGTCGCGCAACTGCTGGAACAACGTGCTCAGGATGCGCGTCATCCCATAGGCAATGGTCAGCCCCACCGCCCCCAGCGCCAGAAACATCGCAGGCGCGGTAAACGTGCCCCCCAGATGATCCACCGCCCATTTGTAGAACAGGGGCGTCGCAATCGCGATCAGCTTGGCCGCAACCAGCATGATCAGCGAAATCACCACCCGCCGCTTGACCCAGGTCTCTCCCGGTGGCCACAGATACGGCGCGACCTTCCGGATCGTTCGCATCGCCTGCATCTGTTCGCCGTCAAGGTTGGCAGCAGTCTTTTCAAGGCGGCGCATATTCGGTCATCCGGGCATAGCAAGGCCCGGCGAACCTAAGTCCGCAAGACGGGAAAGACCAGTGCGCCCCTGCACAGAAGCCCCCGTTACGGTGCGGGTGCCTCCAGCGTCATCGCAGGAAGAACAAATATCTGCCCCGGATAGATCAGGTCAGCATCGCGGATGCGGTCCTTGTTGGCTTCAAACACGCTGACATACAGCACACCCTCGCCATACCGGTCCCGCGCAATCGCCCAAAGCGTATTGCCCGGCTGCACCGTGATCGCGGCCACACCAAAGCTCGCGTTCTGCGTCTGTTCGGCCATCGCCGCCGCAACGGCCTCGCGGTTTTCGCGCTGGAACGGCGTCTCGATCCGCGACACTACCTTGCCCGTGGCATCGACCTGATCCACCCGCATCCGGTAAACCCCCGGCGCGACATCGGTCAGGTCCGTCGACCATTGCCCGTCCGCGTTCACCGGAACCTCGGCCACAGGCGCGTTGTTCACATAGATGCGCACCACCCCGCCGCCTGTCGCCCGCCCGTCCAGCAGAACCTCGCCCTGATCGTCATAGCTGATCGAATCAAGCGCCACCGTCCGCAGCACTTCTGGCGTCGCCCCCGGTGCCAGCGCAGGCTGCAACACCCGCACCCCCTCCTCGTCCGACACCAGAACAGGCGCCACCGCCGCCTCGGTCACCTCCGGCTCATCCAGCTCCGGGGCCAGCACCACCGCCTC
>JBGSWJ010000226.1:0-12831 GCA_041752495.1 Rhodobacterales bacterium
CGCACGACGGCTGCGACCTCATCCACCGTCCCCGGAGCCACCACGACCCCTTGCCCCACCAGCCGCCCACGCGGTTCGCGCAGATAGGCATCCGTGGCCTCGCGAAACGCCAAATGGGGCAGGGATGCCCGCAGCCCGTCCAGAAACGCAGGTGTTGCAGGGTTCAGCATCGGTCCGGTTCCTTTTCCGGCCAGACTGACCACGGGCCGCATCAAAGGACAAGTCCGCGCCCCGGATCACGGCAAAATGTCTCCCCTCCACCGCATAAGGTGCTAGCTTCCTCCCAACACCCGGAGTCTGCCATGAAAATCCTCGTTGCGGCCGCCCTCGCCCTGGCCAGCCTCGTGACGGCGGCCACCGCCGCCCCGCGCACCTATGTCCTTGAACCGGCGCAAAGCCAGGTCACCTTTGCCTGGGATTTCGGCGCGGACGAGATCAGGGGCACCATGCCTGTCGCCACCGCCAACCTTGCCATCGACTTCGACAATCTCTCTGCGTCCCAGGTCAATGTGGCCGTCGATGTCAGCGGTGCCGAGGCCGGGTTCCCCTTTGCCACCCAGGCCATGCAGGGGCCCAAGGTGCTGGATGCCGAAAACTTCCCGCTGATCAGCTTTGTCTCGACTGCCGTGTCCCGCACGGGCGAAGGCAAGGCCGACATTTCCGGCAACATCACCGTGCGCGGCGTGACCCAACCGATGCGCTTTGCCGCCGAAATCTTTCGTCAGCGCGGCACTGATGCCAATGACCTTTCCCACCTTGTCATCGTCTTGACCGGCGCGCTGAACCGGTCCGATTTCGGCGCGACGGGCTGGTCCGATCTTGCGGGCGATCAGGTGCGCCTTCACATCACCGCCGCCATCGCCGAGGGCTAGGGGATGGCCGCCCGCAACGGACCCGACAGCTTCGGCTGGGTGACCCGCACGCTCCACTGGCTCATGGCGCTGGCCATCATCGGGATGCTGGGCTTTGGGCTCTATATCGAAGATATGGAGCCCTCGCTCTCGAACCTCTGGATGTACAGCGCCCATAAATCCGTGGGCCTGATCCTGCTGGCGCTGGTCCTGATCCGCCTGATCTGGCACCGCATCAGCCCCCCGCCCCCGATCCTGACCCAAGGCGTCGCGGCCTGGCAACTCACCCTCGCCCGGGTTGTCCATGTCAGCCTCTATGCTCTCATGCTGCTTGTGCCCCTGACCGGCTGGATCGCCAGTTCCGCGACGGGCCTCGACGTGATGATCTTTGACCGCTGGACGGTTCCCGCCATCGCTCCGGTATCCCCCGCGTGGGAGAACACCTTTTTCGCCCTCCACGGCATCCTCACCAAGCTCCTGATGACCGCATTGGTCCTCCACGCCGGCGGCGCGGTCCTGCGCCACATGCACGGCGACCGGACGTTGCGGCGCATGGCCGGGCGGTAACCGGAGGTTTGGGCCGGGCCTGACCCGGCCGGTTGTCCTGTCCGCCAACCATCTGAGGGGGCGCTGCCCCCGCGCGTGCCGCGCCCCCCGAGGTATTTGGAAGACAAAGAAACCCAAAGGCAGGGCCGGATATTTGGCAGGGGGTGCCGCATCATAGAACAGGCCGCCAGCCCAGGGCGCGGTTCAGTCCGCCACACCCGCAACAGGACCGCGTAGGGTGCGCATCCTGCGCACCTCACCCCGCGTCTGTCCGCCCCCGCCGGTCATGCCGCAGGTTGGCGTACAGCACATGGTTCCGCCACCGCCCGTTGATCTGCAGATAACTCTGCGCGACCCCCTCATACTTGTAGCCGCAACTCTCCAAGAGCCGCCGCGACGGGGTGTTCTCGGGCAGGCACCCTGCCTCGATCCGGCTCAGGTCCAGCGACGTGAACGCATAATGCACCACCGCCGCAATCGCCTCGCGCATATAGCCCTGCCGGGCAAAGGGCTCGCCGATCCAGTAGCCGGTCGTCCCCGCCTGCGCGGGCCCGCGCCGGATATTGTCCAGCGTGATCGCCCCCAACAACGTCTCGTCCGCCCGGCGGATCAGAAACAGCGGCACCGCCGTGCCATTGCTGATCGACCGCTGCGCCCAATAGACCCGGTTCGTGAACGACTTCCGGCTTAAATGATCCTCGGCCCAGGTCGGTTCCCACGGCGTCAGGAAGGCCGCCGAATCCTGCCGCAAGGCCGTCCAGGCCCGGTAGTCCGAATGGGCGGGCGGGCGCAGGATCAACCGCTCGGTATCGAGCCTGACCTTGCGCCGAACGCCCAGCATCAGGCCGCCAGCCTGTCCTTGAGCGCGTCCAGCGTGGGTGCCGCATCTGCCGGACCATAAAGCGCCAGCGCCGTCCCGGCCTGCCCCGCCATCCGCGCGGCAAAGTCCTTGACGTCCTGCGTAGACACGCCGTCGATCTTGGCAATCGCCTCGTCAATCGTGGGCACCCGGCCCCAGATCGACAACATCCGCGCCAGCCGTTCGGCCCGCTGCGACGGGCTTTCCAGCCCCATCAGCATCCCGGCCTTCATCTGCGCCCGAGCGCGCAGCACCTCGGCCTCGGTCATGTCGTCGCCTGCCCGCTTCAACTCGTCCACCGTCAGATGGGCCAGTTCCGCAATATCCTCGGCCGACGTCCCGGCATAGATCGTGGTCAGCCCCGTATCCTCATAGGCCCCGGTCTGCGCAAATATCGTATAGCAGAGCCCCCGGTTTTCCCGCACTTCCTGGAACAGCCGCGAAGACATGCCGCCGCCCAGCGCCATGGCCCAGATCTGCGCCGTGAAAATCTCGGGATCGCGGTAATCCGGCCCTTCGATGGCCAGCGCGAAATGCACCTGCTCAAGCGCCTTGATCTCGCGCCGCTCGCCGCCGCGCCAGGCCGCAGGCTGGATCAGCGCGGGCTTGATGATCGGGCTCAGATGCCCGAACAGCCGTTCCGCCGCCCGGCACAGCGCGTCATGATCGACGGCGCCCGCCGCGCACAGGATCATCTGTCCCGGCCCGTAATGTTCGCCCACGAAGGTCCGCAGATCGCCCTGCGAAAACGCCTCGACCCGTTCCGTTGGCCCAAGGATCGTGCGCCCCAAAGGCTGATCCGGATAGGCCACCTCTTGCAGCCAGTCGAACACGATATCGTCGGGCGTGTCCAAAGTCTGGCCGATTTCCTGAAGGATCACGCCCCGCTCGACCTCGATCTCGTCCTCGGAAAACACCGGGTTCAAAAGGATGTCGGCAATCACATCCAGCCCGAGTTCCACGTCATTTTCCAGAACGCGGACGTAATAGGCCGTCATCTCGCGGCTTGTGTACGCGTTGATATACCCGCCCACATCCTCGATCGCCTCGGCAATCTCAAGCGCGGACCGCGTGGCCGTCCCCTTGAAGGCCATATGTTCAAGGAAATGGGCGATCCCGTTCTGCTCGATCCGCTCGTGCCGCCCCCCCGCCAGAACCCAGACACCGATCGAGGCCGATTTCAGCCCCGGCATGTGTTCTGTTGCGATGCGAAATCCGTTGGACAGAGTATGAAGCTGGACGCTCAATGCGTGATCCGTTCCCGTATCAGTGATTGCAGGGTTTTCAGGTCATTGGGAACCCGTGTCACCCGTTCCGACCGCTCATACAGGTCCGCCATCCGGGATGGAAGAGGGGGGCGGATGCCCGTCGCGGCCTCAACGGCGTCGGGGAACTTGGCCGGATGCGCCGTGGCCAGAGTCAACATCGGCACAGACCCAAGGAACCCTTCCGCCACATGCACGCCCACCGCCGAATGGGGGCAAAGCAACTCTCCCGTCGTGGCCCATGCCTGACGGATCGTCGCTGCCGTCTCCTCCTCCGACGCCCGGCCCGAGGCGAACTGATCGCCCAACCATTGATAGGCCCCTTGCGAAATGGTGAACCCGCCCTTGGCCTTCAGGTCGTCCATCTGCGCCGCCACAACCGCCCCGTCGCGGCCATAGGCATCAAACAGCGCCCGTTCAAAGTTGGATGACACCTGAATATCCATCGACGGGCTGATCGACGGGCGCACCCCTTCCTTGATCTGCTTCCCGGTCTGCATCGTGCGATGCAGAATGTCGTTCTGGTTCGTGGCAATCACCAGCCGGTCAATGGGCAGCCCCATCCGCTTGGCGATATAGCCCGCGAAGATATCCCCGAAATTGCCCGTGGGCACCGTGAAACTCACCGGGCGATGCGGCGCGCCCAGCGCCACAGCGGCGGTGAAATAGTAAACCACCTGCGCCAGCACCCGCGCCCAGTTGATCGAATTGACCCCGGCCAGCCGCACCCCATCGCGGAAGGCGAAATCGTTGAACATGTCTTTCAACATCGCCTGACAATCGTCAAAGTCCCCGTCCATCGCCAGCGCATGGACATTCGCCTCAACCGGAGTCGTCATCTGCCGCCGCTGCACCTCGGAAATCCGGCCATGCGGGTACAGAATGAACACATCCACATTCTTCAGCCCCCGGAACGCCTCGATGGCGGCTGACCCGGTATCGCCTGACGTCGCCCCCACAATCGTGATCCGCTGCCCCGACCGCGTCAGCGCGGCCTGAAACAACTGCCCGATCAGTTGCATGGCGAAATCCTTGAAGGCCAAGGTCGGACCGTGGAACAGTTCCAGCAGGAAATGGTTCGGCCCCAACTGCACCAGCGGCGCCCGCGCCGTATGGCCAAAGCCGGCATAGGCGCGGGCGATCAGCCCGCGGAACTCAGCTTCCGTGAACGTATCCCCGATGAACGGCCGCATCACCCGCAGGGCGACCTCCTCATAACTCAGGCCCGCCATCGCCGCGATCTCGTCCCGGGTCAGCTCGGGCACGGTTTCGGGCACATACAGCCCCCCGTCCCGGGCCAGCCCCGTCATCATCGCTTCTTCAAACGTCAGAACAGGGGCCTGCCCCCGGGTCGAGATATAGCGCATGGATCAGTCCTTGCGGGCGGCCCGCGCCACCCTGAAAATCAGAAATCCGCTCATCACCAGCCACACGAAGGCCAGCGAAAACCATGTAATGGCGTAATTCAGGTGATCGTTGGATATGCCCGTCGTGTCTAGCGGCAAGGGCGTCACGCCAAGGTCAGCCCCCGACACCGATGCGGCAATGACAAGCACCGGATCGGTCATCAGCGTCATCGCCATCGCGTTCACGTCGCGCGCAAACCAGATCCCCTTGTCCTCGTCCGGGCGCGGGGTCCAGCGGTCGGTTTCCTGCGGCCAGTGCAGGTTGCCCGTCACCACCACATCGGGGGCCACCCGCGGTGCATCCTTGCCGTCCAGCGTGACGAAACCCAGATCGACCATGATCCGCCGCCCGCCCGCCATCTCCATCACCGAAATCACGCGATACCCCGCCCCCTGACCCGATGTCAGCACGGTGATCTCTTCGCCCATCAGCGCCCCTTCGACGCGCACGGGGAGGTACTTGTCCGTCTCCGGGTTCACCTCGGCCGGCAGGGCCACCGGTTCCGCCGCGATGCGGGTGTTGATCTCGGTCAGGATCGCGGTCTTCCATTCAAGCCGCTGCAACTGCCAGAACCCCAGCCCCAGCAGGATGGCTACACCTACGACCCCCATGAGGATCGGAAAGATCAGGCGCTTCATAGGATCACGGTCCCTTTGACGGAAAACGCGCGGAGGTTTTGCCCCGCGCGCTTTGGTTTGAACCGGCGAAGGTGGGCTTCACCCACCCTACGGGTCCGGATGCGTAGGGTGGGTGAAACCCACCGCCCGCTTAGGACGAACCCCACACGTAGATCGCCATGAACAGGAACAGCCAGATCACGTCCACAAAGTGCCAGTACCAGGCCGCCGCCTCGAACCCGATGTGCTTTTCGGGGGTAAAGTCACCGGCATAGGTCCGGTAGAGACACACGGCAAGGAAGATGGTCCCGACGATCACATGGAACCCGTGGAACCCCGTCGCCATGAAGAATGTCGCGCCATAGATGTTGCCCGACAGACCAAAGGCCGCGTGGCTGTATTCATAGGCCTGCAGGATCGTGAACACGACCCCCAGACCAATGGCCAGCCAAAGCCCCTGTTTCATGTCCTTGCGGTTGTTCTCATGCACCAGCGCATGGTGCGCCCAGGTCGCCGCCGCACCCGAACACAGCAGGATCAGCGTGTTCATCAGCGGCAGGTGCCAGGGGTCGAACACTTCGATCCCGACCGGCGGCCACACGCCGTCCACTGCCGGGCTTTCCGGGCCCATCGGGAAAATCGCGTGTTTGAAGAAGTTCCAGAACCACACCACGAAGAACATGACTTCGGACATGATGAAGAAGATGAAGCCATAACGCAGGCTCATCCGTACGACCGGCGTATGATCCCCGATCCGGCTTTCAGCGATCACGTCCGCCCACCAGCCGTACATGTTGTACAGAACGATCACAAAACCCACGAGGAACAGCCAGTAGTTCGCAAAGAACGTCCCGAAACTGTCGGTGGTTTCGTGAAAGCCCAGAACGGCCCCGAACAGCATCAGGAACACCCCGATGGCGGTCGTCAGCGGCCAGATCGACGGCGGCAGGATGTGGTAGTCGTGGTTCTTTGCGTGTGCCATGATCGTCGTTCCCTCGTGCGGTCTTCTGGCTTTGGCCGGGTGCGCCGGCCTGTTGTATTTGGTCAGTTGCGAATGACTTCGCCCTGTTCAGTCTCTGTCACCGGCAGCACCGTCGCGTCAAGCGCCGCCTGCTGTTCATCCTCGGGCAGGTCGATTTCGAAAAACGTGTAACCCAGCGTGATCGTATGGATGTATTGCCCTTCGGCATCCTTCACGATCTCCGGATCGACGTAAAAGCTGACCGGCATCTGCACCGTTTCGCCCGGTTGCAGGATCTGTTCGTTGAAACAGAAGCAGGCGATCTTGTCGAAATACTTGCCCGCCGCATCCGGCACAACGTTATAGCTCGCCTGCCCCGCCACCGGTCGGCTTGTCGGGTTATGCGCCTCAAAGAAGGCCAGCCCCGTTTCCCCGATCCGCAGCGTCATCTCGGGCACGACCGGCTTGAACGTCCAGGGCATTCCGCGTTCGGTCGAACCCACGAAACGGACGTTGATCGTCTGGTCCAGCACCACATCCGATTCCGCCGTCGCCGTGCTTGTCGTCCCGGCATAGCCCGTAACCCGGCAGAACCAGTCGTAAAACGGCACCGCCGCCCAGGCGAGTGACCCCATCAGCACGACCACACCCACCGTCTGCACCAGCGTCCGGTTGTTGGGGGACATGTCTTTGGGGAATATCCTCATTCAGACGCCTCATCAGCAGGGATAAGTTGCGGCCGCGCGACATGGTCGAAACTCTCGAACTGGCGGATATCCTGCAGGTTCAGCACCTTGACTACCGTCAGGCCAAAAATGATGCCGACAAAACCCACCAGAAGCAGGCCAACACCCACATTCCGGCCCCTGCGCCGCCCGTGCAATTCATGTTCAACCCGGATCACCACAGGCCCCAGCCTCCATACCCAAAGGCCCGCAAGGCCGCCTCGATCAGCAAAGCGCCGAAATGCAGGAACAGGTAGGACAGCGAAATCCGGAATACCCGCTTTTCCGTCGCATAGTTGTCGGCAATCGCCGCGTCCTCGTCCCGCCGCCACAGCGCGATCGCCCCGTTCAGGAACCGCGCGTTAAGGATCAGGCTGATCGCCAGATAGACCGGCCCGCCAATCGAGGTGAACGCAATGCCCAAAGCCACCGGGATCAGCGCAATCGTATAGACCAGCACATGGTTCCGCGTAACGCGCCGCCCATGCGTCTCGGTCAGCATCGGAACCTTGGCATCGCCGTAATCCGTCTTCACGAACAGAGCGAGCGCCCAGAAATGCGGCGGCGTCCACATGAAGATCAGGGCGAACATCAGCACCGCCTCAATCGACACCGACCCCGTCGCCACAACCCAGCCGATCATCGGCGGAAAGGCCCCCGCCGCGCCGCCGATCACGATGTTCTGCGGCGTCGACCGCTTCAGCCACATGGAATAGACGACGATGTAAAAGAAGATGGTGAACGCCAGCAATGCCGCCGCCAGCGCATTGGTCGCCAGCCACAACAGCACCACCGAAAAGCCCGACAGCGCCAGCCCAAGGCCCAGCGCCTCCTCGGGCGTCACCTTGCCCGCCGGGATCGGCCGCTTGGCCGTGCGCCGCATCAGCCCGTCAATATCGGCATCCCACCACATGTTCAGCGCACCCGACGCACCCGCGCCGACCGCGATGCACAGGATCGCCACGAAACCGATGAACGGACGCACATGCACCGGGGCCACGCACAGGCCCACAAAGGCGGTAAAGATGACCAGCGACATGACCCGCGGCTTGAGAAGGGCGAAATAATCGCCCATCCCGGCTTCGCCGGTCGTCGTCACGCTTTGCAGGCTTGCATCAGTCATCTGGTTCCCGTCCGGGCCGCGCCGCTTTGCAACCAAAGCCCGCCCGCTTGTCCTGATCCCGCCCGCATCCGGGCGGAACCCCATACGCTCATGATCCCGTCCGCAGTCCGGACGGGAAGGTCAGCCTCAGCTGCCGAACTCGGTCTTGGCCGCGGCCAGCCAGGTGTCATAAGCTTCCTGGCTCACCACTTTCACGGTGATCGGCATATAGGCATGGTCCTTGCCGCACAGTTCGGAACACTGGCCAAAGAACACGCCTTCTTGCTCGGCCTTGAACCACAGATGCGCCAGACGCCCCGGCCCCGCATCCTGCTTCACGCCGAACGCCGGCACCGTCCACGAATGGATCACGTCTGCCCCGGTCACGACCATCACAATGGTCGCACCGACCGGCACCACCACGGCGGTATCGGTGGCCAGCTTGAACTCGTCCGCCGAATAACCGGCTTCCTCAAGCTGGGCGATGATGTCGTCGTTCAGGTTGCCTTCGTTGTAACCGATCATGAAGCTGTCGAAATCGATGCCTTCATCGACATATTCATAATTCCAGTACCACTGGTTCCCCGTCACCTTGATGGTGATGTCGCCCTCGGGGATTTCCTGCTGCTTGAACAGGATGGGCAGCGAAAACGCACCGATGAACACCAGAATGATGATCGGCACGATCGTCCATGCCACTTCCAGCGGCGAATTGTGGGTGAATGTCGCGGGCTTTGGGTTCCGCTTCTGGTTATAGCGGACAGCCACCCAGATCAGCAGCACCGTGACGAAAATCGTGATGGCGGTGATGATCCACAGGATCATGCCGTCCAGCCAGTGAATATCCCGCGCCAGTTCCGTCGCCGCAGGCTGCCAGCCCATGACGCCATCTGTAGGCGCACCAATGATCGGCAGTTCGGGCAGGGTATCCGCAGCGGTCTGGGCCCAGACCCCAGTTGCGATCACGGCTGTCCCGACGGCCGCCATACCACGAAGAAGGGTCTTTCTCAGTCCCCGGACCTTGAAGAAATCCATGTCGTTCCCTTTTTTGTCAGGTCGATCCCAACCGGCGGAATCTCCTGTTTCTCTGAAGCCTCTTCCCATATCTTGTCCCTCATCACAAGAAGCCCCTTTGCGTCAAAGAGACGCTTCTTGACCCAGATCATGGCCAATCCAAAGGACCCCTGATGTCGTCTGCACCCTTCCGCCCCTTCGAAACGATGCTTGACCAGTCCACTGCGCTGTCACTTCTGCGCGAGGCCGTGGCCGGTGCCGATGACGGCGAACTCTTCCTCGAACGTGCCCGGTCCGAGGTTCTGTCCTTCGACGACGGTCGTCTCAAGACCGCAAGCTATGACGCCTCCGAAGGCTTCGGCCTTCGCTCTGTCCGGGCTGAAACTGCGGGCTATGCCCATTCCACCACCATCGACGAACACGCGCTCCGCCGCGCCGTAACCACCGCGCGCCTTGCCGTGGGCGCAGGCGGTGGCACGCTCGCCACCCCGCCCGCCCGCACCAACCGCAAGCTTTACGGCGACGAAGACCCGATGGACGGCGCAACCTTCCCGGCCAAAATCGACATCCTGAAAGAGATCGACGCCTACGCCCGCGCCCTCGACAAACGTGTCGTACAGGTCTCGGCCACCGTCTCGGCCAGCCATCAGGAGGTGGTGATCCTCCGCCCCGAGGGCGAGCTTGTCACCGACATCCGCCCGATGAGCCGCCTCAATGTCAGCGTCATCGTCGAAGAAAACGGCCGTCGGGAAAGCGGCGGCACGGGTTCTGGCGGCCGCACCGGCCTTCTCGGCCTCATCAGCCCCGCCCACTGGCAATCCCAGGTGGCCGAGGCTTTGCGCATCGCCCTCATCAACCTCGTCGCCGAACCAGCCCCTGCGGGCGTGATGGACGTCGTCCTCGGCCCCGGCTGGCCCGGCATCCTGTTGCACGAGGCGATCGGCCACGGCCTTGAAGGCGACTTCAACCGCAAGGGCAGTTCCGCCTTCGCGGGCCTCATGGGCCAGCAGATCGCGGCAAAAGGCGTCACCGTCCTTGACGACGGCACCATCCCCGACCGGCGCGGGTCCATCACCATCGACGACGAAGGCACGCCCTCCCAGCGCAACGTGCTGATCGAAGACGGCATCCTAGTCGGCTACATGCAGGACCGCCAGAACGCCCGCCTCATGGGCGTCCCCGCCACCGGCAACGGCCGCCGCCAGAGTTTCGCCCATATCCCCATGCCCCGCATGACCAACACCTTCATGCTGGCGGGCGATGCTGACCCCGCCTCCATGGTCGCCGACCTCAAGGACGGCATTTATGCCGTGGGCTTCGGCGGCGGTCAGGTCGATATCACGTCTGGCAAGTTCGTCTTCTCCAGCACCGAGGCCGACCGGGTAAAGAACGGCGTCGTCGGAAGCCCGGTCAAGGGCGCGACCCTGATCGGCGACGGCGCCACTGCGCTGAAACAGATCCGCGCCATCGGCAACGACCTCCAGCTTGACCCCGGCATCGGCAACTGCGGCAAGGCAGGCCAGTGGGTGCCCGTCGGTGTGGGCCAGCCCTCTCTCCTCATCGGCGGCCTGACGGTCGGCGGGTCTGCGGCATAAGGAAAACATCCATGCACGGCCTCATCAACCGCTTCACCGCCCATCCCGGCCAGCGCGACGCCGCGATGGCCTCCATGCTCTCGGATGTGGGCGCCTTGCCGGGCTGCCTTTCCTTCATCGTGGCCAAAGACCCTGCAGACCCGAACGCCTTCTACATGACCGAAGTCTGGCAATCCCGCGAACACCACGCCGCCTCGCTCGAACTCCCGGGCGTCAAGGCCTCCATCGCCACCCTGATCCCGCTGATCGCCGACTGGGGGAACGAGATCGTCACCGAACCCATAGGCGGCCTCCACCTCGGGCCCAAGGCATGATCCTCGTCGGGCAGTTCGACAGCCCGTTTACCCGCCGGATCGGGGTGGTCCTGCACAGCTACGGCCGCCCCTTCACCCGCGACACCCGCTCGATCTTCGGCGATGGCGAGGCGATCTCGCAGATCAACCCCCTGACCCGCATCCCCGCCCTCATCCTTGATGACGGCACGGTCCTGATCGATTCGGGCGCGATCTGCGAATACCTTGACGAACGTGTCGGCCCCGCCCGCGCCCTCATGCCCGACAGCGGCCTCGTCCGCCGCGCCATGCTGCAAGACATCGCCCTGATCGAAGGCACGCTCGAAAAGGTCATCGCGGTGGTCTACGAACGCTTCTTCCACGCCCCCGACCAGATCAGCACCGCATGGCTCTCCCGCTGTCTGGGGCAGATCGACAAGGGCCTGGCCGCGCTTGAATCCCGCTGCGGCCCCACTTGGTTCCACGGCCCCGCCTTCAGCCATGTCGACGTGCTGATGGCCTGCGCCATAGGCTACATCCGCCTCCGCCTGCCCGAGGTCTTTGACGACACCGCCCGCCCCCGCCTTGCCGCCCTCGCGGCCCGGTGTGAAGCTCTGCCCGCCTTCATCGCCGCACGGATCAGCCCGAACGAGACGATGCCCACCTCCTCCTGACCTGATCACAAGGGGAACCCGATGAACCCGATCACCGGCGGATGCCTCTGCGGCCGCGTCCGCATCACGGCCACAGGCGAACCGTACCGGGTCGGCATCTGCCATTGTCAGGACTGCCGCAAACACCACGGCGCCCTCTTCCACGCCTCTGCGATATTTCCTGAAACGGCCGTCACCATCACCGGCACCACCAACAGCTATCAGGGCCGCCGTTTCTGCCCCCATTGCGGCTCCCCTGTCTTCTCCCGCTCGGGCGATGAAATCGAAATTCACCTCGGCACACTCGACGCCCCCGACCAGTTCCGCCCGACCTATGAACTCTGGACAATCCGCCGCGAAAACTGGCTCCCGCCCTTCCCCGGAACCCGGCTTTATGAACGGGACCGGACCTCCGGAACCCGCACCGAAAAAGGCGACTGACTCCGGCCATTCCGGCAAAAGAACAAAACCGGAATCACGGTTTACCTGCTGTTAACCCCTTTCTCATAAACCTGATTCTGCAACGGACGAGGATCAGGATGGTCGGGTTACCCACTTCTTCCACTCACCCCCCACTCCCACCCAAGACGGAAGATGATCGGCTGAACTGGCTTCGTCTGTTGCGCTCTCGCAGGGTGGGAATCGCCACCTTCTGGCGGCTTCTGGCCGACCACGGCAGCGCCAAAGCCGCGCTGCTGGCTCTTCCTTCTGTCGCCCGTGAAGCGGGCGAAACCGACTACCAGATCTGCCCCGAAGGGGTGGTTCTGGCCGAATTCAAGGCGGGCCAAGCCGCCGGGGCGCGGCTTCTCTGCCGGGGCGAGCCCGCCTATCCGGCGGCGCTCGCCGACCTTTCCGATGCTCCGCCGCTGATCTGGGTCAGGGGCGACATGGCGCTTCTCTCCCGCCCGATGGTGGCCCTTGTCGGTGCCCGCAACGCCTCCTCCCTCGGCACGCGGATGGCCAA
>JBGSWJ010000227.1:0-1597 GCA_041752495.1 Rhodobacterales bacterium
CCTGCACCGGCCCCTGCGCCAGCCCCGGCCTCCAGCCTTTCCCGCCCCTATATCCAGCTCGGCATCTTCAGTGTCGAAGCCAATGCCAAGGCGTTGGCCGATCAGATGAAGGCGGATGGTCTGGCCAGCCTCGTCGTCGCGCAGGAAAGCCAGGGCCGCAATTTCTGGCGCGTCCTTGTCGGTCCCGCCCAGTCCACGGCGGAACTGTCCGCCCTTCTCGAAAAGGTGAAAGCTCAAGGCTTTGCCGACGCCTACTACGTAGCCAACTGACGGCAAGGCGCGCGCCCCGTCCCCATGCAGGAGATTGCAGCACAGATGACCCGTCCATTCTCTGCTCTCATGTTTGCCGCGCTGACCACCCTGTCCCTGACCGGTCCGCTCCGGGCGCAGGATTTCGAAACCGCCGCCACGGCGGCCTGGGTCTATGACGAAACCACAAGCACCGTGCTTCTGGCCAAGAATGCCGACACGCCCCTGCCGCCCGCCTCGATGTCCAAGCTCATGACGATCTACATGGCGTTCGAGGCCGTGGCCGACGGCCGTCTCCAGATCGACCAGACCCTCCCCGTCTCGGAACACGCGATGAGCTATGACGGCTCCTCCATGTTCCTCAACACCAACGACCGCGTCAGCGTCGACGACCTCCTCCACGGCGTCATCATTCTCTCTGGCAACGACGCCTCCGTCGTCCTGGCCGAGGCGCTGTCGCCCGACGGGACCGAGGCCGGCTTTGCCGCCATGATGACCGAACGTGCCCAGCAACTTGGCATGATGAACTCGTATTTCGTGAACTCGAACGGCTGGCCCGCGCCGGGCCATGTCATGTCGGTCCGCGATCTGGGCATTCTTGCAGATCACATCATCACCGATTTCCCGACCTTCTACCCGATCTTCGGCGAAACGGAATTTGCCTTCGATGGCCGCGTCCCTTCGAACACGCGCAACCGCAACCCGATCCTGACGATGAATGTCGGCGCCGACGGCCTCAAGACAGGCCACACTCAGGAAGCAGGCTACGGCCTTGTCGGCTCGGTGAAACAGGGCGACCGCCGGATCATCTTCGTCATCACCGGCCTCCCCTCGGACGAGGCACGCCGCGACGAATCCGAACGCATCATCAACTGGGCCTTCCGGCAATACGCGCTCCGCGATCTGGGCGATGCCGGCACCCGCCTTGCCGAAGCCCCGGTCTGGATGGGCGAAACCCCCAGCGTTGGCCTCACCCTGGCCGAAGACCTTCAGGTTCTCCTCCCCTCCATCGTGACCGGCAGCATGGAGGCCAATGTCGTCTACCAGGGCCCCGTCCAGGCCCCCGTCGCCAAGGGCGACCAACTGGCCGAGCTTGTCATCACACGCGAAGGTCTGCCGGAAATGCGCGTGCCGCTCGTGGCCGAAGCCGACGTGGCCGAAGGCGGCTTCATGGTCAAACTGCAAACCGCCGTGAACGTCCTGATCGACAAATTCGGCGCGGCAGACGCGACCGAAACCGCCCCCGGCGACGCCTGATCCGCAATGGCCGCACGCCTGTTCATCAGCTTCGAAGGCATCGACGGTTCCGGCAAATCCACCCAAGCCCGCGCGCTGGCCGAAACCCTGC
>JBGSWJ010000228.1:0-4687 GCA_041752495.1 Rhodobacterales bacterium
GCCGGGGCGGCCCATGCGGAGGCGGGCGAAGGCAAGCACCTGCGACGAGCGGAGATATTGCGCCTCGGCATCGGTTTCGGCGGCGGAGACCCCGGCAAGCAGCATGAAATGCGGGCGGTCCAGCCAGACGGAGGGGCGGAAGGTGGCGCGGTAGGTCGCCACGGCATCGTCGAGCATCTGCGGCGCGAAGTGGGAGGCAAAGGCATAGGGCAGGCCCAGATAGGCCGCGAGCTGCGCGCCATAGAGGCTTGATCCCAGAATCCAGACGGGGACTTCGGTCCCCGCGCCGGGCACGGCCTGCACGGGGCTGTCATGGGCGGCCTGACTGAAATAGCCGATCAGTTCGATCACATCGCCGGGGAAGTTGTCGGTCGATTCAAGCGTCCGCCGCAGGGCGCGGGCGGTGTTCATGTCGGTCCCCGGAGCGCGGCCAAGGCCAAGGTCAATCCGGCCCGGGTAGAGCGTGGCGAGCGTGCCGAACTGTTCGGCCACGACCAGGGGCGCATGATTGGGCAGCATGATGCCCCCTGCCCCCACGCGGATCGTTTTCGTGCCGCCCGCCACATGACCGATGACGACCGATGTCGCGGCACTCGCGATGCCCGGCATGTTGTGATGTTCGGCCAGCCAGTAGCGGTGAAAGCCCAGCCGTTCGGCATGACGGGCAAGGTCAAGCGTATTGGCCAGCGCCTGCGCGGCGGTGCCGCCTTCGGGGACGGGGCAAAGATCGAGGACTGAGAAATGTTCCATGATCCTGATCTAGGCATCCGCCAGACCATTGTCAAAACGCGTGGCCAAAGGGCCTGTCAGGACGCCCGATCCCACCTGTCGCCCTGCACCTTAAAGAGTGGCCAGAGCTACGACCAATTTCCTGTTTCACACCGCGCCGGTTTGGCCCATGTTCCGGTCATCGGAACTGCCCCAAGGAATGATCGCCATGCTGAAACGCAAAGCTGCCCACCCTGCCCGCCACATCACGGCAGCCGAGGCCGCCCTGATGGTGAAATCCGGCATGTGGATCGACTATGGCGCGACAGTCTGCCAGCCGGATGTGTTCGATCACGCGCTTGCCGAACGGAAACACGACCTGAAGGGGGTCAAGATCCGCGCCTGCCTTGCCACACGGCCCCGGGCCGTGCTGGAACAGGACCCGCATGGCAAGCATTTCTTCTGGGTCAGCCTGCATTTTTCCGGCTACGAACGGCGCAAGCATGACGCCGGGATCGCCTCCTACCTGCCCGTCAATCTGGGCGAGATACCTGATTACTACCGTCGCTTCATCGACCCGGTGGATATCCTGATCCTGAAATGCGGGCCGATGGATGCGGCAGGTTATTTCAACTTTGGTCCGTCGAACCTGTGGCACCGGGCCGTCATCGAACGCGCCCGCTGTGTGATTGTCGAGGTTTCGGCCGGCCAGCCGCATTGCCACGGCAGCGACAACGCCATCCATGTGAGCGAGATCGACTATATCATCAAGGGCGACGACATGCCCTTGGCCGAACTGCCCAATCCGGCGGCGACCGATGTGGACCGCGCCGTTGCCCGCCATATCATGAACGAGATCGAGGACGGCGCCTGCCTGCAGATCGGGATCGGGGGGATGCCGAATGCCGTCTGCACCCAGCTGGCCGAAAGCGGGGTGGGCGATCTGGGCGTGCATACCGAGATGCTGACGGATGGCATCTGCGACCTCTATCGGCTGGGCAAGATCACCGGCCGGCTCAAGACACTGAACCCGGGCAAGATCGCCTACAGTTTTGCGCTGGGCTCGCGCAGCCTTTACGAGACGGTGGACAATAACCCCGATTTCATGTGCCAGCCGGTCGATTTCACGAACCTGCCCCATATGGCCATGCAGAACGACCGGGTGGTCGCGATCAACAACACGACCCAGATCGACCTGCAGGGCCAGGCCGCGTCGGAATCCGACGGGCACCGGCATATCAGCGGGACGGGCGGGCAGTTGCAGTTCGTCCGCGCCGCCTATGCCTCGCGCGGGGGGAAAAGCTTTATCTGCCTTGCCTCGACCTATGACAAGAAGGGCGAACGTCGCAGCCGGATTGTCCTGAGCCTGACCAAGGGGAACGTCGTCACAACGCCCCGTACCGACATGATGTATGTCGTGACGGAATACGGGATGACGAACCTCAAGGGCAAATCCATCGCCGAACGCGCGAAGGCTCTGATCGACCTTGCCCATCCCGATTTCCGCGAAGGGCTGGAGCGGGAGGCCTATGAGCACAAGCTGATCCCGAAGGGGTTCTTCTGACGTTGCCGTAGCAGGGGGGCTGTCTGCCCCCCATGCGGGCCTTGCCCGCACCCCCCGAGGATATTTTTGGCCAGAAGAAGCTGGGGATCAGCGTCTGTGGCTTCTTCTGGTTCCAAATATCCCGGGGTGAGCCGCAAGGCGGCGAGGGGCAGCGCCCCTCTTACTCCGCCGCCGCGCGCGCCATCGGATTGTTGGGATGGGTCGTCCAGTTGGCATAATCGCCGACCTTGCGGCCCGTACGCGGATCGACGGCCCCTTTCGGCAGTTCTTCCATCGTGATGCAGTCCTGCACCGGGCAGACATCGACGCAGAGGTTGCAGGCCACGCATTCTGCGTCGTTCACCTCGAACACCCGGCCGGGCTTCATCCAGATCGCCTGATGGCTCGTGTCTTCGCAGGCGGCATAGCAGCGGCCGCAACCGATGCAGGCGTCCTGATTGATCCGGGCCTTGGTGACATAGTTCAGGTTCAGTTCCTGCCATTCGACAAAGTTCGGCACGGCGCGGCCGACCAGATCGGAGAGCCCCATGTCCTTTTCATCCAGATACTGCGACAGGCCGGAAATCATTTCCTGAACGATCTTGAACCCATAGGTCATCGCCGCCGTGCAGACCTGCACGTTGCCTGCGCCCAGTGCCATGAACTCGGCCGCGTCGCGCCAGGTCGTGACACCGCCGATGCCCGAAATCGGCAGGCCGCGTGTTTCGCGTTCGCGTGCAATTTCGGCCACCATGTTGAGCGCGATGGGCTTGACCGCCGGGCCGCAGTAGCCGCCGTGCGATCCCTTGCCGTCGATCATCGGGAAGGGCGAGAAATGGTCGAGATCGACATTGGTGATCGACTTGACCGTGTTGATCAGGCTGACCGCATCGGCCCCGCCCCGTTTGGCCGCCATGGCAGGTGGCAGGATCGAGGTGACGTTGGGCGTCAGTTTCACGATGCAGGGCATGCGGGAATACTGTTTCACCCAACGGGTCACCATCTCGATGTATTCCGGCACCTGCCCCACGGCAGAGCCCATGCCGCGTTCAGCCATCCCGTGCGGGCAGCCGAAGTTCAGTTCGACCCCGTCAGCCTCGGTATCCTCGATCCGCCTGAGAATGTCCTTCCAGCTTTCCTCATCACACGGCACCATGAGCGAGATGACCAAGGCCCGGTCGCGCCACTTGCGCTTGACCTCCTTGATCTCCTGCAGGTTCACCTCGAGCGGGCGGTCGGTGATGAGTTCGATGTTGTTGATGCCCAGCACCCGCCGGTCCGCCCCGTGGACCACGCCATAGCGCGGGCCCGATACGTTGACGATCGGGGGCCCTTCAGAGCCCAGCGTCTTCCACACCACGCCGCCCCAGCCCGCCTCGTAGGCGCGTTCGACGTTGTATTTCTTGTCCGTCGGCGGTGCCGAGGCGAGCCAGAAGGGGTTGGGGGACTTGATCCCGATGAAGTTCGAAGAAAGATCAGCCATGTTATTCCTCCGTAGGGTGCGCGTTCAGCGCACCGCCCCCATCAAAGCCGCATGAATATCTTCCGCCGCATCGCGCCCTTCCGCGACAGCCGTCACCGTCAGGTCATCGCCGCCCGTGGCACAATCGCCCCCGGCCCAAATACCGGCAACGCTCGTCCGCCCCGCTCCGGTCACGGCGATCTTGCCGCCCTCCAGTGCAAGGCCGCCATCGGTGGTCAGCGTCTGGCCGATGGCCTTGTAGACCTGATCGGCGGCAAGGAGGAACCGTTCTCCCGTGCCTTTCAGGCCGTCCGGCCCTTCGACCGTATGTTCAAACTCGACCTCGGTCGCGGCCCCGTTGCCGCGGACGGCGACGGGCATGACGTTGTGCAGGATGCGAACGCCCTTGGAGGTGGCAAGGTCCTGTTCATAGACCGACGCGCTCATCTTCTCGCGGCCCCGGCGGTAGGCGATTGTGACCGAGTCGGCGCCAAGGAGGCGGGACTGTACGGCGGCATCGACCGCCGTCATGCCGCCGCCGATGACGACGACGTTGCGGCCGACCGGGAGGGTGGTGAGGTCCGTGGCCTGCCGCAGTTCGGCGATGAAATCGACGGCGTTGCGGACGCCATCCTTGTCCTCGCCCTCCGCCCGCAGCGCGTTCACACCACCAAGGCCCACCCCAAGGAACACCGCATCGAATGTCGCCTTGAGACCATCAAGCGTCAGACCGTTGCCCAGCGCCTTGCCCGTCTCCACGGTGATCCCGCCGATGCCAAGCAGCCATTCGACCTCGCGCGCGGCGAACGAGTCGGTGGCCTTGTAGGCGGCGATGCCGAATTCGTTCAGGCCCCCGGCCTTGGCCCGCGCCTCATAAAGTGTCACGTCATGACCGTGCATCGCCAGCCTGTGTGCGGCCGCAAGGCCCGCAGGCCCTGCGCCCACAACTGCCACCCGTTTGCCCGTGGATGCGG
>JBGSWJ010000229.1:0-1778 GCA_041752495.1 Rhodobacterales bacterium
CCACGGCGGCGGCCTCTGCATCGCCACCGCCGCGCCTGCCTCTCAGGCCCTGGCACTCGGCCTCGATCTCGAACCCTTCCTCCCGCTCTCGCCCGATATCGCCGCCGAAGTCTGCACCCCCTCGGAAACCGCCCGCCTCCATAACCAGCCCGACGCCGCCGACCTGCCGCTCCGCATCTTCGGCGCGAAAGAGTCGGGCTACAAAGCCATCTACCCCCTCGCCGGCATCCTCCTCGATTTCGATGCCTTCGACGTCGCCCTCTCGACCGACCGGACCCGGTTCCAGATCACCACGCTCCGCCACCTCGGACCATTCCCCGCCGGAACCGTCCTTGACGGCCATCAGGGCGTGGCCGACGGCCTTCTCCTCTCGGTCGTCCACCTCCGTCCGGACGCGTGAATTGTGGCGGGATTGTGTTCCCGTTTTCCCTAACAGAAACAGCACGTTTCCTTGAACCCCGGGCCAACCGGGGTGCAATCATCCGCCATCAGGCGTAGACTGTGTCAGGATGATGGCATCTTTCCGGCAGACATCTGGCCGCCCGAAAGTCCCCCCATCGCCAAGGCCATACAGGCCACCGAAGGAGACGTCTGATGGGACCGATCGCATCCTTGCAGGATTTGATCAGCGCGCTGAAACGCCGCGCCGGTCTCATTGCGCTCATCATCCTGATCGGCCTGCCCCTCTCGGTCTGGTATGCCCTGTCCCAGCCGCGCGAATACGAGGCGACCGCCGTCATCCAGATCGAAGCGCCCAGCATTGCCCAGAACGTCACCGGCGCACAGGATATGTCCGCCGCCAACCAGCTTGACCTGATCCAGCAGCAGCTCATGTCGCGCGACCGGATCGTCGCCCTGATCGACGAATTCAACCTCTTCCCGGAACTCCCCTCGCTGACCGAAAAGGTCGGCCTCCTGCGGTCGTCCACCGTCCTGACCCGCCTGATCGACCCCTCTCAGGCCTTCCTCCCCAATGCCCAGCCCAACGGCCTTTCCATCACCGTCCGCATGGGTGATGCCGAAAAGGCCGCCGACGTGGCCAACGCCATGCTGAACTCCATCATAGCCGAGGCCAAGGCCCGCGCCGACCAGCGCGCCTCAGGCACCCTCGAATTCCTCGTCGCCGAAGAGGCCCGCGTCGCCGGCCAGATCGCCGACATCGAAAACCGCATCGCCGAATTCCGCAGCCAGAACCTCGCGTCCCTCCCCGAAGGTCTGACAGCCCAGCGCGAACGCCTCACCGATCTGACCGAACAGCAGATCGCCATCGACAACCAGATCCTCTCCCTGCAAAGCGGCAGCGATCGTCTCCGTGCCGAAGAGGTCGCGCGCCAGTCCGACCTGCTCAACGAACAGCGCGCCCTCATCACCGCCAATATCGAAAAGGTGCAGGCCGCCATCGCCGCGACCCCCACGGTGGAAAGCCAGCTTGGCGCAATGAACCGCGACCTGAACCAGCTGGAAACCGAATATCAGGTCATCACGACCCGCCGCACCGACGCCGCGATGAGCCAGCTTCTCGAAAGCCGCGACCAGTCTACAAGGTTCGAAGTTCTCGAAACCGCCCTCGTCCCCGAATTCCCGATCTCGACCAGCCGCAAGAAGCTGGCCATGATGGGTGGCGTGCTGACCGTTGGTCTGGCCTTTGGCCTTGGTCTCGCCCTTGAACTCCTGAACCCGGCGATCCGCTCCGCCGCCCAGATGGAACGCCAGACCGGCGTGCAGCCCGTCGTCGTCATCCCCCACCTGCGCCCGGCCCCCCGCAAACGCGGCCCCGG
>JBGSWJ010000230.1:0-8296 GCA_041752495.1 Rhodobacterales bacterium
GGAACTGGCGCGGCTGGAAACGGCGGTGGGGGTGGCGGGCGACGGTCAGGGCATCGACAGCCAGATCATGGCACTGGAGCAGGCTCTGGTCGCCGCCGGGGCAGAGCCTTCGTCTGACATCCGGCTTGCCACGGTTGTGGACCGCCTGGGCAACGTGACCGACGCGGTCCGGGGCAGCGCCGCCCAGATCCGAACGCTTCGCCAGGAGACAGACCAGAGCATCGCATCCCAAGTCGCAACGCTGAACAGTGCGTTGTCAAGGATGGAGCAGCTGAACCGGGATATCGTGCTGTCCACCACACGGGGCGAGGATACCTCGGCCCTGCGGGATCAGCGTCAGGACGTTGTGGACCGCATTTCCAACATCGTTCCCATACGCGAAATGGACCGCAAGAACGGTGAAATCGCGCTGATCACGCCGGGCGGCGCGACCCTGATCGACGGACGCGCGGCGGTGGTTGGTTTTCAGGCGACACCCACCATCGTGCCCGAGATGACCTTTGCCTCGGGCGGGCTGGCGGGGCTGACGCTGAATGGCCAGCCGGTTGATCCGGCGGATGGGGTGGGACGGCTGACGGGCGGCACGCTGGGTGCCGCCTTTACACTGAGGGATTCAACGCTCGTTGCTGCGCAGGCGGGGCTCGACGCCCTTGCCCGCGATCTGGTCGAACGCTTTCAGGATCCCGCAACCGACCCGTCGCTTGCGCCCGGCGATGCCGGTCTTCTGACCGACGCCGGCCTGGCTTTTGACCCGTTGAACGAAGTCGGGCTGTCCGGCCGGATCGCGGTCAACACAGCCGTTGATCCAGCGCAGGGCGGCGTGCTCTGGCGGCTGCGTGACGGGGTGAATGCAACGGTCGCGGGGCCGGTCGGACGGACAACGCAGATCAGCAACTGGCAGGCGGCCCTTGATACTCAAAGATCCCTGTCGGTTGGGGGCCCGGCCCGCTCCGCCGCAGCCCATGCCGGCGCCCTGTCCGCCGACATCTCTGGCCAGCGGCTGGCCAACGAGGAAGATATCAGCTTTTCCAACGCCCGCTACGCCCGCCTGCGCGAGGCCGAACTGGCCATGGGCGTCGACAGCGATGCCGAGATGCAGATGCTTCTCCGGATCGAACAGTCCTACGCCGCAAATGCCAAGGTCATCGACACCGTCGAGGGCCTTTTCCGCATCCTGATGGAGATCTGACCATGACCATGATGTCGATCGGCGACCTGTCGCAGCATTTCGTCCAGCGCCTCCAGAACGTCCAGATACGGGACCGGCTGAACACTCTCACCCAGGAGGTTTCGACGGGCAAGGCGGCGGATATGCCCGCCTACCTTGGCGGCGACAGTGCGCGTCTGACAGACATCGACCGCCAACTTGCGCTGAGCCAGGGCTATGCCGATGCCACAAAAGGGCTTGGCCAGCGGCTGGCAACGATGCAGACGGTTCTTGGCAGTATCGATGACCGGCGGCTTGCCCTGTCAGAGCAGGTCATGCGGATTACGCCGGCAAGTTCATTGTCACAGTTGCGCAGCGCCAGCGAGGCGGCCGAACAGACGTTTGTGGAACTCGTGAACAGCCTGAACACAAGGTTCGGAGGCGATTCCCTTTTCGCGGGCACCGCCACTCACCAGCCCGCGCTTGCCGGGGCGCAGACCATGCTGACCGATTTGCGCATGGCGCTGGCAGGCGCGGTCACGGCGTCGGATGTGACGACCATCGTCACTGACTGGTTTGACAACCCGACAGGCGGTTTCGCCATTTCTGGCTATCTTGGCGATACGGGCGCACCACAGGACCGCGCGACGGACGCAGGTACATCCGTCACGATCACAGCACGCGCCGATCAGCAGGCGATCCGGGATCTGCTCAAGGCCACGGCAATAGCCACTTTTGCAACTGACCCGTCCCTGAGCCTCCCTGCCTCCACCGGCAGCGCGCTCTTGCAGGATGCGACGACCCGTCTTCTTTCGGTGGCGGAACCGCTGACCGATCTCCGGTCCGACCTCGGGCTGTCAGAGGAAAGGGTAACAGCCGCCACGGCGCGGCACACGGCACGGCTGTCCGCATTCGGGATCATGCGGAACGAGCTGACCCAGGTCGACCCCTACTCCACCGCCTCGGCCCTGCGCGAGGTGCAGACCCAGCTTGAAACCCATTACACGCTCACGGCGCGACTGGCGAACCTGTCGCTCGCGGGGTATCTGCGGTGAGAATGGCCCTGCGGGCGGCGGTCGCCCTGATGTTTTTGCTGGTGACTGGGCTCGCGGTGCAGGCGTCTCCGGTACGGATCAAGGACCTGGTCGAATTTGACGGTGTCCGGTCAAACGACCTAGTGGGCTATGGTCTGGTGGTGGGTCTGAACGGCACCGGGGATGGCATCCGGAACTCGCCTTTCACCGAAGAGATCATGGCAAACATCCTGGAGAGGCTGGGAGTCAACGTCGCGGGAGAGCAGTTCCGCCCCCGGAACGTTGCCGCCGTCTTTGTCACTGCTTCCCTGCCGCCCTTTGCCCGTGCGGGCAGTCCGATTGATGTGACCGTCTCTGCCATCGGTGACGCGACGAGCCTGCTGGGCGGCACTTTGGTGATGACACCGCTGAACGCGGCGGACGGGGAAATCTATGCCGTGGCGCAGGGCACGATAATTGCAGGCGGCGTATCGGCCCAGGCTGAGGCGGCAACGGTCACACAGGGTGTGCCTACGGCGGGTGTCATCCCCGCAGGGGCCACTGTCGAACGAGAGGTCGCCTTTGACTTCACGACACTTTCCTCCCTGCGAATGGCGCTGCGTTCGCCGGATTTCACGACAGCGGGGCGGATCGAATCGGCCATCAACAACGAGTTCGGGCGGGCTGTCGCGGTCATGCTCGACGCAGGGACCGTCCAGCTTGATATCGACGGAACGCACATGCCTTCGCCAGCCCACGCTCTTGAGCGGGTCGAGAACATTCTGGTGGAACCGGAACTGAGGGCGCGGGTCGTGGTCGATCAGCGGTCGGGGACCATTGTTGTGGGCGAGGATGTCCGGATCAGCCGGGTGGCAGTGAGCCAGGGAAACCTGACTCTGCGTGTCGAGGACGCGCCGGAAGTGTCTCAACCGAACCCGTTTGCACGCGGAGAGACTGTTGTTGTTCCGCGAAGCGAAGCCAGCATCGAACAGGCCCCGGGAACGGGCCTTGCCGAGGTAAGGGGCGGCACTTCGCTTTCGGAACTGGTATCGGGGTTGAACGCCCTTGGGGTGGCACCACTTGACATGATCGACATCCTCAAGAGCATCAAGGCCGCAGGCGCCCTGCATGCGGAATTCATCGTGCGGTAGGCTGGTGAACCTGAATGGGCCTTTGGCCCATATCGGGCAGCTCGCCGCCCGGAGGGTAACGGCAACGTGCAGCAAAAGGACGGGTGTTTTCAGAGGGAAGCTCAAGATTGGGTTGCCGTATTCGAATAGGGCCGCCTCGACCTCGTGGCGAGTTCGACCGGGCATGGCGGGTCTGCTTTGCGCTTGGTGTCGCGCCAATTCGACTGACGGTCGCTGACGAAGTCACCCGCGCGGCGCGGGGCGGACGGCCAGCTTTGGACGGGTCAATGTACCGCGTCCATGACTCAGCGGCTTCCTGGTGGCAGGTTGATCATGATCATTTCACTACGCCCGATGCCATCGACGACGTGGGGTGGCAGAACGGCATCAACGGCAGTGCCACCCACGATCAGGCGCAAAAGGGTCCGGGTGCCCAGGTAGTGACATTTTGCCATTTGCGCCTGAAGTCTGTTGACGGAAGCCGCCCCGATGCGCACGGCCTTGGGGCGGAGAGTGAGGGGGCCGGGGCCCATACGTGCCCAATCGGACCGGGTGATGGCACTGAGGGAGCCATTGAATATGCCGTCGGACGAGTGTCCGGAGAGGACGTTGTGGCCGCCGAAGAAGGCCGCAACACCAGGGCCAGAAGGGCGGCGGTAGAAGGCGTCTGGCGCGTCGAACTGGCGAAGGCGGCCGTCCGGGATCATTATCACCTGATCGTCGAGAACGAGAGCCTCTTCCTGGTCTTGGGTCACGAAGATTGGGGTAGTCCCCATGACGCTTTGAATACCGCGGATCAGGTCGCGCATCTTGATCCGCAAATGAGCATTGAGCTTGGAAAGGGGCCCGTAAGGCAGCAGCACTTAGGGGCGCGCGATAAGCGCGCGGACAGGCGCCACGCCTTGTTGTTGCCCGCCCGACAGTTCGGTGGGGCGACAGCAGCACAGGTCGGGGAGTTTCACGCGGGCCAGCGTCGCGGCCACCCAGGTGGCAATCTGGTCCGTCGGGACTTTGCGCATGCGCAGGCCAAGGCCCAGGTTTTCGGCCACCGACATGGAAGGGAACTGGAGATGGTTCTGAAAGACCATCACGGCGCCCCGATCCACGGGCTTGTCCCGAAGGATGGACCGTTCGTGGAAGGTGATGTCGCCTGAAGCGGGTACGATAAGCCCCGCGACCATCCTCTTTGCCGTCGGCTTGCCGCAACCCGAAGGGCCATGGAGGGCCGTGAGTTCGCCCGAAGTGACGTCGAGCATGAGGTTGTCAAGCGTGGGGGCGGCTACGCCGGGTTAGGTTTTGGTGAGGGAGGTGAGGCGCGCGCGGGTCATCGACGGCCAAATCCCGAAAGCGCGCCGTTGGTGTCGGACAGGTGACGGGCCGTGAAGCGGAGGATGAGGGTGCCGGGCAGGATCTGGACAAGGCCGATGGCATCCGTGATGTCGTTCCGACCGGCGCTGGCGATGTTGAAGAGGGGGAGAGGCAGGGTGACGACCCGGCCCCCGCCGAAAAGAAGGGTCAGTACACAGTGGCTCCATGAGAAGAGGAAGTCGAAGAGGACGTCGACGTTGATGCCGGGCAGGATTGCGGGCAGGGTGATGTGGCGGAAGGTGTGCGGAGCGGTGGCACCGAGGCTGAGGGCGTGGCATTTGCAGGCCCGGTCGCAGTTGGCCGAAATCCCGGCCCTGACCTGTGTCATGTAGGGAAAGGTCGGCACCAGATGGACGAGGACCACGCCGGTGAGCCTGCGGGTAAGGCCCCGTCGAGTGAAAACCGCGTGGAGACCGAGGGCCAAAGCGATGCCCGGGACGATGACAGGGGCGAGGATCATGAGTTTGGTGTCGTCCTTGCTGCGGAACCTGTAGAGACCGAGGAGGATGGCCAAGAGCGTGGCGAAGACGGTGATGTCAATAGTGACGCCAAAGCTTTCCTGGAGGCCGGAACGGTCCGGGAGGGCGTAGCCCTACGCCTGCCGCGACCATTCCCGCGGGAGGAGCTCGGGGACGCGCAACCCGTCTGCGAAAGACAAGACAAGCAGGCGGACAAGCGGCGGGATGAGCAAGACGATGAACAGAGCAACTGAGGGCAAGAGCACTGCGCGATTGAAGCGCGAGGACGCATTCATGACGGTCCTTGGGAGCGTGTGGCGCGGACGTAGGCCCAGATCAAGAGCACGGGCAGAAGCGCGATCACGACGGCCATGACAGTCGCCTTGGGCCGGCGGCGAGGTCGACGTCGGTCCAGGACTTGCTGGCTACGACGGAGAGGGCCTGCGGGTGGCTTGTGCCAAGGAGGAGGGCACCTCCGTGATGCCCAAAGTAAAGGCGAAGACGCTGGCCGAGATGACCCCGGACAGGATCAGGGGCAGGAGGACGTGGCGGAAGGCCTGCCAGCGGTTGGCCCCGAGGGAGGTCACGTCTTCCATACGTGTTTCGGCATGATCCCGATGGAGAATGGATGGATGACAACGGCCAAAAATTCGGCGGGCCGCGCAATCAGTCCGATGTGGAAGGCCATGCGGGCGAAGAGGCCGGACTGATGCAGAGATAGAGGATGCCAATGGCGCCCGCGATTTGGTGGACGGTCAGGCTCAGTTGAAAGAGGAAGCTTATCACCCCGCACACGGCAAAGTTTCGCCACAGGAGAAGGGCTATGCGCAAACTGTCAGTCATGCGGGAGTATGTCGAGGGCGGGTGCAAACTGACGCTGCCAGAGTGGCCGGGCGCAAATTCCTTGCAAGGAATTTGCCAGGAATCTTGGAAGATTCCTGGCACGAGACCCCGAAAGCTCCTCCAAGTTGCCGAGGTTGGCGAGCCAGCCCTGTTCAATGGCCGAGATCCTGGGACGGTAATGCCGGCTTCCTTTTCACCAAGAGAGATGTTGATCGCCTCGACTGGATCGGTCAGTGAGATATGGTTCAGGGCGATGTTTTACTGATCCCGGAGGAGGCCGCATGCGGATGGCCGGTGACTTGATCTTGTCGGAGTTGTCCGGTCCAGTAGGATTGGCTATTGATCCGGAATGCCCGGCCGATAGCCGTAAACCCATTTTCCCTTTTCGGACCCTATCTAGATGCCAAGAGATTTTTCATCACGTTTCGTGCCAGTTTTCCTGACGCTGTCTTGTGTGGCGGGCACCGGGGTGCCGGAACGGGCCTGGGCAGAGGTGGCCGGTTTGGGGACCTGCACCGTTGCGACGACGGCGCCTGCGGCGGTGGTCGCGGCGCTTGATCCGATCCTTGAAAAGGTGGTGACCGGCAATGAATACGGTGCCGCGCCTGGCGGCGTCCTGTCGGTCGAGGGGCCGGGGTGGCGCTATGTCAAGGCAGTGGGCATGGCTGATCCCGATGCGGGCCTGCCGGTTGACTGTGGCATGGCATTTCAGATCGGCAGCAATACCAAGATGATGACGGCAACCGTGATCCTGCAGTTGCAGGAAGAGGGGAAGCTGTCGGTCGATGATCTGCTGGCCAACTATCTGCCCGAGGTGGCAGCGCGGTTGCAGCATGGGGACGTGATGACGATCCGGCAGTTGCTGCAGCATACGGCGGGGGTGTTCAGCTATACCGACAATGCGCCGGACGGGACGACGGGGATCGCTGTGGCCAGCATGAGTGATCCGGCGGCCCTGCGACGCGGGGTGACGCCGCAGGAGATGATCGACTTCACCATTGACCACGGCCAGCCCTATTTTGCCCCGGGTGAAGAGGGGAAGTGGTACTACAGCAATTCGGGCTATGCCCTGCTGGGTATGGTCATCGAGGCGGTCGAGGGGCTGCCGCTGGACAAGTCGTTCGAGAACCGGATCTTTGGCCCGTTGGGGATGACGCGCAGCTATCTGTGGGACGGGATTCCGCGCAAGGCGTTCGGGCTGCCCCGGTCCTGGCTGATGCCGCCATTCGACAATGAGACGACGGAATGGAACGTGTCCCAAAGCTGGGCCGGTGGCGGGGTGATTTCGACGGTGGATGACATGCACCGGTTCATTACGGCGCTGGTGGGGGGCGATCTGTTTCAGAACACCGAAACGCTGGCGGTGATGCAGGACACGGTGCCGTCACCGATTCCGGGGACGACGGGTTATGGGCTGGGCATGATCCTGCTGGAGGGGGATGTCTGGGGGCACGGGGGGCAGACGCTGGGCTATATCTCGTCGCTCGGCGCGTCGACGGGGACGGATGTGTCTTTTGTGGCTTGGGGCAATTCGGCGGGGAATCCGGTCGTTCTGATCGCGCCGGATGTGATTGATGCTTTGCGGAGCGCAGGCGCGCTGGAGTAGCGCCCGTCAGGGGGCAGGGTGGTCGTCGTAGGCGTCGCTGAGGATACGGGCGCTGTCGCCTGTGGGGTCTTCGTATTGGCGGTTGCGCATGGTCCAGATGAAAAAACCAAGGCCGATGGCGCCGAGCGTCAGCGAGACCGGGATCAGGATGACGAGGACGTTCATGACTTGAGCCGCATGGCGTTAAGTGTGACCGTAATTGAGGACAGCGACATGGCCAGCGCGGCAAGCAGGGGCGTGGCGAGGCCCACGAGGGCTAGCGGCACAGCCACGATGTTGTATCCGAACGAGATCGCGAAGTTCTGCTTCATCCGGCGAACGGCCTGACGCGAGATCGAGAGGGCCAGAGCCACGGGGGCGATGTCGCGGCCCATGAGGACGATGTCAGAGGCCACGCGGGCTGCGTCGAGGGCCGAGGCGGGGGAAATGGAGACGGTGGCGGCGGTCAGTGCGCCGGTATCGTTCAGGCCGTCGCCGACCATGAGGACGTTGTGGCCGGAGGCGATGAGGCCGGAGACAAAGGTCGCCTTTTCGGCGGGCAGGGTTTCGGCCTGCCAGTTGGTGATGCCAAGGCGTTGGGCCAGGTCCTGCACGGCGCCGGGCACGTCGCCCGAGACGAGATGGACCTGCATCCCCTGCCCTTTCAGGCTTTGCACCAGTTCGGCGGCACCGGGGCGGAGACGGTCAGCGAAGGTGAAGGCCGTGGCGGGCGTGTTGCCGATGCGGAGCCA
>JBGSWJ010000231.1:0-3794 GCA_041752495.1 Rhodobacterales bacterium
CCTGCAGCGACCGCTCCCGCCGCGCCGACCCGTGCCGCCGAAGGTGGCGAACGTCCCCGCTTCGGGATCAACTCGCTGATCAACCGCATGACCGGCCAGCAGGCCGAAGCTGCCCAGGCCCCGGCACGTGCCCAGCCCCAAGTCTCGACCCAGCGCGAAGAGCCCCGGACCGACCCCGATCAGGAACGGATCGAGATCCCGGCTTTCCTGCGCCGTCAGGCCAACTGATAAGAGCTGACACAACGTCACACGTGAACGAAGGGCCGCCCAAGGGGCGGCCCTTTTCTATTGCAAACCAATAACTTGATCGTGAGGCTCCCAAAGCCGTGACAATATCATGCCGCACTGCGGCATGTTGTTTCAGAACGTTGCAATCTGTGAATTGAGCGGCCCGTGCATCGCCCCTACTTCATCATCGTAACGAAAAATCAACGATGGCGCCCCGCGCGCCCGAGGCGAACAAACCGTGCAGACGACCGTTCAAACCCCAGTCTCTTTTACCGGCACCGGATTGCACTCCGGCCGCCCGGTCGTGCTCACCGTCAATCCCGCCCGGGCAGGGCAGGGGATCGTGTTCCGCCGCACTGATGTTACCGACCGCCCGAACGTCATTCCGGCCCGCTGGGATACCGCGATCCAGACCCCGCTCAACACCCGGATCGAAAACGCCGATGGTGTTGCCGTCTCCACGATCGAGCATCTTATGGCGGCCTTTGCCGGCTGTGGTCTGCATAATGCCCTGGTAGACATCAACGGCCCCGAGGTTCCTATCCTCGACGGCAGCGCCGCCGAATTCGTCCGTGGTCTGGTCCTTGCCGGGCAACGCCAGATGCCTGCGGCCCTTCACGCCATCCGCATCCTGAAAACTGTCGAAGTCTCGCATGGCGACGCTTACGCCCGCCTCGATCCGGCGACGACCCTGCAGATCGACTTCACCATCGATTTCCCCGGCACCGCCATCGGCCATCAGCAACTCAGCCTCAACATGGCGAACGGGGCTTTCGTGCGCGAACTCTGCAACAGCCGGACGTTCTGCCGCCTCGAGGATATCGAAAAGATGCGCGCCAATGGTCTCGCCCTCGGCGGCACGCTTGATAATGCCGTGGTCTATGACGGCGACACCGTCCTGACCCCCGGCGGCCTGCGGCATAAGGACGAAGCGGTGCGCCACAAGATGCTTGATGCCTTGGGCGATCTCTACACGGCAGGCGCGCCCATCATGGGCCGCTATACCGGCGTCAAGGCCGGGCACGCCATCACCAACCGCCTCCTGCGCGCCCTGTTTGCCGATTCGTCCGCCTACCGGATGGTCCACTGCGACCGCTCTGTCTTGGCGCGCCTTCCCGGCAGCGGCGTCAGTCCCACAGACCTCATCGCCGTCGCCTGATCCCTTCCGATCGCTGACGATGCCGTGATCCGGCACCATCCCGCCTGCAGGGTAAAAGGCATTTTGCACCCCGTTTTTTCATGCTAGACCGACCAGACAGGGGGATCGTTTACCCTCCAAGGATAATCGTGACCGGGGGCATTCGCATGGCAGGCCGGAAAGACTGGGCAAAGGCGCGGGCCGGTATCGGCGCGACCATGCTCGCCTTTTTGGTGCTTACGGGCTGCGACAGCTTTGACGCCAAGGACCCGGGCGCGCTGCAGGGCTATACCGCCGAAGAAATCTATAATCGCGGCGAATACGAACTCGAGCGGAACAAGAACGACGACGCCGCCTTCTACTTTGGCGAAATCGAACGCCTTTACCCCTATTCGCAATGGGCAAAACGCGGCCTGATCATGCAGGCCTATGCCTATCACAAGGCCCGCGACTACGAAAACAGCCGCGCCTCGGCCCAGCGTTACATTGATTTCTACCCGGCGGACGAAGATGCCGCCTATGCCCAATACCTCCTCGCGCTCAGCTATTACGACCAGATCGACGAAGTCGGCCGCGACCAGGGCCTGACCTTCCAGGCGCTCCAGGCCCTGCGCGTCGTGATCGAACAATATCCCGACAGCGAATATGCCGCCCCGGCGATGCTGAAATTCGACCTCGCCTTCGATCATCTGGCCGCCAAGGAAATGGAAATCGGGCGCTACTACCTGTCCCGTGACCACTTCCCCGCCGCGATCAACCGTTTCCGCGTTGTGGTCGAAGATTTCCAGACCACCACCCACACGCCCGAGGCGCTCTACCGTCTGGTCGAAGCCTACCTGTCCCTCGGCCTCGTCGCCGAAGCACAAACGGCTGGCGCCATTCTTGGCTACAACTATCAGTCGACAGTCTGGTATTCGGATGCCTACACCCTCCTGACCGGCCAGGGCCTTCGGCTCGAGGCGACGGGCGACAACTGGCTTTCGGCCATCTACCGGCAGGTTGTGCTTGGTCAGTGGATCTGACCACCGCCCTTGGCTGATGTCGTAATGGCCCCCATGGTCGGGACTTGACCATAGGGATCAGTCAGGCCACTTCACGGATCAGAAAGGCAAAAAGGGACCGGAATGCTGCGCGACCTTCAGATCCGCGACCTGCTGATCATCGAACGGCTGGACATGTCCTTTCAACCGGGCCTCAACGTGCTGACCGGCGAAACCGGGGCTGGCAAGTCGATCCTGCTGGATGCGCTGGGCTTTGTTCTGGGCTGGCGGGGCAGGGCCGAACTCGTCCGCAGCGGCGCATCCCAGGGCAGCGTCACCGCTACCTTTGACCTTCCGCCCGCCCATCCCGCCCGCGCCGTGCTGGACGAGGCAGGGTTCGACCCGGACGATGACCTGATCCTGCGGCGCGTGAACTATGCCGACGGCCGCAAGGCCGCATGGGTCAATGACCGCAAGGTCAGCGGCGACCTCCTCCGCGCCCTCTCCGATACGCTGGTCGAACTCCACGGCCAGCAGGACGACCGAGGTCTCCTTGATCCGCGCGGTCATCGCGATCTGCTTGACGATTTCGCCGCCTCGCCTCCTCTCCTTGCCGAAACCCGCACCGCCTGGGACGCCGTCCGCGCCGCCCGGCGCGACGTTGATCGCCTCCGGTCCCGCCTCGATGATATCCGCAAGGAAGAAGGCGACCTGCGCCGCGCCGTCAAGGAACTCGAAGACCTCGCCCCCCGCGTCGGTGAAAGCGCAGAACTCACCAGCCGCTACGACTTCATGAAGTCAGCCGCACGCCTGCACGAACCCGTGGTCGAAGCCGCCAATGTCCTTCTGACGCCATTCCTGGATGGCAAAGGCTTTCCCTACCGCATCGGCGCCTCCCTTCGCCGCCTCGAACGTGTCGCCGATCTCGCGCAGGGCCGCCTTACCGCCGCCATCGACGCCTTGAACCGCGCCCTGTCCGCGCTGGAAGAGGCGGGGTCCGAGCTGGAAAGCGTCTCCGAAAGCCTTGAGTTCGACGAAGCCGAATTCACCCGCGTGGCCAAACGGATCGACAAGCTCGGCGATATGGCTCTCAAATACCGGACCGGGGTCCAAGACCTCCCCGATCTGCTCGCCTCCAAGAAGGGCCTTCTCGCCGCCCTCGACGACTCTGGCCTCGACAGCGCCGCAGCCGAAGCCGCGCTGGCCCGCGCCATGGATGCCTACACCATCGCCGCCACACGCCTCTCGGCCCACCGCCGCGAAGCGGCGCTGCGCCTTGTCTCTGCCATGACAACCGAACTCGCCCCGCTCAAGATGGAACGCGCCGTGTTCACCGTCGTCATGACCCCCGCCGACCCCGGCCCCGACGGCACCGATACCGTGACATTCGAAGTCGCCACCAACCCCGGCGCCCCCTCCGGCCCCCTGAACCGCATCGCCTCGGGCGG
>JBGSWJ010000232.1:0-5328 GCA_041752495.1 Rhodobacterales bacterium
GGCGGGCCGGCCAAGCTTCTGGTCGCTGATCGTCATCGACCAGCCCCGCCGCGCGGCCAGGGCCTGAAACGCCTCGCGCTGGATGGTCTGGCGCTGCTTCTGGATCAGGGCAATCCCGACCCCGGCCACGCCGATCAGCCCGATGACAAAGGTGATGGTCAGCAGTTCAGGCACGGGGGGCAGCCTTTGCGCATGCTGCCAATTCCCGGAAAACGGGTCCCATTTCTCGGGCAGGACCGGTCCGCAGATGGCCCGGTCTGGCCGCGAGGCATGAATCTGGATGTCGGGCGCACAATGGCTCCGTCGGTATTTGGCAGCTTTATCCGGAACAAAGCACGACCGGCCAGAGTTTGCCTAGCATACAGCGTGACCGCACGTCAGCACCCGGCCCGGGTGTTGCAATAGCGCCAGACCCCGCTTGACGCAGAACAAAAGAAAAGGGCCGGAAAGGACAGGCCCCGCTGCATTTTGCAAATCTGCCTTGCAGGATCAGGCGTTGGCTGCCCGGATCTTTTCGGCGGCATCCTTGTCAAACTGCACGCCCTTCGATTCCAGAAGCGCGTCCAATTCGCCCGAAAGCGTCATCTCGGTCACGATATCGCAGCCGCCTATGAATTCACCCTTCACGTAAAGCTGCGGGATCGTCGGCCAGTCGGAATAATCCTTGATCCCCTGCCGGATATCGGCATCGGCCAGCACATTCACATCGACGAATTCAACGCCCATGTAATTCAGCACGCCCGCCACACGGGACGAAAACCCGCATTGCGGCATCATCTTGGTGCCCTTCATGAACAGCACAACGTCGTTCTGGGTCACGGTATCCTTGATCTGGTCCTGGGCGCTCATTCTGGCGGTCCTTTGATGGAAATGGTGATCGGTCAGTTGTTCAGTCAGGGGCGTCAGTCTGGGGCGCGGGTCGTCAGGGCCAGCGCATGCAGCGCACCATTCGGTCCGTCCATCTTGCCCTTGAGTGCGGCATAGACAGCCCGCTGCTGCTGCACCCGGTTCTGCCCCTTGAAACTCGCGTCGATGACTTCGGCGGTAAAATGCTGCCCGTCGTCGCCCTGCACGCGGATGGTGGCCTGCGGAAAGGCGGCGCGGATCAGGTCTTCGATATCGCTGGCTTGCATGGCCATCAGGCACTCCTGTTTGCTGGCCACAACTTAGGCTTGGGGCCGATGCGCCGCAAGGGCTTGACCCTCACGCGGCGTGAGGCCCGAAAAGGCTGTCATGAAAGAGCGAATCGAAGAATGGACGGTCGGTGAACTGGCGCCTGCCCATGTCGCGGCGAACGGATACCGCCTGTACCGCCGGGCCGAGGCAGAGCGGTTGCAGGAAATCCTGATTCTGGGCCGCGCGGATAGCATGACCTTGCAACCGGAACGCAGACCAAACCAGCCATTCCGCCTTTGACATTGTGCGGCAGCTTCGGCAGATCAGACGCGGTTTTGCAGGAGGATACGGCAGTGGCGATGACGGCAAAGATCACCTGGATCAACGGGCGGGCTTTCCTTGGTGAAAGCGGATCGGGCCATGCGGTGGTGATGGACGGCGCGCCAGAGGCAGGTGGCCGCAACATTGGCGTCCGCCCGATGGAAATGCTGCTTCTTGGCCTGGGCGGCTGCACCGCCTTCGACGTGGTGATGATCCTTGAAAAAAGCCGCGAGAAAGTCACCGGCTGCGAAGTCACGCTGGAAGGCGAACGGGCGACCGAAGACCCCAAGGTATTCACCTCGGTCAGGATGATCTACACGCTGACCGGTCACGGGCTGAAACCGGCCTTGGTCGAACGGGCGGTGAAGCTGAGTGAAGAGAAATACTGCTCTGCCACCGCGATGTTCCGGCATACGGCAGAGGTGACGAGCGAGTGGCGGGTTGTCGAAGCCTAGGGCGGGTTACCCCGCCCACGGGGATCGGTGACGCCAGAAGTAGCCCGGCGAAAGCTCAGGCCACAGCCTTTTCAAATGCCGTCCGGTAAAGATGGCTCAGGACGGACAGCGGGCCACTTGAGGTGCCAAAGGTCACCGCATCACCGCCGAAATGGCCCACGATCTCGGCCGGGATGAAATCAACCTTCGCGGCATCCAGCAGCAGTTCCGCCTGCGACGGCGAACAGGCAATCAGGTAACGCGCCTGATCCTCGGCATAAAGATGCGCGATATCATGCGCCGTCAGCGTCACGCCAACGCCCGACCCTTCAGCCAGTTCAAAGGCGGCAAGCGCAAGCCCCCCATCCGACAGGTCGGTGCAGGCATGCATGAACCCATGGTTGGCAAGGATGAACGCCCCGTGCCGCTTTTCCGCTGTCAGATCGACATGCGGCGCATCGCCGGTCTCGTCATGCTCCAGTTCGGCCAGCAGCGCCGATTGGCCCATGTGGCCATGCGTCGTGCCGATCAGGATGGCAACATCGCCCTCTTTCACCACCCGCCCGATCATCCGGTCAGGCCGCGCGATCAGGCCCACCCCGCCGATGGTCGGCGTGGGCAGGATGCCCGTCCCGTCGGTTTCGTTGTAAAGCGACACGGTCCCCGACACGATCGGGAAGTCGAGCGCGCGGCACGCCTCTCCGATGCCCTGAATGGCGCCCACGAACTGCCCCATGATCTCGGGCTTTTCGGGATTGCCGAAGTTGAGGTTGTCCGTTGCAGCCAGCGGCGTCGCCCCGGATGCGATCAGGTTGCGGTAGGCTTCGGCCACAGCCTGCTTTCCGCCTTCGACCGGGTTCGCCTTGACGTATCGCGGCGTCACATCGGACGTGAAGGCCAAAGCCTTGCCCGTGCCATGCACGCGCACGATGCCCGCGCCCATGCCCGGCGCGCGCGCCGTGTCGCCCATGACCATGTGGTCATACTGCTCCCAGACCCAGCCCTTGTGCGCATGGTTGGGCGACCCGATCAGCGCCTTCAGCGCCTCGATCGGATCAACCTGCGGCGTGGCGGGTTCGGCCACCGGGACCGGCGTCGGCACCCAGGGCCGGTCATACTCCGGCGCATTGGACGACAGTTTCGATAGCGGCAAATCGGCTTTGACCGTGTTCCCGTGCAGGATCAGGAACCGGTCCTCGGGGATCGTCTCGCCCACGATGGCGAAATCCAGATCCCATTTGTCGAATATCGCCCGCGCCTCGGCCTCTTTCTCAGGCCGCAGCACCATCAGCATTCGCTCCTGAGACTCCGACAGCATCATCTCATAGGCCGTCATATGCGTTTCGCGCTGCGGAACGGCATCAAGGTTCAGCCGGATGCCAAGGCCGCCCTTGTCGCCCATCTCGACCGCTGAACAGGTCAGCCCCGCCGCGCCCATGTCCTGAATCGAAATCACCGCGCCCGAGGCCATGAGTTCAAGGCACGCCTCCATCAGCCGCTTTTCGGTAAACGGATCGCCCACCTGCACGGTGGGGCGCTTTTCCTCGATCGTGTCGTCAAACTCGGCGCTTGCCATCGTCGCCCCGCCAACGCCATCCCGGCCCGTCTTGGCCCCGAGATACACCACCGGCATCCCCACGCCCGAGGCGGCCGAGTAGAATATCTTGTCCGCATCCGCCAACCCGGCGGCAAAGGCATTGACCAGACAGTTGCCGTTATAGGCCCGGTGAAACCGCACCTCGCCACCCACATTCGGCACGCCGAAACAGTTGCCGTATCCGCCGATGCCCTGCACCACGCCCGCGACCAACTGGCGCGTCTTGGGATGCGATGGTTCGCCAAAGCTCAACGCATTCATCGCCGCAATCGGCCGCGCGCCCATCGTGAACACATCGCGCAGGATGCCGCCCACACCCGTGGCCGCGCCCTGATAGGGCTCGATATAGGACGGGTGGTTATGGCTCTCCATCTTGAAGACCAGCGCCTGCCCGTCGCCGATATCGACAACGCCCGCATTCTCGCCCGGCCCACAGATCACCTGCGGCCCCGTCGTATGCAGCGTCCGCAGCCATTTCTTGGACGACTTGTAGGAACAATGTTCGTTCCACATCGCCGAAAAGATGCCCAGTTCCGTAAACGTCGGTTCCCGCCCGATGATGTCCAGGATGCACTGATATTCATCCGGCTTCAGCCCGTGCGCCGCAATCAGCGCGTCGTCAATCTGCGGTTCGGTCAGGCTCATTTCCGGCATCCCCCGTCGCGTGGCATGCGGCCCTCATAAGTCAGCCGCGCGGGGCACGGAAGGGCAGGACGGATTTTTTCGCCTATCCGACGATTTTTTCCAAAGCCCTGTCGAAATCCGCCCGCCCCGTTCGTTCTTGGGGCAACGGAACAGGCCCAGCCACCTGTTCCGCAGCGGAAACCCCCGCAACCCTGGCCAAAAAGGAACGAACCGATGAAACACATGATCCTGATCTACGCTGACCCCGCCAACGAACCCGCCTGGGGCACGCCGGGCTTTGAGGCCTGGATGGGCGGCTTTGCCAAGCTGAGCGCAACTCTGGCAGCGGATGGAATCCACGTCACAGGCGCAGGTCTGCAAGGGGTAGGCTCGGCCACATCCGTGCGGCTGCGGGGCGACAAGGTGGAACAGATGAACGGACCCTTTGCCGAAACCAAAGAGCATCTGGGCGGCTATTACGTCATCGACGTGCCCGACCTTGACACCGCCGTGCGCTATGCCGCCCTCGTGCCCTCGGCAGCCTTCGGCACGGTCGAGGTGCGCCCGGTGATCGAATCCACGGTCGTCTGAAATGACTTGTGCCGCCGGGGCCGCAACGGCACGGCGGCCAATTTTCCACCACGCTTCAAGACAGACTGTCCAATACCGCCCGCCCCATTCGTCCTTGGGGCATCACAAATTGCCCAGCCACTTGTTCCGCTGCGGAAACCCCGCAAAACTGACAACAAAGGAGAGACCCATGCAGTACATGATCCTGATCTATTCCGATCTGAACGCCGAACCCGCCTATGGCACCGAGGAAGGCCGCAAGATGATGGAGGGCTATTTCACCCTCAATCAGGACCTCAAGGCCGCCGGGGCCTGGGTCGCAGGCGACGCCCTGCAGCGCACCGATACCGCCACCACGCTCCGCATCCGTGAGGGCAAGACCGAAACGATGGACGGCCCCTTTGCCGAAACGAAAGAGGCGCTGGGCGGCTACTACCTGATCGACGTGCCCGATCTGGATGCCGCCCTTGGCTGGGCCGCCAAGGTACCCGCCGCCCATTACGGCTCGGTCGAGGTGCGGCCCGTCGTCGTGTTCGACTGACCGATGATGCAGGCGCATGATCCGCAACCCGCCCTGACGCGGATCATGCAACAGGACCGGGGGCGGCTCATGGCCGCCCTCGTCGGCGCCCTCGGCCATTTCGATCTGGCCGAGGAGGCGCTGGC
>JBGSWJ010000233.1:0-2143 GCA_041752495.1 Rhodobacterales bacterium
CCACTGCATCCGCAGGCGTGCCCCCCACGAACTGCACGATGGCCGGCGACGCCGCCATCGCAAACCCGCCCAGCCCCGCCGTTTCCGTGATCGCGGAATCGCCAAGGTCGGCCGCCGCATCCGCAATCGAATAGCCGGGGAAATACAACCCGTTGACCGGGTTCGCAGGCACCTGAAACCACCTGTCGCCCGTCCCGCTCAACCTGATGCCAAAGTTGACACCATTGCGCGCCATGACCGTAACAAGGCTGCTGTGCGGCACGCCATGCGCCGCATCCATCATCACCTTGCTCGCCGCCATCGAGATGTTCAGGAAAAAGTGGTTATTCGCCGCCACAAAGGCCAGCGCCCGGTTCACTGCCGCCCGGTCAATCTCCTGCCGCCCCAGCGACAGAACCAGCCGCTTGAACATGAGCGAAGACGCCGCCGCATTGCGGTTATGCACCTCATCCCCCATGTGCAGCGCCTGCGCCATCAGCGGCTTGAGGGTGCGGTCCTCAAGTCCCCGAACAGCCGCCTGCATGACGGCAAAGAACTCCCCACCCAGCCACCGCAAACGCTCCAGCACCTCGGGTGCATTGGCCCCGAACCGCAGCACCTTGCCCAACCCCTCGTTCAGATTGGAAAAGGCGCGCTTGCCCGTCTCGCCATCCTCGACGACCCAGACGGGCATCGACGGGCTGATGATCCCCGCCATCGGGCCAACGGCCCCGTGATGGTGGCAAGGGTCAAGCGCGACAGCCCCACTTGCGGCCATCTGTTCAGCGATTTCGATCGTTGCAGCCCAGCCTTCGTAAACGATAGCCCCCGCAATGGCCCCCTGCTGCGGCCCGCACATATCGGCCCATTCAATCGGCGGACCGGAATGCAGGATACGCCTCTGCCCGCCCGACAGCCCCGGCATCGCATCACACGCCAGTATCACGTCAATCAGGCGTGGTTGCGCGGCAAGATACCGGGCATAGGCTGTCCGGTTCGCCTCCTCGATCCGGGGATCGCGGATCAGGTTCGCCAACCGCCACCCCAGCGCCGCATCCGCGCCGGCAGGCGGTTGCCAATCCAGATGGGTCACAGTTCCACCGGCAAGGGTGATATTGTCGGCAAACCCCCGCAGCCCGGCATTCACCACATGCAGCGGCTGGGAAAACAGCGCCTTCATGCCCCGGCCCCCCGCTGCGCCGTCAGGATCGCGGCTGCCCATTCCGCCGCCTCGGCATTCGATCCCGCCACCAGGACGCCCGCACTTTCCAGCCCCCGCACTATTCCCGCCCTGTCCTGCGGGTCCGCCTCCGTGCCACAGACATGGCCGACAAAGATCGCCCTGCTGCCAGTGGCCTTTGCCCCATCTATCGCGGCCAGAAGCCCCGCCACCGGATCAGCCGACGCCCCATACCCCAGCACCACATCAAACAGCACAACCGCCGTTGCCGGATCTACCGCCTCGGCCCGGATACGCGCATCGCGCAGCGACGGGTCGATCATCGGATGCGGGCGGCCCTGCGTGAACGCATCATCGCCCATATCCAGAAAACTGTTCCCGCTGCTATGCCCGATGTCATCGGGCAGCACGTTCCCCCTGACCGGCGCATTCGACTGGCCCCGATACCCTGCGGCAGCAAGGATCAGCTGCGCCTCGAAACAGAATGTACCACCACAAAACACCCCCCGCACATGGCGCTGGGCGGGGTCCAGCGTCCGCGCGATCACCGACATGTCCCTGACCGCCGGTACCCCCACATCCTTCCGGTTCAGCAGGGCAACCGCCCGGTCTGCCGCCTCGGCCAGCGTCGCCGCCCCATGCAGATTGCCCGCCGTCACCGCCGCCGGATCAGCCCCCAGAAAGATCACCACCACCTGCTTGCCACACCCTCTCGCCCGGCCCAGCACACGCTCGGCCACCGCATCAGAGGGCGGCTTTGACACCAGCACGATCACCCTTGTCGACGGATCATCCGCCAGCGCATCCAGCCCGTGCAGCATCGAAATCCCGCCGATCGCATCCGACAGGTCATGCCCCCCGGTCCCCAGCGCCTGCGATATCCCCGCGCCCTGCCGGTGCACCCGCACCGTGACCTCCTGCGTTCCCGTCCCCGACGCGCCCACAACGCCCACGGCCCCGCGCCGCACCACATTCGCAAACCCC
>JBGSWJ010000234.1:0-20789 GCA_041752495.1 Rhodobacterales bacterium
CGTCTTGCACCAGCCGCATCACCTCGCGCGCGGCGGCAAGGTTCGACAGCTTCGTCGACATGGGGAAGTAGCGCATCCCGAAATGCGTCTGCATCTCTCCCGCCAACTTGGCCGCAGGCGACACATCTGTCAGCACAACGACCTGGCCCCAGTCGCGCTGCCAATGCACCGCCGCCATCACCAGATGCTCGTGCCAGAGCACGACCTGCACCGGCCCCGCGGCAAGCGCGTCAAGGACCTCGCCATCGCCGCGCCTCTCCCACCGGGTAGTGGCGTGACAGAACCGCACCCATTGCGCCAACAGCCAGCCACCCGCCTTGCGGGGCCATTCCGCCTTTTCAAACTTCCGCCGGACGTCGCGCATCATCGGCCAGCGGCCCCTTGTTCCTGACTGCGCGTCATTGTGATATCCCGCCACGCCAAGGCAAGGCCCCAAACACCTGCCAAGCCCCAGCGCTTCAAATGCCGGAGCAAAACGGCGGCACATCTGCACCACCCCTCTTGACCCTCCCCCCGGATTCGGACTAACCGACAGGCGGCCTTAGGGGTATAGCTCAGTTGGTAGAGCGACGGTCTCCAAAACCGTAGGTCGCGGGTTCAAGCCCTGCTGCCCCTGCCACTTTCCATTACCATCCGCTGACGCGACGGGCCACCCGCCGGTCCGCTTGTAATCCGCCCGCATCGGTCGTATGTGACCACCCGTCGACAGCGAAGGAACCGTCATGGCCATCACAAATCCCGTCCAGTTCATCAGCCAGGTCCGCGCCGAAGTGGCCAAGGTTGTCTGGCCGACCCGCCGCGAGGTTGCGATGACGACGCTTATGGTCTTCATTCTGGCCGCCGTCGCCTCGATCTTCTTCCAGCTCGTCGACCTTCTGGTCCGCTGGGGCCTGAACTGGACCCTCGCCTTCTTCGGCTCCTGACCTTGCGATAATCCGGCACTGGCCCTTGTGTTCAGGGCCATCCGGCTGTAATAGCGCCAGACTTCCCAAGGGGGCGTGCGGCGAATCGAGTTGCGCGCCGCTTTTCTTTTTTGGGATACGGGTGCGTTAAATGCCCGGGAAATATGGAACTTTTCGGCCTTTCAGGCTGATCGCGGCGAGGTTGCGGTAAACATGGCGAAGCGCTGGTATTCGGTCTCGGTCCTCTCGAACTTCGAGAAGAAGATCGCCGAACAGATCCGCACGAAAGTGGCCGAACAGGGCCTTGAAGCCCAGATCGACGAAGTCCTCGTGCCCACAGAAGAGGTGATCGAGGTCCGTCGCGGCAAGAAGGTGCAGTCAGAGCGCCGGTTCATGCCGGGCTATGTGCTGGTTCACATGGAAATGTCGGACGAAGGCTACCACCTGATTTCGCAGATCAACCGCGTGACCGGCTTCCTTGGCCCCCAGGGCCGCCCGATGCCGATGCGCGACGCCGAAGTGAACGCGATCCTGAACCGCGTTCAGGAAGGCGAGGAAAGCCCGCGCACTCTCATCCACTTCGAGATCGGCGAGCGGGTCAAGGTCAACGACGGCCCGTTCGAAGATTTCGACGGGATGGTCGAGGAAGTGGACGAGGACAACCAGAAGCTCAAGGTTGCCGTGTCGATCTTTGGCCGGGCCACCCCGGTCGAACTGGATTTCACGCAGGTCTCTAAACTGGGCTGACGTGAGCGGCCGCCTTCGGGCGGTCCGTGGGAGGCGAGGGCGCCGCGGCGCCCGAACCGGACCACGCAACGAAGGCTTCGTCCCGGCGCGCCGGACGAAGAGTTGGGTCCGGCGGGGTTTACCCCGCCATGGAAAATAGGAGAGGCCACATGGCCAAGAAAGTCATCGGTTCGCTCAAGCTGCAGGTGAAAGCCGGGCAAGCGAACCCGTCCCCGCCCGTCGGCCCCGCACTGGGTCAGCGCGGCATCAACATCATGGAATTCGTCAAGGCGTTCAACGCCAAGACCGCTGATCTGGAGCCGGGTGCCCCGACCCCCGTCATCATTACCTACTATCAGGACAAATCCTTCACGATGGAAATCAAGACGTCTCCGGCGTCTTATTACCTCAAGAAGGCCGCAGGTCTTAAGCCCGTCGGCAAGCGCAACCGTCCCAAGGCCGCTGTCAAGCCGGGCAAGGACGTTGCCGGTTCGGTGACGCTCGCCCAGGTGCGCGAAATCGCCGAAGCCAAGATGCGTGACCTGAATGCCGTCACGATCGAAGGCGCGATGCAGACCATCATCGGCTCTGCCAAGTCGATGGGTATCGAGGTGAAGGGGTAATCATGGCCAAGCTTGGAAAAAGAACCCGCGCCGCCCGTGAAGCGTTCGCCGGCAAGGAAAACCTCAAGGTTGCCGACGCCGTTGCGCTGATCAAGGCGAATGCCTCGGCCAAGTTCGACGAAACCGTCGAGATCGCGCTGAACCTTGGCGTCGATCCCCGTCACGCTGACCAGATGGTCCGTGGCACGGTGAACCTGCCCAACGGCACTGGCAAGACGGTCCGCGTGGCCGTGTTCGCCCGTGGCGAAAAGGCCGAACAGGCCAAGAAGGCCGGGGCCGATATCGTCGGCGCCGAAGACCTGATGCAGGAAATCCAGGGCGGCAAGATCGACTTTGATCGTTGCATCGCCACCCCGGACATGATGCCGATCGTCGGCCGCCTGGGCAAGATCCTCGGCCCGCGCAACCTGATGCCGAACCCCAAGATCGGGACGGTGACGGTGGACGTGGCCGAAGCCGTGACCGCCGCCAAAGGTGGTCAGGTGCAGTTCAAGGCTGAAAAGGCCGGCGTGGTCCATGCCGGTGTCGGCAAGGCCTCGTTCGACGCCAAGAAGCTGGAAGAGAACATCCTTGCCTTCGTCGATGCGGTCTCCAAGGCCAAGCCGACGGGCGCCAAGGGCACCTACATGAAGAAGGTCTCGCTGTCGTCCACGATGGGCCCGGGCGTCTCCGTCGACGTGTCGAGCGCGACCGGTAACTAAAGCGTAGGGTGCGCATTTTGCGCACCTCTCCGCATGGTGCGCAAATGCGCACCCTACGAATTTCCTGACGCCTTCCGGGGTGGCGGGAATGGCGGGGCCGAAAGGCCCCGACCTGTCCGAGACGGAGGGCCAAGGGGGAAACCCCGGATAAGTCCTTCCTGAGATGGGAGACGAGACCGTTATTACCGTTCGGACGGTGCAAACCGTTCCTTCGGGCGATCAAGGCCTCGGTCCCTGAAACGGACCCGAAGAGCCCCTCCGAGACGATCCGGGGGGACAACATGAGCCGGGGAGAAATCCCCAAACTTGGAGTGAAACTGTGGATAGAGCCCAGAAAGAGAAAGTGGTCGATGAACTCGGCCAGATCTTCGAAAGCTCTGGCGTCGTGGTGGTTGCCCGCTACGAAGGCATGACGGTTGCACAAATGCAGGACCTGCGCGCGAAAATGCGTGAAGCGGGCGGTTCTGTGCGCGTTGCCAAGAACAAGCTCGCCAAGATCGCCCTTGAGGGAAAGCCCTGCGCCAGCATCGCTCCTCTTCTCACGGGCATGACCGTGATTTCCTATTCCGAAGATCCCGTGGCAGCCGCCAAGGTGATCGAAGCTTACGCCAAGGCCAACGAAAAGCTCGTTATCCTTGGCGGGGCGATGGGGAACGCGGCTCTGGACCCGGTCGGTGTCAAAGCCGTCGCCTCGATGCCGTCGCGTGAGGAGCTTATCGCTTCGATCGTGGCTTGCCTCGGTGCGCCTGCTTCCGCCCTTGCCGGTGCCATTGGTGCGCCTGCCTCCAACATCGCGGGCATTCTTTCGACCATCGAAAAGAAGTTCGAAGAAGCTGCATGAGCAATCTGAACCTTCGTGGGGTTGATACCTCGTCGTTGGAACACACCTTAACTGAACGGAAAGAGTCAACAAATGGCTGATCTGAACAAACTCGCCGAAGACATCGTGGGTCTGACCCTTCTTCAGGCACAAGAACTGAAGTCGATCCTCAAGGACAAGTATGGCATCGAGCCCGCCGCCGGTGGCGCGGTCATGATGGCTGCCGGTCCCGCTGCCGCTGCTGAAGTGGTGGAAGAAAAGACCGAATTCGACGTCGTCCTCAAGGACGCCGGCGCCCAGAAGATCAACGTGATCAAGGAAGTGCGCGCGATCACCGGTCTGGGCCTCAAGGAAGCCAAGGACCTCGTCGAGGCCGGTGGCAAGGTCAAGGAAGGCGCGAACAAGGCCGACGCCGAAGCGATCAAGAAGAAGCTCGAAGAAGCTGGCGCCAAGGTCGAACTCGCGTAACAGCGTGGGTTTCACCCACCCTACGGGGTGGCGGCGTAGGGTGGGTGAAACCCACCTGCGCGGCGTGAAGTAGAAACGAGGCTGGACCCGCGCTCTTGCGGGTCCAGCTTAACCCGTCTTAGAAGGCAGTCCCGTCAGACTGTCATCTTGGGCAGGTTCCAAAGGTCGGGAGGTTGCCGGTGGGCCGGCAGCCATGAATAGACCGGAACTCCCGTTCTCAATGGGTGCCGCACCGAGGCCCAACGGTGTGGAGCGCTCGCAGAGATTTTGAAAGGTGACGAACCTCATGGCTCAGTCCTTCCTCGGCCAGAAACGCCTGCGCAAGTATTACGGCAAGATCCGCGAAGTGCTGGAGATGCCAAACCTCATCGAGGTGCAGAAATCCTCCTACGACCTGTTCCTCCGCTCGGGCGATGGCGACAAGCCCGCCGACGGCGAAGGCATCATGGGCGTGTTCCAGTCGGTCTTTCCGATCAAGGACTTCAACGAAACGGCCGTGCTGGAGTTCGTCAAATACGAACTCGAAAAGCCGAAATATGATGTCGAGGAATGCCAGCAGCGCGACATGACTTACAGCGCGCCGCTCAAGGTGACGCTGCGCCTGATCGTGTTCGATGTCGACGAAGATACCGGCGCCAAGTCGGTGAAGGACATCAAGGAACAGGACGTGTTCATGGGCGACATGCCGCTCATGACGCAGAACGGCACGTTCATCGTGAACGGCACCGAACGCGTGATCGTGTCCCAGATGCACCGCTCCCCCGGCGTGTTCTTTGACCACGACAAGGGCAAGACGCATTCCTCGGGCAAGCTGCTCTTCGCCTGCCGGATCATCCCCTACCGCGGCTCCTGGCTCGACTTCGAATTCGACGCCAAGGATCTGGTGTTCGCGCGCATCGACCGCCGCCGCAAACTGCCGGTGACGACGCTGCTCTATGCCCTCGGCATGGATCAGGAAGGCATCATGAATGCCTATTACGATACCGTTGACTACGTTTACGACAAGAAGACCAAGGGTTGGGTCACCCGCTTCTTCCCGGAACGCGTCCGCGGCACCCGCCCGACCTTTGACCTGATTGACGCCGACACCGGCGAAGTCATCGCCCATGCTGGCGACAAGGTCACCCCGCGTCAGGTCAAAAAGCTGATCGACGAAGGCAAGGTCAAGAACCTGCTCGTCCCGTTCAAGAACCTCGTGGGAAAATTCGTCGCCCGCGACATCATCAACGAAACCAACGGCGCGATCTATGTCGAAGCCGGCGATGAACTCACGCTCGAGATGGACCGCGACGGTGCCGTCATCGGCGGTTCCATCAAGGAACTGATGGACGCGGGTTTCACCACGATCCCCGTGCTCGACATCGACAACATCAACGTCGGTCCCTACATCCGCAACACCATGTCGTCGGACAAGAACATGAGCCGCGAGACCGCGCTCATGGACATCTACCGCGTCATGCGCCCGGGTGAACCGCCCACCGTCGACGCCGCCAGCGCCCTGTTCGACACGCTGTTCTTTGACAGCGAACGCTATGACCTGTCCGCCGTGGGCCGGGTCAAGATGAACATGCGCCTCGATCTCGACGCCGCCGACACGATGCGCACCCTCCGTAAGGAAGACATCATCGCCTGTATCAAGGCGCTGGTCGAACTCCGCGACGGCAAGGGCGACATCGACGACATCGACCACCTCGGCAACCGCCGTGTGCGGTCCGTGGGCGAACTGATGGAAAACCAGTACCGCGTCGGCCTCCTGCGCATGGAACGCGCGATCAAGGAACGCATGTCCTCGGTCGAAATCGACACGGTCATGCCGCAAGACCTGATCAACGCGAAACCGGCCGCCGCCGCTGTCCGTGAATTCTTCGGCTCCTCGCAACTGTCGCAGTTCATGGACCAGACCAACCCGCTCTCCGAAGTGACGCACAAGCGTCGCCTCTCGGCCCTCGGGCCCGGCGGTCTGACCCGCGAACGTGCAGGGTTCGAAGTGCGTGACGTCCACCCGACCCACTATGGCCGGATGTGCCCCATTGAGACGCCCGAAGGTCCGAACATCGGTCTGATCAACAGCCTCGCGACGTTCGCCCGCGTCAACAAATACGGCTTCATTGAAACCCCCTACCGCAAGGTGGTGAACGGGATCGTCACCGATGACGTGCAGTACATGTCCGCGACCGAGGAAATGCGCCACACCGTGGCGCAGGCCAACGCCGAACTGGACAAGGACAACCGTTTCGTCAGCGATCTGATCTCGTCCCGCCAGTCGGGCGACTACATGCTCGCCCCCAAGGAACAGGTAGACCTGATCGACGTCTCGCCGAAACAGCTTGTTTCGGTCGCGGCCTCGCTCATCCCGTTCCTTGAAAACGACGACGCCAACCGCGCCCTCATGGGCTCGAACATGCAGCGTCAGGCCGTGCCGCTTCTTCAGGCCGAGGCTCCGCTCGTGGGCACCGGGATCGAAGAAGTCGTGGCCCGTGACTCGGGCGCGTCCATCATGGCCCGCCGTGCCGGCATCATCGACCAGGTCGATGCCGCACGTATCGTTGTGCGTGCAACGGCCGATCTCGAACTTGGCGATGCCGGGGTCGATATCTACCGGATGCGCAAATTCCAGCGGTCCAACCAGAACACCTGCATCAACCAGCGTCCGCTGGTGAAGGTGGGTGACATGGTCAAAAAGGGCGAAGTGATCGCCGACGGCCCCTCGACCGACATGGGCGAACTCGCCCTTGGCAAGAACGTCGTCGTCGCCTTCATGCCTTGGAACGGCTACAACTACGAAGACTCGATCCTCATCTCCGAACGCATCGTCCGCGACGACGTCTTCACCTCAATCCACATCGAGGAATTCGAAGTCGCCGCCCGCGACACCAAGCTCGGCCCCGAGGAAATCACCCGCGACATCCCCAACGTCGGCGAGGAAGCGCTCCGCAACCTCGACGAAGCCGGGATCGTCTATATCGGTGCCGAAGTCGGCCCCGGTGACATCCTTGTCGGCAAGATCACCCCGAAAGGTGAATCGCCGATGACGCCGGAAGAGAAACTCCTCCGCGCCATCTTTGGTGAAAAGGCGTCCGACGTGCGCGACACCTCGCTCCGCCTGCCCCCCGGCGATTTCGGGACGGTGGTCGAAGTGCGCGTGTTCAACCGTCACGGCGTGGACAAGGACGAACGTGCGCTCCAGATCGAGCGGGAAGAGGTCGAACGTCTGGCCCGTGACCGGGACGACGAACTCGCCATCCTCGACCGCAACATCTATGCGCGTCTCAAGTCGATGATCCTCGGCAAGACCGCGATCCGTGGTCCCAAGGGGTTCAAGTCCAACTCGGTCATCACCGAAGAGGCGCTGGGCGACATGTCCCGTGGCCAGTGGTGGCAGCTTGTCCTCTCGGATGAAGACGATGTGAAAATCGTCGAAGCCCTGAACGAGCAGTATGAAGTGCAAAAGCGCACTCTGGACGCCCGTTTCGAAGACAAGGTCGAAAAGGTCCGCCGTGGCGACGATCTGCCCCCGGGCGTGATGAAGATGGTCAAGGTGTTCGTCGCGGTAAAGCGCAAGCTTCAGCCCGGCGACAAGATGGCCGGTCGTCACGGCAACAAGGGCGTCATTTCCAAGGTGGTTCCCATCGAGGACATGCCCTTCCTCGCAGACGGCACCCATGTCGACTTCTGCCTCAACCCGCTGGGCGTGCCGTCGCGCATGAACGTCGGGCAGATCCTTGAAACCCACATGGGCTGGGCTGCCCGTGGTCTGGGCCTCAAGATCGACGAGGCGCTGTCGGCCTTCCGCCGCTCTGGCGACCTGACCCCGGTGCGCGAAGCCATGCGTCTGGCCTATGGCGAAGACGTCTATGACGAAACGCTGCAGGGCATGGACGACGACCGTCTGGTCGAAGCGGCAGACTCTGTCACGCGCGGCGTTCCCATCGCGACCCCGGTCTTCGACGGCGCGAAAGAGGCCGACGTGAACGAAAGCCTCCGCAAGGCGGGTTTCGACACCTCGGGTCAGTCGATCCTGTTTGACGGCCGCACGGGCGAACAGTTCTCGCGTCCTGTGACCGTCGGGGTGAAGTATCTGCTCAAGCTTCACCACCTCGTCGACGACAAGATCCACGCCCGTTCGACTGGCCCCTACAGCCTCGTCACCCAGCAGCCGCTGGGCGGTAAGGCCCAGTTCGGCGGTCAGCGTTTCGGCGAGATGGAAGTTTGGGCCTTGGAGGCTTACGGCGCCGCCTACACCCTGCAGGAAATGCTGACGGTGAAGTCGGACGACGTGGCAGGCCGGACCAAGGTCTATGAATCCATCGTCAAGGGCGAAGACAACTTCGAAGCCGGTATTCCGGAATCCTTCAACGTGCTCGTGAAGGAAGTCCGCGGCCTCGGTCTCAACATGGAACTCCTGGACGCGGAGGGCGAGGAATAGAGACCAAAATCCTTCGAAGGATTTTGCCAAGTTCCTTCCAAGGAACTTGGTCCTCATCCCCGACCGACGCCCCTATGCATAGGACATTCAGATGAACCAGGAACTGACTAACAACCCGTTCAACCCGCTCACCCCGGCCAAGGCCTTTGACGAGATCAAGGTCTCTCTCGCCAGCCCCGAGCGGATTCTTTCGTGGTCCTTCGGCGAGATCAAGAAGCCCGAGACCATCAACTACCGAACGTTCAAACCCGAGCGCGACGGCCTGTTCTGCGCCCGTATCTTTGGCCCGATCAAGGATTACGAATGCCTCTGCGGCAAATACAAGCGCATGAAATATCGCGGCGTCGTCTGCGAAAAATGCGGTGTCGAAGTGACGCTCCAGAAGGTGCGCCGCGAACGGATGGGCCATATCGAACTGGCCGCCCCCGTCGCGCACATCTGGTTCCTCAAATCGTTGCCCAGCCGTATCGGCCTCATGCTCGACATGACGCTGCGGGATCTGGAACGGATCCTCTACTTTGAAAACTACGTCGTCATCTCGCCGGGCCTGACCGATCTTGAATACGGCAAGCTCCTGACCGAAGAGGAATTCCTCGACGCGCAGGACCAGTACGGCTCGGACGCCTTCACCGCCAATATCGGTGCCGAAGCGATCCGCGAAATGCTGGCCAACATCGACCTCGAAGCCGAAGCCGAACAGCTGCGCGCCGACCTGAAAGAGGCGACCGGCGAACTCAAGCCCAAAAAGATCATCAAGCGGCTCAAGATCGTGGAATCCTTCCTCGAATCCGGCAACCGCCCCGAGTGGATGATCATGACCGTCATCCCGGTCATTCCGCCCGAACTCCGTCCGCTCGTCCCGCTTGACGGCGGCCGCTTCGCCACGTCCGACCTCAACGACCTCTATCGCCGCGTGATCAACCGCAACAACCGTCTCAAGCGGCTGATCGAACTCCGCGCGCCCGACATCATCGTGCGCAACGAAAAGCGGATGCTGCAGGAATCCGTGGACGCCCTCTTTGACAACGGCCGTCGTGGTCGCGTCATCACCGGCGCCAACAAGCGTCCGCTGAAATCGCTCTCGGACATGCTCAAGGGCAAGCAGGGCCGCTTCCGCCAGAACCTTCTGGGCAAGCGCGTCGACTTCTCGGGCCGTTCGGTCATCGTGACCGGCCCGGAACTCAAGCTGCACCAGTGCGGCCTGCCGAAAAAGATGGCGCTCGAACTCTTCAAGCCGTTCATCTACTCGCGGCTCGAGGCCAAGGGTCTGTCCTCGACCGTCAAGCAGGCGAAAAAGCTGGTTGAAAAAGAACGCCCCGAAGTCTGGGATATTCTGGACGAGGTCATCCGCGAACACCCCGTCATGCTGAACCGTGCGCCCACCCTGCACCGTCTCGGCATTCAGGCGTTCGAACCGGTCCTGATCGAAGGCAAGGCGATCCAGCTGCACCCGCTCGTCTGCTCGGCCTTTAACGCCGACTTCGACGGTGACCAGATGGCCGTCCACGTCCCCCTCTCGCTGGAAGCCCAGCTCGAGGCCCGCGTTCTCATGATGTCCACGAACAACGTGCTGTCGCCCGCGAACGGCTCGCCGATCATCGTGCCGTCTCAGGACATGGTGCTCGGTCTCTACTACACCACGATCGAACGTCAGGGGATGAAGGGCGAAGGCATGTCCTTCTCCTCCATCGAAGAAGTCGAACACGCCCTGACCGCCGGTGAAGTGCACATGCACGCCAAGATCACCGCCCGGATCAAGCAGATCGACAACGAAGGCAACGAGATCATCAAGCGCTACGAAACCACCCCCGGCCGCCTGCGGCTTGGTGGTCTTCTGCCGCTCAATGCCAAGGCGCCCTTCGAACTGGTCAACCGCCTCCTCCGCAAGAAGGAAGTGCAGCAGGTCATCGACACCGTCTACCGCTACTGCGGCCAGAAAGAGTCGGTCATCTTCTGCGACCAGATCATGACCGCCGGCTTCCGCGAAGCCTTCCGTGCCGGGATATCCTTCGGCAAGGACGACATGGTCGTGCCCGACAAGAAGTGGGTGCTGGTCGATGAGACCCGCGATCAGGTCAAGGACTTTGAACAGCAGTACATGGACGGCCTGATCACCCAGGGCGAAAAGTACAACAAGGTTGTCGATGCATGGTCCAAGTGCAACGACAAGGTGACTGAGGCGATGATGAAGACGATTTCGGCCAACAAGATCAGCGCCACCGGCGCCGAGGCCGAGCCGAACTCCGTCTACATGATGGCCCACTCCGGGGCCCGTGGCTCGGTCACGCAGATGAAGCAGCTGGGCGGGATGCGCGGCCTGATGGCCAAGCCCTCGGGCGAGATCATCGAAACGCCGATCATCTCGAACTTCAAGGAAGGTCTGACCGTTCTTGAATACTTCAACTCGACCCACGGCGCCCGCAAGGGTCTGTCCGACACCGCGCTCAAGACGGCGAACTCGGGTTACCTGACCCGCCGCCTTGTCGACGTGGCCCAGGACTGCATCGTCCGTCTCAAGGATTGCGGCACTTCCCGCGCGATCACCGCAGAAGCTGCGGTAAACGACGGCGAAGTCGTCTCTTCGCTCTCCGAACGCGTCCTCGGCCGGGTTTCGGCGGATGACGTGATGAAGCCGGGTACGGACGAAATCATCATCAAGGCCGGCGAACTGATCGACGAACGCCGCGCCGACATGATCCTGACGGCCGGCGTGACCAAGATGCGCATCCGGTCGCCCCTGACCTGCGAAAGCGAAGATGGCGTCTGCCAGATGTGCTACGGGCGTGACCTTGCCCGCGGCACGATGGTCAACATCGGTGAAGCGGTCGGCATCATCGCCGCCCAATCCATCGGTGAACCCGGCACTCAGCTTACGATGCGGACCTTCCACATCGGCGGCGTGGCGCAGGGTGGCCAGCAGTCGTTCCTCGAATCCTCGCAAGAGGGTGTTGTCGAATTCCGCAACGCGACCCTGCTCCTCAACAAGAACGGGGAACAGATCGTCATGGGCCGGAACATGATCCTCGCGATCATGGACGACAACGGCGAAGAACGGTCGCAGCACAAGGTCGGCTACGGCACCAAGATCTTCGTCAAGGAAGGCGCACGCGTCGTCCGGGGCGAAAAACTCTTCGAATGGGATCCGTACACCCTGCCGATCATCGCCGAAAAGTCGGGGACTGTGAAATACGTCGACCTGATCAACGGTATCGCCGTCCGCGAAGATACCGACGATGCCACCGGCATGACCCAGCGGATCGTTTCCGACTGGCGTTCGGTGCCCAAGGGCAACGAACTCAAGCCGGAAATCATCGTTGTTGATGCGGATGGTCAGCCCGTCCGCACCGACAGCGGCAACCCCGTGACCTACCCGATGTCGGTGGACGCGATCCTTTCCGTCGAAGACGGCGAACAGGTCGCAGCCGGTGACGTTGTGGCGCGTATCCCGCGCGAAGGTGCCAAGACCAAAGACATCACCGGGGGTCTTCCCCGCGTGGCGGAACTGTTCGAAGCCCGTCGTCCCAAGGATCACGCGATCATCGCGGAAATCGACGGCTACGTCCGTTTCGGCAAGGACTACAAGAACAAGCGCCGCATCACCATCGAGCCGACGGACGAAAGCCTTGAGAAGAAGGAATACATGATCCCGAAAGGGAAGCACATTCCGGTTCAGGAAGGCGATTTCGTCCAGAAGGGCGATTACATCATGGACGGCAACCCTGCCCCCCATGACATCCTCGCCATTCTCGGGGTCGAGGCGCTGGCCGACTACATGATCGACGAAGTGCAGGACGTGTATCGCCTGCAGGGCGTGAAGATCAACGACAAGCACATCGAGGTCATCGTTCGCCAGATGCTCCAGAAGTGGGAAATCGCCGAATCCGGCGACACCGTCCTGCTCAAGGGCGAAACGGTGGACAAGGCCGAGTTCGACGAAGCCAACGAAAAGGCGATCGCCCGCGGCGGCCGTCCGGCGACCGGCGAACCGATCCTGCTCGGGATCACCAAGGCGTCGCTGCAAACCCGCAGCTTCATCTCGGCGGCCTCGTTCCAGGAAACCACCCGCGTCCTCACCGAAGCTTCGGTGCAGGGCAAGCGTGACAAGCTTGTCGGGCTGAAGGAAAACGTCATCGTCGGCCGTCTCATTCCGGCCGGCACCGGCGGCGCCACCAGCCGCGTCCGCCGCATCGCGGCCGAACGCGACAATGCCGTGATCGAGGAAAAGCGCGAAATGGCGACTACCGCCGCCGCACTTGCAGCCCCGGTCATGGAAGATGTGATCGGCGGGGACGAATTCGACCATCTGATCGACACTCCCGAAAGCCGGGATTGATCTTTCCCGAACACGAAAGAACCAAAAGGGGCCATCCATCGCGATGGCCCCTTTTTCATTGCGGCAGGTAATTCAGCATTGCTTGGCTAAGGGCCATAGCCGGCCGATTTATGTTGCAAGCATCTGCTCAAGTGCCCTTTGCCGCCCGGGCAATTCCTCTGCTGTACCTGCCAGAACAAAACCGGTGACTCGGCTCTGCCCTCCGGCGGCAGGAAGCAAAGTCGCGTCGATCACACGTTGAGGCATGAACCAAAGGTCGCGCACTGGCCCCCTAAGACGGTCCAGAATCTCGGTCACGGGCAAAGAGCTTGCCAAACCGACCGAAAGCGAAGCCGGAAGTCCGGCGCGCAACGCGACAGTCGCGTGAAGAATAACCTGGGAAAGTGATGCGTTTATCCGGAAATTCGGATCAAACACGAACAGTTTGCCCTCGCGGGTTCGGCCAATATCCAAACCTGCCGGCCCAACATAACCAAGCTTCCTTGCGACCTCACCTGCGGCAATGGCCAACGCGGCTCCAGCCTCGGGCAATGGATGAACTGGGTCTATCAGACTTCCCGTCTGGTGGCCGGGTGATGAAAACGTCTGCAGGGCGCTTCCCAGATAGGTAACTGCATCTTCGCCGACAAAAAGATTGGCGCACCAGCAATGCGTCACCGGGATATCGTCCTCCGCAATCAGCCGTTGACCCGGATCAAGAACCTGCAACTCTTTGATTGCACTCTGATAACTCTCGCTATTGGCGCAGTGCCTTACAGCAAATCCTGCCCCTGTGGTGCGCTCTCCGGCCAGCTTCAACCAAACGGGCCCCGTCACTTCACGCGCCAGCAACTCCTCTGCAGTAGCAACCTGACGATTGGCAAGGTTCGCAGGATCCACAATCTGCCCAAGATTTTCCTTCGCATTCAGCTTTCGCCACAGCGAAGGAGGGACAAGATGTGCCCCCACCGGATGCGTCTTCTCGGGAAGCGGATAGATATGGAAAAGCCGCCGCCCTTGCGAGACCAGTCCTCTGGCAAACATTAAGGCCTGCTCAGCCGTCTCGTAAACCAGCATGTCTTCCGCGACTTCAAGTCCGGCAAAGTCGAGGAATTCCAGGATCTCGTCTGTGACGCCTGACCGATGCCGAACCGTCGTTCTGCCATTCAACAGTCCAAGCAGCAGCAGAGCAATCGAGTCTACGTGAAAGGCGGTCATGCCAAGAAGCCGCATTTCCGACAGATCGGTTCGCGCAGCAAAAGCAACGTCCGCCGGCAAATGGGCGGCCAGATCGAAGTCCGGTCGAATGTTCACAGGCATGAGAGGAATTCCTCGATACCCTTGGCAAGGTTCTCAAGCCGGGGCGTCCGCGACTCGCCTACAAAAGTCGGCGTGCGATTCGTGTCAAACAGATAGGCCCTGTCGTTGTGGACAACGTAGTCGAACTTGCCAAAATCAAAGCCGGATCGCACGCGTTCGGCCCGAATTTCGTCCGGCACTTCGAATGTGAACTCGTGACGCACCATAGAACCGGCCTTGACCATTGGATCGGTGGCAAACAATTTCCAACCGTAACTCCGGCTTCCAAAGAACATCCACCCACGCAGAACATAAAGGTCGCCGTCACGTTCGGGCATGAATCTTTCGACGATATAGGACGGGTCATCCCAGACCCAGCCGGGGACCAGCGCGACCGAAGCGAGGACAGGATAGGTCTTTTCAGGAAGCCTGCGCGCAGAGCGCCATGAAATCTTGGCCATCTTTGCGCGATTTTCATCCGCCTTGGTCGTCTTTCGGGCTCTTGCCTCGTTGATGCCAAAGTAGTTTTCATTCGTCTTGACGATCACCTCGCCATCCCAATCCGAACATCGCTCCAACTGCAGCGTCGAGAATCTCCGTTTCGAGATATCAAGTACCTTGCCGTTGACGATCGGTTTTCCGCCTGGTGCTTTCGCGATGGCCTCATCGGGGATACGGGTCAGGTCAATGTGCAGGACGCCTACATCAGCATCCACAGCAAAGTCGCGTCCCACGACCGTATCAATGCCCATGTCTTTCCAATAGGCTGCAAGAGCAGAGATCACAAAATGCCGGCTAATTTTCGAGTCCCCGACACAAATACTAACTGACGACAAAGCGCTTTCTCCAGCAAACGTTCGGGATTTCAGCTTTCATTCGCCAAAGCAATGTGGCGGGCCCACCGCGGATCATCCTCGGCCCGCCGCCCCTGATTGACACAAAGCCGCGCCACATAATCCGCACAGCACAGATGGTGCAGCCGCCGGACCCCCGGCAGGGCCATCGCCTCTGCATGGACCGGGCCAAAGCGGTCCGAATACTGCAAAGCCGACAGGTCGCGCTGCTCGTTCCGGTTTCGCTGACGATAGAACTGCTCGGTGTAGCGGTCCTTCATCGCCGTCGCACTTTTCGTCCCGCGCTTGAGGTCAAAGCTCTCATCCGCGCGGATAACATAATGATTCATCTGCGCATTCTTGTGGGTGATATCTTCGGTCTCTGTGAACCGGATCGGCTGTTCATCGGTCAGGAATCTCCCGATGGCCCGCCCCTCGCTGTCCACGATATTGTCCGGCAGCGGCCCCCATGTCCCCTCAAACTCGAACGGGCTGTGGTCGCTGTAGCGTCGGAACCGAAGCGGCTTGTGGATCAGCGTCTTGAACATCGCATTCGGCCCGCGCTGCCCCGGCCCACAGGTCAGGAACTGTTCGTGGACAAGCCCGTCGGCATAGGTTCTGTGCCCGCCATTGCCAAAGCATTTCCAGTGAAATGCCATCCCCAGAAACCCGCGACCCATTCGGTCAAGAAAACTCCCGATGGTGCCATCCCCTTGACGCAGAACAAGAAATTCATCGACATCACAGATCAGCAGCCAATCGGTAGCCGCCACGGCAGGATGCCTCCGCATCGCCCGATGCGCCGAAGCCTTGGGCGATGATCCCTCGCGTGGCTTATGCACAAAGAACTGACACCAGCCTTCTTCCGCCAGCTTCGCCAGCAGGGCAGGGGAGTGATCGGTGCACTCATTGATCCCGACCAGCACCTCGAACCCAAGCATCCGGTACCAGGATACCCATTCGACGATGAACGGCCCCTCGTTCCGCATCCCCGCAAACACCAGAAACTTTTCGGCCTGTTCGGTCATGTCCGCAAACAAGCAGGGAAATCCTCTGGCGTCCACCCGGATCGGCTGTTAGCCCACGCACATGGCCCAAATGTCCGACAACCTGCGCGGCGCCGCCCTGATGACAGGGGCAATGACCGCCTTCACGCTCAACGACGCCTTCATGAAGTCGCTCGGTGATGCTGTGCCGTTGTTCCAGGCCATCCTCATCCGCGGTATCGGGGCCACGTTCTTTCTTGTCTTCCTGACCACCTACATGGGCCATATGCGCCTCAACGCATCGCGGCGGGACTGGACGCTGATGGTCATCCGGGCGCTGGCCGAAATTGCCGGAACCTATTTCTTTCTGACCGCCCTCTTTCATATGCCCTTTGCAAACCTCGCCGCCATCATGCAGTCGCTGCCGCTGACAGTGACGCTGGTTGGCGCGATATTCCTTGGCGAATCAGTCGGTTGGAGGCGGATGGCCGCGATCCTCGTCGGATTTCTGGGCGTCCTCCTGATCGTCAAGCCCGGCCCCGACGGCTTTACCATCGACGCGCTCTATGGCCTTCTGACGGTCGGTTGCGTGACAGTCCGGGACATTGTCTCGCGTATGATGTCCCCGGTCACACCGAGCCTCCTCATTGCCACTGTCTCCGCCCTCGGAGTCACACTCTTTGCTGCCGTCGGTTCGATCTTTGTTGAATGGCAGCCCTTCACCGGCCACGTCGCCTTTCACCTTGGCGGGGCAATGCTGTTCCTGATTTTCGGCTATCTTCTCTCTGTCGCTTCGGTCCGCGTCGGCGATCTTGGGTTTGTCGCCCCCTTCCGCTACACGGGGCTGGTGGTGGCTCTTGTGGTCGGCGTCGTTGTTTTCAATACTTTTCCCGACCCCGTCACCCTCGTCGGTGCTGCCATCGTCGTGGCAACCGGCCTCTTCACCCTTTACCGTGAACGCATGACGCGACGTGCCGCAGCGACAGCCGCGTCACAGCTCTGAAAGCCCGCCTGCCCCCTGTTGACACCCCCTGCGACTCCCCCTATACGCCCCCCAACCGGGAAAGGGGGCAGTCTGCCGTCTGACCGGAACTCATGGTTGTCTAGGTCATGATCCGGGCTACTACTGCCCCGATCCTCTGCAGACTCACCGCTTCGTTCCGCAGGGTGCGGGAACGCAGCGGGCTTTTTGTGCTTTACGGACGCGAGGTTCGCGCGCCGGTTTGAAAACGGCGGTCCCAAGGGTCCGCAACACATGTGGAAGAAACGGGGAACAACGCCCAATGCCTACGATCCAGCAGCTGATCCGCAAGCCGCGGCAGCCCAGAATTGTCCGGTCCAAGTCGCAGCACCTTGAAGGCTGCCCGCAGAAGCGTGGTGTCTGCACCCGCGTCTACACGACGACGCCGAAAAAGCCGAACTCGGCCATGCGTAAGGTTGCCAAGGTGCGCCTGACCAACGGGTTCGAAGTCATCAGCTACATTCCCGGCGAAAGCCACAACCTGCAGGAACACTCGGTCGTTCTGATCCGCGGGGGCCGTATCAAGGACCTTCCGGGCGTGCGCTACCACATCCTGCGCGGCGTGCTTGACACCCAGGGCGTCAAGAACCGCCGTCAGCGTCGTTCCAAGTACGGCGCCAAGCGTCCGAAGTAAGTTCATGCGGCGGGGCCCTGTCCCCGCCCATTCCGTTTGCATCAGGGCGGGGCTCCCCCCGCCATTGCCCGAAAAGACAAGGAAGCCGCCATGTCGCGCCGCCACGCCGCAGAAAAACGCGAAGTCCTCCCTGACGCCAAGTATGGCGACAAGGTTGTGACCAAATTCATGAACAACCTGATGGTTGACGGCAAGAAGTCCGTCGCCGAACGCATCGTCTATTCCGCCTTCGAACGCGTCGAAGCCAAGCTCAAGAAGTCGCCGATCGACGTCTTCCATGAATCGCTCGACAACATCAAACCCTCGATCGAAGTGCGCTCGCGCCGCGTCGGCGGTGCGACCTATCAGGTCCCCGTCGAAGTCCGCCCCGAACGCCGCGAAGCGCTCGCCATCCGCTGGCTGATCGCCGCTTCGCTCAAGCGCAACGAACACACGATGGAAGAGCGCCTTGCGGGCGAACTCGTCGACGCGGTCAACAACCGCGGCACCGCCGTGAAGAAGCGTGAAGACACCCACAAGATGGCCGACGCGAACAAAGCGTTCAGCCACTACCGCTGGTAAGGGGTTCAAACCATGGCACGCGAATATCCGCTCGAACTCTACCGCAACTTCGGCATTATTGCGCACATCGACGCTGGCAAGACCACGACGACCGAACGCATCCTCTACTACACCGGCAAGAACCACAAAATCGGTGAAGTCCACGATGGCGCCGCCACTATGGACTGGATGGAGCAGGAGCAGGAACGTGGGATCACCATCACCTCGGCTGCGACCACTACCTTCTGGGAGCGCACCGAAGACGGCACGCCCCAGGGCAAGAAGCACCGCTTCAACATCATTGACACCCCAGGCCACGTCGACTTCACCATCGAAGTCGAACGCAGCCTTGCCGTGCTTGACGGTGCCATCGTTTTGCTCGACGCCAACGCTGGCGTAGAACCGCAGACCGAAACCGTCTGGCGTCAGGCCGACCGCTACAAGGTTCCCCGTATCGTGTTCGTCAACAAGATGGACAAGATCGGCGCCGATTTTTTCAACTGCGTCAAGATGATCAAGGACCGGACCGGGGCCACCCCGATGCCGATCATGCTGCCCATCGGTAGCGAGGACAAGCTGGAAGGCATCATCGATCTGATCACCATGCAGGAATGGGTCTATCAGGGTGATGACCTTGGCGCCTCGTGGATCAAGAAAGACATTCGCGCCGACCTGAAGGGTCTGGCCGACGAATGGCGCGCCAAGATGATCGAAATCGCCGTCGACATGGACGACGCCGCGATGGAAGCCTATCTCGAAGGCACCGAGCCCGACGAAGCCACTCTGCGCCGCATGATCCGCAAGGGCACGCTGGAACTCGCCTTCGTTCCGATCCTTGCCGGATCGTCTTTCAAGAACAAGGGCGTTCAGCCCATGCTCAACGCCGTTGTCGATTTCCTGCCGTCGCCGCTGGATGTGCCCGATTACATGGGCTTCCTTCCGGGTGACGAAACGGAAACCCGCAACATTGCCCGTTCGGCCGAAGACAGCCAGCCGTTCTCGGCACTGGCCTTCAAGATCATGAACGACCCGTTCGTAGGTTCGCTCACCTTCACGCGCATCTATTCGGGCGTCCTGAAAAAAGGCGACGCCATGCTTAACTCGACCAAGGGCAAGAAAGAGCGTGTTGGCCGGATGATGATGATGCACGCCATCAACCGCGAAGAAATCGAAGAGGCTTTTGCTGGCGACATCATCGCGCTGGCCGGTCTCAAGGACACGACGACGGGCGATACGCTTTGCGCGGAAAAGGATCCCGTCATCCTTGAAACGATGACCTTCCCCGAGCCGGTTATCGAAATCGCCGTCGAACCCAAGACCAAGGCCGACCAGGAAAAGATGGGCATCGCTCTCGCCCGTCTCGCTGCCGAAGACCCGTCCTTCCGCGTCGAAACCGACTACGAATCCGGTCAGACCATCATGCGCGGCATGGGCGAACTTCACCTCGACATCCTCGTCGACCGCATGCGTCGCGAGTTCAAGGTCGAGGCGAACATCGGTGCGCCGCAGGTGGCCTATCGCGAAACCATCGGCCACGAAGTCGAACACACCTATACCCACAAGAAGCAGACCGGTGGGTCGGGTCAGTTCGCCGAAGTGAAGCTCGTGATTTCACCGACGCAACCGGGTGAAGGTTATTCCTTCGAATCCAAGGTCGTCGGCGGCACGGTGCCCAAGGAATACGTTCCGGGCGTCGAAAAGGGGATCAAGTCGGTCATGGACTCCGGTCCGCTGGCTGGCTTCCCGGTCATCGACTTCAAGGTGGCGCTCATCGACGGCAAGTATCACGACGTTGACTCGTCGGTTCTGGCCTTCGAAATCGCAGCCCGCATGTGCATGCGTGAAGGCATGAAGAAGGCCGGCGCCAAGCTGCTCGAGCCGATCATGAAGGTCGAGGTGGTGACACCCGAAGATTACACCGGTGGTGTGATCGGTGACCTGACCTCGCGCCGGGGCATGATCAACGGGCAGGACAGCCGCGGCAACGCGAACGTCATCAACGCCTTCGTGCCGCTGGCCAACATGTTCGGCTACATCAACACGCTGCGGTCTATGACGTCGGGTCGTGCGAACTTCACGATGGAGTTCGACCACTACGAACCGGTTCCGCAGAACATATCTGAAGAGATCCAGAAGAAATTCGCATAACGGTGCGGCGGGGTGAACCCCGCCCTACCACAACCGTAGGGCGGGGGTGACCCCGCCGCCCCATCCGACCGCAAGGAGATCCCATCATGGGTAAGGCAAAGTTTGAACGTAACAAACCGCATGTGAACATCGGGACCATTGGTCACGTTGACCATGGCAAGACGACGCTGACGGCGGCGATCACGAAGTATTTCGGCGAATTCCGTGCGTATGACCAGATCGACGCGGCCCCGGAAGAAAAGGCACGCGGCATCACGATCTCGACCGCGCATGTGGAATACGAGACGGCCAACCGTCACTATGCCCACGTCGACTGCCCGGGCCACGCCGACTATGTGAAGAACATGATC
>JBGSWJ010000235.1:0-1958 GCA_041752495.1 Rhodobacterales bacterium
CGTTCAGGCGAGACGGTGCGGGCAAGCCGGGGACGGGCGACGCGGCGCAGGAGCCCGTTCAGGACCCTGAGCTGCCAGGACATGTCACGCGGCCCGCCGCGCCTCGATCGCCTGCCAGATCCTTTCGGCGGTGTTGGTGCCGTCGAAACGCTCAAGCTCCTGGATGCCGGTGGGCGAGGTCACGTTGATTTCGGTCAACCAGTCGCCGATGACGTCGATGCCGACAAAGATCTGACCCTTTTCGCGCAGGAGCGGGCCGATGGCGGCGCAGATTTCGCGGTCGCGGGGGGTGAGGTCGACCTTTTCCGGGCGGCCGCCGACATGCATGTTGGAGCGGGTTTCACCCTGTGCGGGGACGCGGTTGATTGCGCCCACGGGTTCGCCATCTACAAGTATGACACGCTTGTCGCCCTTGGTCACGTCAGGAAGGTATTTCTGCACAATCAGGGGTTCGCGGCTGATACTGGTGAACATTTCAAACAGAGAGGCGAGGTTGCCGTCATTGCCTGCCAGCTTGAACACGCCTGCGCCGCCGTTACCGTAAAGCGGCTTGAGGATGATGTCGCCATGCCGTTCGCGGAAAGCGCGAAGCGTGGGCAGGTCGCGGGCGATAGCGGTGGGCGGGGTGAGGTGGGGGAAGCGGAGGACGAGGAGTTTCTCGGGATAGTTGCGGACCCAGAACGGATCGTTGACCACAAGTGTCTTGGGGTGGATCAGGTCGAGAATGTGGGTCGTCGTGATATAGCCCATGTCAAAGGGCGGGTCCTGACGGAGCCAGACCACGTCAAAGGTGCTCAGGTCCACCTCCGTCTCGGCCCCCAGGGTGTAGTGATCGCCCTTCAAGCGGCGCACCGTCAGAGGCCAGCCCCGGGCAGTGACGCGGCCTTCCTGAAAGGCAAGGCGGTCGGGCGTGTAGTAGAAAAGCGAATGGCCGCGCGCCTGCGCCTCGAGCGCGATGCGGAAGGTGGAATCGGCGTCGATGTTGATCGGCGCGATGGGATCCATCTGGATAGCAACCTTGAGCGGCATCGCGGAACCCCTTTGCTGCGTGACCCGCCGTTACATGGCCCAAGCCTGCCGCGGGCGCAATGGGTCAGGCCGCGCCGAAGGCGTTCTCGATGATGCGGGTGGCGCCGCGCCCGTCGACAAGGGCCACGTCAAAGCGCATGTCGGTGTTCTGGCCGTTCGGTTCACCGGCAAGGAATTCAAGGGCGGCATTGCAGAGCCGGTCCATCTGCCGACGACCAAGGCGCAGCGCGGCCAGATCAAAGGTGCGGCTTTTCTTGACCTCAATAAACACGACGCGGTCGCCTTCGCGGGCTATGAGATCAATTTCGCCGCCTTCGCCGCGCCAGCGGCGGTGGGCAACCGCCCTGCCGCGGCGCTGATAGTCGCGGGCCACGATATCTTCGGCAGCAAGACCCGCGTGATAGCTGACAGTGCCGGTCATGCGTCATCCCCGAGCGTGAGGGCGATCTGATAGACCTGACGGCGCGGCAGGCCCAGCGCCCCAGCCACCATCGTTGCCGCATCCTTGATCCGCATCGTTTTCATCGCCTCCTTCAGCGCCGTCTGCACATCGGCATCGGCCACATCCACTGCCCCGGCACGCCCGACCAGAACCACGATTTCGCCCCTGACCCCGTCTGCAGGGAACATCGTGGCAAGATCAGAGAGCGGGCCGCGCTGCACCTCTTCAAACCGTTTGGTCAGTTCGCGGCAGACGACAGCCTGCCGGTCTGGTCCCAGTATGCGCACAAGATCCGTTAGCATGGAGTTTAAGCGCTTGGGTGATTCGTAGAAAATCATGGTAAATGGCATGTCGCGCAGGGCCGCGATTTCGGTTTCGCGCTGGGCCTGTGCAGACGAGAGGAATCCGACAAAAAGGAACCTGTCCGATGGCAGGCCCGAGACGGTGAGGGCGGCCAGCATGGCCGAGGGGCCGGGGACGGCCGTCA
>JBGSWJ010000236.1:0-1681 GCA_041752495.1 Rhodobacterales bacterium
ACGGGGGTTGCCGCTGGTCTTTCTCTCTGCCGGGGTTCCGTTTGACCAGTTCGAGGCGTCGCTGACGCTCGCACGGGAGGCGGGCGCACAGTTTGACGGGTTCATGTGCGGTCGTGCGCTGTGGTCCGAAGGTGTGGGCATCTTTGGCGCGGAAGGCGAAGAGGCCCTGACAGCCTGGCTCATGACGACGGGCCGCGCGCGGCTTTCACGGCTTATCAGCGCCGTAGGGGGAATGTGATGCTGCTTGAGGGACAGGTGGCGATCGTCACCGGCGGGGCGAGCGGAAACGGGCGTGCCATCGCCCGGGCCTTTGCGCGCGAAGGGGCGCGGGTGGTGGTTGCTGACCTGACCGAAACCCCGCGTGAAGGCGGTCTGCCCACAGCAGCCCTGATCGAGGCGGACCATCCAGGGATAGCGCGGTTCCTGCGGTGTGACGTGACGAAGGTCGCAGACCTCGAAGCGGCGGTCACCATGGCCGAAGATTGGGGCGGCCTTGGCATCATGGTGAACAATGCGGGAATCCTGAAGAAGGAGCCGATCCTTAAGGCGACCGAGGCCATGTTCCAGACGATGATCGACGTGAATGTGAAATCGGTGTTCTTTGGTTCGCAAGCAGCTGCCCGCGCGATGGTCCCTCGCAAGCGGGGCGTCATTCTCAACATGTGCTCGATTGCCGGGATGCGGGGCACGAGGGGCTTTGCCCATTACAATTTGACCAAGGGTGCGGTGCGGCTTTTGTCCTATGCGCTGGCTGACGAGTTGGGGCCGCATGGCATCCGGGTGAACAATGTCGCGCCGGGGATCATGGATACGATGATGAATGTCGAGGATGACCCTGTGATCGGGACAGCGCAGGGGGAAAGCTATCTGCCCATGATACCGGCCCGCCGCTGGGGCAAACCCGACGAGGTGGCGCAGGCCTGCGTCTATCTCGCGTCCGACATGGCCAGCTATGTCACGGGGACCACGCATGTCGTCGATGGCGGCTATCTGAGGATCTGACACATGCTGACCGTCGCCTTGCTGCGCGCCTCTCTGCCCTCTTACTTTCCCGACCGTCACAAGGTTTGGGACCGGGCCGAAGCAATTTTGGCCACCCTCTGCGCCGCCCATGGCGCGCGGCTGACGATTCTGCCCGGCATCCCGCAGGACGCGCGGGAAACCCAAGCCGCGCTTGACCATGCAACCGCAGAGGGTGCGGATTTCATCCTCTGCCTGCATGGCGGCTTTACCATGGGCGACGTCGCCCGTACCATTGCCGCGAGTCCCTTCCGTGCCGGGTTCTGGTCCGTCCCCGAACCCGTCCGAACGGGCGATGTGCAGCTCAACAATTTCGTGTCGCTCAACATGTCGCTGTCCATTGCGCGCGGGGTGCGTGACCTGACGACGCGGCCCGTTCAGTGGTATCATGGCGCACACGAAGACCCTGCCCTGCAGAGGCGGCTGTCCCACACTTTGCGCGCGTTGGGTGCCGCAAAGGCGCTGGATCGTGCGCGGATCGGCGTCATCGGCGGACTTGCCATGACGTTCTACAACATGGAGGTCTCGACGAGCGAACTTCGTGCCCGCCTTGGGATCGAGGTCGCGCATCACGACATCCACGAACTGACCGGCCGCATGGCCGCCCAGGACCCCGCCCGCATCACGGCCGAAGTCACCGCCATGACCACCGCCGCCCCCG